>JAAFKJ010000071.1 GCA_021399395.1 Candidatus Heimdallarchaeota archaeon
CTTTATATACCAAAATATTAGAAAAGAGTTGTGGTTAAATGGATTTAATCGTATCAAAAACTGGGGAAAATTGGACTGCTGTCCTGCTAAATGATAGCAAATTATACTACTCTTCTTCTTTCAAGAGTAAAGATGATGCTATTAAATATCTAACAAAAATAGCTGATACTTCAGTGACAGTAAAAGAAGAACGTCATCCTTACATTGATGTTATTAATGGAATCGAAACAGGTACATCCTTTGATATATCCAAAGTTGAATATGATTTCACTGGATTTACTGAAAAGGAAACACAAGTTCTCAAAACTCTAGCAAAAGTTCCAGCTGGAGAGACGATTTCATATGGTGAATTAGCTGAAAAATCAGGATTCCCAGGAGCTGCTCAGTTCGTGGGTAATGTTATGATGAAAAATAGATTTGGTCCCGTTATCCCTTGTCATAGAGTTATTCTGTCTAGTGGTAAGCTTGGTAAGTTTGCAGGACAGTCTAATAATCCAAGAAAGAAACAACTACTTAATCAAGAGATGAAAGCTAAAAGTCTAGATCAATACTTCTAATATTTTAGGAATTTCTTTAGTGTTATTCATAAGCTATAAGATTAGGATTGGGCTTTTCTGCAGCAAATCTGTATGATTTTGTCCAGATTATCATTACAATTGTAGTAAGTAAAAGGAAAATTCCTGAACCAGTAATTGTAATCAATATTCCTATCGAATCAGCTGTTAAGCCAGATATTGATAAACACACTACAGATAACACTTGTATGTACGCATTTGTTGCACTATATGCTCTTCCTCTCACTTCATTTGGAACATTTTCAGCAAATAATGCATTTACTCCTAGACTCATCATACCGTTGAAGAATCCCATTGCCAAACCAAAAAGTAATAGGACTATTAGTCCTGGTTTGAAGAAAAATACAAAATAATAACCTGAAATTGCTATAGAACCTAATAACAGAGCTCTGGGTCTTCCAATTTTTTTCTCAAATCTACCAAATATTAGATTTCCTGCAACAGCTCCTAACGCACTAGCTGCACCAATGTACGCATATTGTGATTCAGAAAGACTTCTGAGAAGAACTACAATGGATGGTTCGAACCCAGGAATAAGGGCATCGTAGTAATGAGCAGCCATATATCCTAGATTTCGTATCTCATAAGCCATTTGAGGGACATTAAAGTATGGAATAGATGTTGAAAAAGTAGCATTATAGTAATAGGTTGCTATATGTGCAAAATTTTTTATTCCAAATAATGATTTAGGCGTAGTGAAATATTGAATAGCAATTGAGTTATGTTTGATTTCGAAAAGATAGGGTAATAGAAGTGGTCCCGCGAATGCTGTACCTATAACTATGAAAGTAAACAGAAAGAGTAGTAGTCTCACAGTAGGATGTTTTATTAGAAAAACGAATCCATTTTTCAAATCTTTGAGAACTAGTTTTATACCTATTTTTTCTTTCGTACTACGGGATGCAGATGGTATAACTGTAAAGAAAATCACTATAGCTGAGAAGAAATAACAAGCACTTGTAATCCAGAAAGTTTGTTCTCCCAAAATCAAATAGATGGGAGCTGCAATGAGAGGTCCAATTACTGCTAATGTTTGAAAAATTAACTGACTTAATGATATGGCTTTAACATAAAGACGCATACCAGTAATCTCTGGAATAGCTGCAGATCTAGGGGCAACAAAAGTAGCAGCTGCTGCGCCTAATATAAAAGCTATAACTGCAATACCATAAACTATTGATGTTGTAGAGAAAACAAGAGTCAAAAGTGGTAATAGTAAGATAGTAAATCCCCGTATTATGTCTGCACCAACCATGATTGCCTTTCGGCTTATTCTATCTGCAAAAACCCCAGCAATAGGACCAATAATAATCCATGGAACCGTTTGCGCTGCCAGTATTAAAGTCATAGCGGTTGCAGAACCAGTCAAAGCATAAACATAGAATTGAATGGACATTCGAAAGATTGCGTCTCCAAAATTACTAAAAAATTGTCCTGTTAGTAATTTCATAAATTCTCTGTTCTTAAAAACGTCCAAATATGTGGGTTCTTTTTCTGGTTTTTCTTCGATGGAATCTTCATCGACTACGATTACATCTGTTGCCAAAACAGAACTGCTTTCGTCATCATTCATAAGCTCCACCATTTTAAAAAATATATTTAACGAGGAAGTTGAAACCTATATAAAAGTAATGAAATAAAATGAATTAGCAATTTGAGATATTTACTTATCTAAGGAATAACTAAAGAGTGAGGAATCTTCATCTTCCTTCTTCAAATTGGTTCTAAAACGATATACTTTCCTCTTAATCTTAGTCTCATCTTCATCTGTAATGCCTTCGAGATATTTCCAAAATAGTTCCTGTTCTTCTTTTTTCTCAAAGTATGTAGGTATTTGAGATCCAATCACAACAGCAGCAGATTTTGTTACTTCTAGTTTTGGAATAGATTTAGAGTGAACCAATCCATATCCAGCTATTTCCATGTCTGATAATTTGTCCAAATGTTGCGGATAGATAGACATCATATGATTAATTATTTGACAATACTGATCCTTGAGCTTCAGAGTGTATCCGAGTTTCCGAATTTTAGAGATGTAACCTTTTTGGATTAATTCAATTTGTACTTTTTTCATTATGTTATAACTGAAAGATTTTCCACTGCTTAATCCTTCCATATTTAATCTTAATACTTCGAAATGACTAGGAGTTAGTTTTTCGTAGATAGAAGCTAGTAGATTGTCTAAAATAGCTAGAAAATTAATCACAATTTGATTTCGAGTAAAATGTTTACTTTTGTTTAATTTCTTAACAATCAATAATAATTGTAAGTTCTCAAATTGTGTTACAGTTTGTATCAGAAATTCTCGCTGAATATGTTCTTGAAGAATATCAACTATCTCATCAATACAGTCTTGAACCCTCTCTTCCTGCCTATCAAGCGATTGTAGAAATTTCTCCTTAGCACCAATTTCAACATCAATTAGGGAAGATATTAATTCCTTTTTCAGATTTGTATTATCTCCTCTAATGACCTCTGTCATAGTGCCTTCAAAATATAATACTTACTTTCACTTATATACGTGGAAAAAAAATAATGATAAACCAATCTTACTCTCTTTCTTCAGACGTTAATCTTGTATATTCTTAACCTTCTCATTGAAAGCTATTATTAGTTCATCTATTGGTTCTACAGAATTCTGGATTGTTTTCCAATAATCAGGGTCATACCACTGGGCATCAAGTTCATCTACATCTCTACCTTGTTGTTCAATCCAAGTATAATACTTCAAATGATGAATCCTTTTTCTTTGTAGATAATTGAGCTCTATCAAATTATCCGCTTTTTGTCCCTCAAGATTTAAATGAAAAGTTCGTAAAGCGTCATCTTTGGTGTAAGTTCCATGTTTCTCTCTCATTTCCACTAATCTTGATTGGTAGAGTTCCATCGAATCTGTAAATACTGTAAGAACAATATCATCCTTTGTTAATTCGAAATACTTTGCATATTTTATTGCCATTAACATATTGGC
>JAAFKJ010000072.1 GCA_021399395.1 Candidatus Heimdallarchaeota archaeon
CCCACTTAAACGACGGTTAGACGCCTTCTGGCAAGTTTAACCAAGTTTCATAACGTGTGTCCATCTATTCTTACATCTATTGAAAAATTACGCGTCATAGTTTCATTAATAGTAAGGAAATATTTTTAGAGTTTCATGGTGATATTATTTTTGAGGATACTTAATGACTACTAAAAAAACTTCCGAAGATTCACCGTCTAAAAAAATTACTTCACGTAAAAGAAAAGCCCCTCAAAAAGATATTTTCGTAGAGATGGAAGAAGTTGCATATGAAACTTTGAAAATCCCAAAAAGGAAATTAAAATCAGGTCAATATCTTAGAGATTTTCTGGATCAAACGTCATCTTCTGATGAGGTTCAAGAAGCGATAAGAGTTACAATCGATGCTTTGCTGGATAGTATTTCGGGTGATTTAGATTCCCTGTCGGCTGCTTCACTAGTTCCACATCCTGAAAGTGATGACAAAAGGGCTATAGTAAGAGGACCACTGAGTAAGGAAGTAGTAAAACAGATTCTTGAAATATTCCAAAAATATCCCCCTGTCGTTAACGATTTACTAGGCTCTGACGAGGAAGTCAAAGTTTTAGATACTGGAATCGGTTTTGTTGTATTAGAAAATTGTCAAAAAGATAATTATCTAATAGGAATCACTCAGCAACAAGAAGATGTAGATGAATTATCAAGAAGATTAAGACATGTCCAAAAAGTTGTGGTAAAAAACACTTTGCTTCTAGAAGATCTTTAACTAATGATACAACAAGTTATAGCTCAATTCCGCAATGAGGGCATTTTTGAGTTTCAACTTTGATTTCTTTATAACAACTCCAACAGAATTTTTTCAATATAGCATCTTCTTTATACTCTTCAATAATTCTAACGATCCTTTGGGAGTATTCTGTAATCGAATCATAAAGTTTAACTTGTCTCCCTAAAAATAACCTAGTTGAAAGAAGATACAAAATTAATATTCCACCACCTATTGCAACTAAAACAATTCCTCCAATACGAAGAACTGCTTGTGATTCCTGTGTTATGTTTTCTTGAATGGCAAGAAGAATAATCAGTGGTACAATTGAAACAGCTACAATTAACATAACAATCCACAAACTGTATTTTAAACCAAAAATTTGTTTGTTTGACCAACTATAAACTCCCCCTAGATAGCTATTTCTTGGATTATACGCGTTAATTTCTAGAAAATTCTCACGATCGGTATCAGTAACCTCAACAATAATTCTTTTTCCATGTATTTTTGTAAAAAACGAAAATTCTTTCTCACTTATTTTACTCGTGCTGATTTCTTCGTTTTTTAATTTATTTTCTAAATATTTGAAAAGAGATAAAGTATCTTTTACACTACTCCGTATTTCCTTAAAGAAAAATGTTCTTTTGGCTTGATTTTTATCCCAAATTTTCACCAACTCCATAGATTTTGAAATAAAAATTCAAAGGTGCATCATGCAGATTTTAGAAAGATGATTTAAGAAACTCACCAATCATTGTTTTTACTAGTTTCATTCTCTTTGATATGATTGTAATTTCCTCTCTATTTTTTGTTATACTTACTAGCATTCCACCTTCAGTTTCTTCTATTATAACCACTCCATCTCCTGCATCAAGAGTTTTCTCATCTCCAGGTGATTCAAGTGTTTGCTTAACAACTTCAGGATACTTTGATAGAATTCCCAAAACAAATTCTGCATGTTTCTCAGACATACCATGAGTAATTGTTTCTAAAACTCCTTTGTCTCCTGTAAATACAAAACAAACCCCTGTCTTTGAAGATAAACCTTTAATTATTGACGATATTAGTCGTTCTATAGAATCTTTTTTTGTGTCTTCAAGAAGCTTTTGAGTCATCTCAACCTTTTTGTCATTTTCAATAAATGTTGTGTGGCGACCTTTTTTTTGTCCTAAATGTTCTAACAAATCCTCTACTTGTCCGGGATCAGTACTGCTGGTTGGTTGAGATTGAGAATATGAAGGAGTTGTTTCAGTTTGTGAGGGAGAATGCGATGAAGCCGAAGTAGTTGATGAAACAGGTTGTTCTTCTACTCTTGCAGGAACTATTGGCTCTGATTCAATGACTTGAGGCTTCTTAGCAGGAAAATAATCATATTTTATCTGACTAGCAGCTCTTTCAGAAATTAGATTTCCTAAACGTTTGATTAAAGCTGTTTGTGATCTTGGTTCCATTTTGTCAATTGTACCATAGTCTTTGAGTTGTTCATGTAAATTGTTTTTAATGATCTGAATTATGCGTCCTGCTAAACTCTCTTCAGTTTCTGGAAGAAACATACAAGCAAGTACAATGTTATAATAGAGGTGATAATCAACTCTGAAAACTTCATTTATCAAAGAAATGGCTTGTGATTTCTTCAGCTCCTCTCGAGTTTTAGTGCTTGTATCAATAACTTGGAAGACTGTTGAGAAGGGAGTTTTTGTATTAATAACTTTATCAAAAACCATATCTTCTTCCAAAGTAAACAAGCTAAATCCAACAAACTTTTTCCAATCTAAATCAAAGTCACTCATCTTAATTTCCTCACATCTTTGTGTGAGTTGAATTTTCAATCACTACTTAACTTTCAATTTTTGTGTTAGTATTTGAATTTATTGTGATTGTAATAGTTTTCTTTCAACTACTTTTTCTCTTCTTTTTTTGACGTAATCGTCTTTTCTCCCATTTTTTCCATTTCTTTACGTTTTTATTGGATTCATTTCCAAACACAACTGCTGAATAGGATCTTCCTGCGGTTTCTCCTAGTTCTCGTACCTTGAAACCATCTTGTTCTTCCCTCTTTTTAGTGTCAGCAAGCATCTGTTCAATAATTGTCTGTCTGCGTGTCACAGCTTCTGAATCTAATCCTTCAACTACGTCTGGTGTTGTTTCAGGAACCACAGTTTCTGTAATTATCTCATCTGTAAAAGTCTCTTGATCTGGGATTACCTCTTCAGTTACAACTTCTGGGATTACCTCTTCAGTTACAACTTCTGGGATTACCTCTTCAGTTACAACTTCTGGTTCAACTGAAAAATCTTCAATAGTTGAAGCTTCAAGTACAGATTCAAAATCTATTTTTTCAACCATAACATCTGAAGTATCTTCAATATCTGTACTTTCCACAACTTCTTCTGTAGCTTCAGTTGTAGTAATAATGATCTCATCTTGAGTTATTGGAACACTGGTAGTCTCTTCCACAAACACAATGTTGTGAATGTCTTTTGGTATATTTTCAGGTTGAATTAGGATTTCCTCATTAATAACGGGTTCTTTAACGATGGGAGAGGATAAGTCTACTGTATCTAACCCACTTATTTGTTCTTCTTCAAGTAATTCTTGGGGTTCAATTCGATCAGGACTTACAGATACCTCAGGGGTTACTATTGCTTCTTCAACCCTACTCTCTATTATACTGTCTCTACTTTCTGAAGGTAGAGGTATTTGTTCTTTTTCTATAATTTCTTGAATCTCTGTTTGGTCACTAGCATTAATTTCGCCAACCTCCTCTCCAGAAACAGCTTTTGCCAAACCTATAGTTACTTTTTGAAGTTCCTTATCCAGATGAATCTTGTCTTCTTCTGGTTCTTCTAGAACTTCCTCAACTTCTACTTCTGGTTCTTCTAGAACTTCCTCAACTTCTAC
>JAAFKJ010000073.1 GCA_021399395.1 Candidatus Heimdallarchaeota archaeon
AAATAACAATTTTATTATGTATATTTTTATTTTGTTACTTTTAGTAAGTATTTCATCAAATTATAGGATAAATTCAGTTTTGAGTTCGGACGAAAATTCCAATCTTTTTTCACCAACTCTCAATGTTGAAGATGCTGAATGGTCTCTGACAGAAGCAGTGAAATTGGGTACAGCCTCAGGTGATGCATTTGTTTACTCATTTGAGACTGATATTTCAGGTAATCTACATATATTCTGGAGTGTTCATGATGATGAAATATACTACAAAGTTAAATTTGCAGAGAATCTCTCTTGGTCTCTTGATGAGATTGTAATATCAGAAAAGTACATAGATTATTCTATGACACTAGATTCAAATAACTCTATACATTTCGCATGGATAAATTCGTCTTTCGATATAAATTATATGTATAGAAATTCCACTTCTGGGTCATGGTCTTCTCCTGTATTAGTAGATTTAGCGACAGTAGTGCATAGTTTAGAGATTGCAGTAGATATTTATGGAAACGTTCACTTCCTATGGGAAGAAATTGTTGAATATACTCCGGATGTTGAATATGGTAATTTTCTTAGATATCGAAAAAAGAATAATGATGACACTTGGACTTCTCCTTATGATTTTAGCGCAGTAATAGGCTATCCGGATAATAGTTCTCGTTATCAACTTGACATAATAACAGATAGTGAGGCTAATGTTCATATTATATGCTCTGGTTTAAGCAATATTCTTATGCGAAGTTGGTACTATGAAACTTCAACATGGGGCGATTATAAAATTGTGAATGAAATAGATGGTAATTATGGTGGTGGATACAATCCAAAGATTGCAGTAGATATTTATGGAAGCGTTCATTGTATCTGGGATGATGTAGTGAATAATTACATGGGTTCTGGAGCTGATACAGACATCTTTCACAGGTATTGGAACATGACCTCTCAGAATTGGTCATCAATATTTATAGTTTCAACTGAAAGTTCTAGCTTATCTCAAAAAGCTTCACTAGCTGTTGATGATTATGGTAATTTGTATACTGTTTGGGAAGAATATTGTGATCCGTACACAGAAATCTTCTTTAAAATTTGGTTGAATCATACCCAAACTTGGACATCAGTTGAATTAGTTTCCTCTGAAAGTTCTGGAGAATCACTTCAACCTTTAATTGAAGTTGATAAATTCAGTAATGTTCATTGTGTGTGGAACGATAACAGTCTATATGATGGAGGATCTGGATATTTCAATGTCTTTTATAAGTTTAAGGTAAATATTCCGAAACAACCAATCTTGACATGTATTCTTCCTAATCCTAGTAATAGTGGAATTATAAATTTAGATTGGTCTGATGTTGACAGTATTTTATATTATAACATTTATAGGTCAACATCGTTCATTTGGGAAATTGACTCCCTTACACCTATTGGTACGAGTACGGCTAGTGAGTACATAGATGTTATAACATTGGATGGGAGTTATTATTATGTCATAGAAGCATACAGTCCTTTATCTTCAGCTGTATCTCAATGCGTTTATGTTGAAGTAATCTTTCCACCTCTTGCTGCACCTGTATTAGAACCTATAATGCCCAATCCCTCAAATAACAATTCTGTAACTTTGAACTGGAACGATATTCCTGATGCCATCGAATACATGGTTTATCGCTCAACAAGTTTCATCTCTGATATTAATGGACTCACAGTATTAGATACTACTGAAGCAAATACATATACAGATACTTTAACATCAACTGGGATGTATTATTATGTTATTGTTGCATATGATGGTTCAGAATATAGCACAATTTCTAATTGTCATTATGTTTACTACGAACAACCTGAAGAAACAAGTTTAGGTGTAAGTCTGATAGCTATATTGGGAATAATGGGATTACTTTCAATATATAGATTGGAAAAGAAAGGATGATGTAACCTTTTTCCTTTCATTTTTTTCTGCCTTACATCTTTCTAATCTACCTTATTGTAAACCTCCTTTTCAGATGGGGTTCTTAGTAAGAAGGGTCCCCCTAAATTTCGAGTGGAAGAAAATAATTAGTAAAAACAATCTATCTAGAAATTAATCAATCTGTTTCAAAAACTGGAACAGATACCGTTATTCTTGTACCAACCACATCACCGAGTCTTTTTACATATTCGATTTTAAGTCTCATTTCGTATCTATCTAACATGTTCTGTGTTACTGCCACGTCAAGTTTCTTTCTATCTAGGGCTGCGATTTCAAGAATTTCTGTTTTAGCATCTGTTGAAAGAACAACTCCTTCAAAGTGCATCTTGATATTCACTTTGTAACTCTGAGGTTTTGTCACATAAATTTCAACTTTGATTTTCTCATCAGTATACTCTAGCATACGAACTATAAGATTTACAAAAACCCTGTACATGTATTCATCACCGAGTACAATCAAATCTTCAAGATGTGTGATTTCAGCTGTTATTTGTTTAGAGAAGAAGTTGGTAAGGTACCTTATGCTATGCGCCAGGATATCTGACACTTTTTGTTTAGATAAAGGTCTTTCTTCTTGAATTAGTAAGTTGATATTTGCATTTTGAACAAGATAAATCGAACGTACCATCATTTCGCGCATTTTTTCTAACAGTTGTTCAGCTGTTTCTCCTTTCCACTCTTCCTGTTTGTATAATCGTTTAAAGAAATCTAGATAACCTATCTCTGCATGAAGGTTATTGAGAAGATCATGTTGGAAGAGTTCAAAAAAGAATCTTCTTTGGGCAGTTACTTCGATCATATCTTTTATGTCTCGACATAGAAAAACTAAGTAACTAGAATTCTCAGTTTTAATTAGTGTGGCTGAGACATGGAAAGGAATTTCTTTTTTATCCTTTGTAATAAAAGTGAACTGATCCATTTTAGATCCTTCTAAAATCGTTGAATCAAGAAATTCTTTGAATGCTCTAGATTCTTTTACGAATTTCCTCAGTTTATGCTTCTGAAGATTCTTCAAAGTTGTTCCTAAATATCTAAGAGATTGGATATTAGAATCAAGTATTGTTCCATCAGTATCGACTACAAAAATCATATCCATACTATTTTGAAATATGATATCAAATGTTTCTTGGAACAATATTGCTTCGTCTTCCGGATTCATGGAGTAAAACTCCTAGCAAATATTTACTTCAAATGTAAACACATATTTTATTATTCTTCATATATAAAAAAGTTGGCAAACTAATACCAAACATCTTTAAGTTTTAACCAATATGCAGCGATGTTAACAATGAAATGTATCACTGGTGTTATTATAATCAGGGTTACAATATAGAACCATAAGTAATATGCACCCCAAGTAAAGGGTAGTGCTAGTAATATTCCTGTGACTACCCATGACCCTTGATCATATAACGGTAGTGCTCCACCTGATGGTATATTCATTCTACGTTTAATGAACGAACCGGCTAAGTCTGCTGCGTGATCCCCTATGCTCATGAAGAAACCTACATACCAGGGATAGACTGGATAGCCTGTTGTTGAAGTCCCTAATGAGAGAAACTTATCATCAATTTCAAGTAAGTTGTATTTGAAGAAACAGAAATACCATATTAATACTCCAGTTACAGTACCTGCAATGATACCAAAGATTATTCCTCTCCAAGTTTTGTGATCTCCAAAAACTCTCCTACCATCCTTCCAGTTTTTATTGAAATCTACAGGAGAACCTAAAAATGGTATGAATTTACTCAAGTTAGCAAATGAGTTACACATATAGATTGGTAAACCATATAGAAGGGCATAGCCAACAAATAGGAAAAAGGAAAAAGTTTGCGCCATGAAAGTTGCATTATTTGAATAAATTTAAAGATTTTGTATAATTTATCTGTGAATTTCATGTTTTTTGCGGATAATAGTAAGAAAAGATTAATATTTGCCAAACATTTTAGACTACCATAAACACATCTGAGGTCTTATTTAGTGAGTAATAAATCTGGCAGAAGGAAAATCGATTATGAATGTAATCTTTGTAAGAAAACAAGGATACTTTTTGTTCTGCCATCTTTGCATCACAGTGTTGATGAGAGAGGTTATGTCGAATATGTTGATATTCATCCCTGTTCTGATGATAAGCTAAATGCCAATATTCTATATGTTGACAGAAATATGGTTGTACGATCTCAAGTTCCAGTTCGTGTTGGTGATAATGTTTCAAAGCAAGACATCACTGCCATGCAAATACCAGTACCTAAAAAAGTAGACTTCAAAGCAGTAAAAATAATTTTAGAGAAAGATTTCAAAGGTAAAAATATCAAAGAAGTAACGATAATTGATAGACTGAGACAGACTCACTTCCAAACATCAAAAAAAGTAGATAAATTTACAATAGAAATTTCTTCAGAACTTCAGTTTATTGACATTAAAGCAAAACTAAGTAGAGGGGTTGATTTAGATATTGCTGAAGATTGGTTAAAGCAAGTTGCTTCAATACTTGAGTCCGTTGTACTTCTTGATGAAGAGATGTTATCTTACATGATTTCCTATCTCGATCCAAAAATACCAACAGGTCCTACTGGTGAGACTATTATCGAATTAGACATGATACTACATGCTAAGAGTTCCTTCCCCCTAGCATCTTTAAAATCTTATGCGACATTTAGAAGACAATGGCCTTCAATTAGAGGTGATCTTTCAGGAAAAGATTTCTTCACCTATGAAAAGTTGCTAACATATTGTATAGGTAATCAATACAAGACACTTCTTGATATCTACTTCAAGGCTGAACAATCTATGAATTTTCTAACTTTCATTGATAGAGTTGAAGATCTTTCAATGCTAGGATTGATTAATATTAAGAAAACTGAATTTTATACAGCTGATGATTAATTTTTTTCTAGAAAGAGATATTAACCATTGTTTTTCATTACAGTTGATGAATCCTCTTGCAGCTCATTTATCCAATTTTCAAGAATCAGTAATCCGTGAAATGACAAGAAAAGCCATTGAACATAACGCAGTTAATTTATCTCAAGGGATGCCAGATTATGCACCTCCAGCTATATTGTTAGAAGGAATAGATGAAGCTCTTAAGGAAAATGACCACCAATATTCTATTACATATGGACGAAAAGATCTAAGAGAAAAAATTTCTGACAAACTAGAAAACTACAATGACGTTCTCTATGATTCAGAAAATGAAATCACAATTACTTGTGGTGCAAGTGAAGCAATCGCAAGCAGTATGTTAGCTATTCTAAATCCCTCTGATGAAGTGCTCATTCTAGAACCTCATTATGAGAATTATGTTCCTTTGACCTATCTGAGTGGGGCCAAACCTCGATTTGTTAAACTTGGACAGAATGACTTTAAATTGGATGAGGAAGCCTTTAAAGAAAGCATCAATGACAAAACCAAAGCTATTTTCATCAACACTCCTCATAATCCAACAGGAAGAGTTTTCTCAAAAGATGAACTCTTGTTTCTCTCTGATTTCTGTAATGATAATGATCTGATAGCTGTCACTGATGAAATTTATGAGTACATAATTTATGATGGTTTAAAACACATAAGTCCTGCAAGTATTGATGAAATGTTTGATAGAACAATAACAATTTCTGGGTTCAGTAAAACTTTTTCAATTACAGGATGGAGATTAGGGTATGTCGCTGCTGAGAAACAGCTGATGAGTGGTATAAGAAAAGTACATGATTATCTAACAATTTGTGCACCATCATTGCTTCAGACAGCTGTTCTGAAATCTTTTGATTTGGGGAAAGAATATTACACTAAATTAAGAAAGAGATATCAGATAAACAGAGATTATTTATTTGATAATTTATCAGAATTGGGGATGTATCCTATCAATCCTAAAGGTGCTTATTATCTTCTAGCAAATGTATCAGAATTTAGCCATAGTGATATTGAATTTGCTGATTTCTTAGTACGAGATCAAGGAGTTGCTACTGTTCCAGGATCAAGTTTTTATCAGAAAAACAGTTCAAATACTGATACTCAAAAATATGTAAGATTCTCTTTTTCACACAAACTAGAAACTTTACAAGAAGCAGTTACAAGAATTGAACAGAAATTAAAAGAAAAATAAAAAAAGAAGAGATTATCTCTTTCTTCTTCTGATTATTGGTATAGCAATAATTGCAGATAGCATAAGATAGAACCAGTTGAAACCAGGTAAAGTTCGAGTTTCATTTGTATCTGTTATGACAGAACCATCGATATTCAAAGTAGAATTATCTGGAGCGAATTCCATTACGAAATCAACCATTCCTGGGATGTTGACATCTAAAGTTGAAACGATTCCTGAATCAGTATTTATATCAAAAGCTACGTCCCAATCATCTCCTTCTCCTGTTGCTAATTCAAATTCCAGATGCATATTTGTACCTAAAGTACTAATAACTGTAGATGAAACATCTGGATCATTGATTTCACGAAGTTGATGAATATCTTCCATTGGGACAAGAGTTCCGTTGTATAGAGAAGCTGATAGTGGATTGATCATTGTTAACCAAATAATTGATTGAGCTCTGTTTTCAGAAGATGAAGGTACGTCTTCTTCTTCGTAGAATACATCAAAGAAACTTGGATCTGGCCCATAATATCCAGTTGGATCAGTTGGTATAGCAGCAAGATATTCGAATGTGATAATACCGCCTACTGTTGCATTTTGAGTTTCAGTAATTGGCATAAAACCATCACCAGAAACATCAAATGCTAGATCTGTAAATTCCCAAGCGAGAACTGTTCCAGCGCCTAGATTTGCATGCCAATCAAGTGTATTATCAATTGTTACACCAGAGTCATCTATATCAGATTCCCATATATCTAATTGGCAAAACATTTCACCAAAATCATCCTCTATAAAGAAATCAGCAGCAATTCCTGTTTGATTGTTATATGTTATCACAAAGGAATCTAGAAAATCATTGAATATAGCAACTCTAACATAATTGGCACCTACCATATTATAACTGATTGAGGTTACATTAGGATCTAAAGATGCTCTATGTTCTAAGAGCTGAGTAATATTGAGTGTATTACCTGAAGCTGCTTCGTTGAAGAGGTAAGGAATAACCATATATTGCAATGCAAAGGAAGGTTCATCTTCAGTGAAATCGAAAAATGAAACTTCTTGGTAATTTACGATTAACTTAAGGAAGGTTGGTGGCATATCAGTTCCATAAACATCATCATAGAGAGTGGGCAAGGTATCGTTTATTTCAAATGCCATAACACTACCAAGGACAAGATCTACACCTGCTAGTGATGGTGGTTGTAAAGAATCAAAAAGATATTGATCTACTATTCTCCAAGCAATCACCTGATCATCCAAACTAGAATGCCATACAACAGTATCGGCTAGTGCTTGTGTCTGCAATGGGATCATTGAACCCATTAAAATCATTGTAACTAATAAGGAGTAAATTGTTTTTTTATTCATAATATGTGAACCCCCATAGTTCAGAAGAAAATTACTACATTTTATCTAATAAAGCTATGGTTTAAAGCAAGATATGCTGTGATAAATACAATTTTATAAATGTCTATTGTCAGACTGATTTGAACACAGATGTCATCAGATGTAATTCTTCAAGTCTCTAACCTAACAAAGATCTATGGTAGAGAAGTAAACCTGAAAATCAAGAAACTTGGTAGAAAAGTCACTGGTGCTGAAGATGTTTCCTTTACAGTAAATAAAGGAGAAATTTTCGGATTTCTCGGTCCAAACGGTTCTGGAAAGACTACAACTATGCGTTCTATCCTTGATTATTTAAATATTCAAGATGGTGAAATTACTGTCTTTGGACTTGACCATCATAAAGATTCTTTAGCTATTAGAAAGAGAATAGGATATGTTCCCGGTGATATGGCACTTTATGATAATTTTACTGGAAATGAACTCATCAATTATTATGGATACTTTAGACCGAATAATGCAAAATTTCTAAAGAAATTAAAGAAGAATTTCAAAGTTGATTTGAGTTTAAAAATTCGAGCTCTTTCTTCTGGTAATAGGCAACAGGTTGGAATAATTGCAGCATTAGCTTCAAAACCAGATCTGTTAATTTTGGACGAACCAACATCTGGCTTGGACCCTTTGATGACTTCGAAATTTCATCATATTCTAAAGCAGTTGAGAAAGGAAGAAGTAACAATTTTTCTAAGTTCTCATGATCTAGCAGAAGTTCAGTCTATTTGCGATAGAGTTGCTATAATTAAAGAAGGAAAAATTGTTCTCGTAGAAAAGATTATTGATTTAAAAAGCAAATTTCTACAAAACATCAATATAAATTTCTCAAAAGATTCAGTTCCTGATGAATCATTCTTCGAAGATTTATCTTATATAACAAATATTGAAAAAATAAATGATACCTCATTCAAGCTACAGCTCAAAGAAAACATAAACGAGCTACTGAAAACACTTTCAAAATATAAAATTATTCGCTTGACTATAGAAGATGCTAATCTTGAGGAGATTTTTCTACATTATTATCAATAGGTGGTTTGAATGTTAAGAGTATTTGTTAAAAATTTTAAGAAGAATTGGAAAAGTGGTTTAATCCCTCCACTAATTGTGGCAATTATGATCCCACTCATTGCTTCTATCTGGCCCCAATTAGAAGTAGCTTCTGAGGTTTTCAAAACAATTTTGTCAAATCCAGCGTACAAAGCATTTCTTGGGTCTCTAGGTTTTGTAGATATTAGTAAATGGGAAGGAATGTTTTACATGTACCTCTTTATCTGGATGGAGATGATTATGTTGTTCATTGTCATATTCTTTCCATCTAGAATGATTACTACTGAAGTTGATAAGAAGACCCTAGATATGTCATTAAGTTTACCTATACCTAGATGGAAATATCTACTTGAGAAATTTATGGTATATCTAACTTACAATCTACTTTATCCACTATTTATTCTATTATCAGCTTACCTCTCTACAGTTTCTCTTGTAGGTTCGGGGAATAGTGCAGGCCTAAATTATATTACACTCACTTATTCCGTCATAGGTGTATGGATGTGGTATTTTGCTCTTGGTGCAATATCTCTTCTGTGCGGAGCTATATTTCTAGAATCAAGAAAAGCAAATTCAGCAGCAGCACTGATAGTTGGAGGAATGTACATAATAGTCAGAATAGGAGGAATGGTTGATAGTCTATCGTGGTTACAATATTTCTCAGTATTCCATTATATGTCCGCAGGAAGCATATTTCAATTAGATCCCACGCTCTTTGCAGCAAGTGATTTTGTGTCAGCTTTTCCGCACATTCCAGCTGCGAGTACGCATCAATTACACTTAGTAACTTTTCCTGTAGGTGATTTCTTTATACTATTAGGTATCGGACTAGCTGCTCTTATTGGAGCGTTAATAGTCTTTCAAAAAAGAGAGCTAACCTATTAACTCGAAGAATTGAGAGGACTCCATAAGAATAAATAATAATAGTCTTATATAGAGTTTCAATTTATACTTTCAATGAATAGTAAAGTAGCAATGAAGATATCTACGTTAATAATTTCTTCTTTGTTGATTCTTCAATCATCAATTGGTCTTAGTTATTTACAAATTGAAGGGTTTTGTTATCAAGATTTGTCAAAGGAAGTAGAGTATGATCAGATTAATTCAGGAAGATTCGAAGGATATAATCTATATACAGTTCAAAGGTATGATAGTGATACTTGGAAACAAATTAATAGAACGTTGGTTATCTCGGATTTAAGCGGAAATATCTATTTCTCTAAAGAAATTCCTGTAAATTCAGCAGGACTCAATAATGCAGAATTCATCAATTCTACAACAATCTTGTACGGGGATAAAAACGGTGCTTATCTCTGGAATTTCGAAACAGATGTATCAAATGATCTTAATTTCAATGGACATCATGAATATGAGAGAAATTATGCTAATAACACTTATTTCTCATTGTCTGTTGAGCCAATTGAAATAGATGGTGCATCATATCTATTTGATAGAATAATTGAGTATGATGAAGATGGAGAGGAGGTTTGGTCTGTTAGTACTTCGAGTTTTGTGAGTCATACTCATTGGTGCCCATACGAAGATATGTCAGGATCTAATAGAGATTTAACTCACTCAAATACTGTTTTCTATGACGATGCAGAAGATGTGATTTACATAAATGTAAGAAATACAAATACATTCTATAAAATAGACCACAAGACTGGAGAACCAATCTGGGGTTTAGGAGAATTTGGAAATTTCACTTTGTTTGATATAAATGGTAATGAAAGAGACATACTTTTCTATCATACTCATGGACTCGAAAAGATATCAGCTAATAAATTCTCGGTGTTTGATAATGATGAACACAACCAAACAGATGGTACCAATCATCGCTCTAGATTATTAGAAATAACCATAGATGAAGACAAGATGTATGCAAATGTTTCTTGGGAGTGGATATCTCCTGTAGATTATTATAGTGGTTGGTTTGGTGATTGTGATTTACTACCAAATAACAACTATCTTGGTGTTTTTGGTGCTCAAACTCGCCCAGATACAACTTATGGTGCAAGATTAGTTGAAGTAAACACGGAAGGGGAAATCGTTTGGGAATATTCCTACGAAAGAGCTGGATCAGATACTTTTGGGATTTATAGAGTGGAAAGATTCAGATTTGAACCTATAGTTTCAGAACCAACATATTACAGTTTGGGTGAGAATGATAGTTATTTAGAATGGGATGTGCGGTACAATTTTAGAGCTAAAACAGAATTCGAAGGTCAATATTTCATCTCATTAGATAATTCTCTCGTTGAGAATGGAACAATTGAGTTACCACGATTTTGGAAGAGTACAAAAGTAAGACATAATATTTCACCCACAGACTATGCAGAACACAAGGTTTCTTTAGTTATCTCTGACGAAGCGGGTCACCTCTCAAATGAGACAGATAGATATGAACCTATAGGAACTATATCACATGAAAGTGTAGGAAGAATTGGATTAGTACTTGGTCTCTCTTTAGGATTGGGTATACCTTCATTATCTGGAATAATCGCAGTCATTTGGAAAAGACTTTCACCACATAAATCGTTTTTCAAAAAAAAGGAATAATATATTAGTTTCTTATTTTCTTTACTTAATGTATTGCTTTTCTAGTTTTTCAATAAGATTAATAGTTTCTTCTGAAAAAGATGGGATTTCTACTCTATCTTTCAACACTGCTTTATTATACAATCTGAAGAAACTGAAAGGATTACCAATATCTCTTAGCATTTCATCAAGAAGTGAATTTTTGATTATTATATTTGCCATATAGTATCCTAGAGGATTTCCATAAGGAGGAACAAATTCTCTCAACTCTTCTCCTAACTTTTCGTGTTGTGATGCTTCTTGAGAAATCTTAACTAAAATATCGTTGAGATTTGTTATTACTTTGGGAATATTCCGTAAAGTTGCTTTAAATTCAGTGATATATCCATCGTTGGAGAAAGAGTGATTGTCTTCATGTAGAAAATAATCTATATCAATGTGGTCACCTATTCCCTCTATGTTTATTGTTTCCATTGTTCTAATAATATCCATATCTTCTTCTGCAATAGCATCGATATCATATTTACGTAATTCTAAGCATAACATACTATGTACTCTATGTGAAACTTTCGAAACAAAAGCTTCTGTTTGGGTTGTGAATATAGGATCTATAGCGATTGATCCTTCTGTTTCTTTTTCCTCAATAAGGGAACGTATTGATACAGTAATCTCAGCAGTAAATTCTCTGAAAGGCAATAATGAGGAAGCTCTTGTTATAATAGCATCTTCGATTCTTTTCCAATCTTTCTTGAGGGATTTTACACCTTCTAGATATTTCTCGTTAATGTTCATGTTTTCTTCAATAGATTCATCAAATCTCGAGGTATCAAGTATAATCTTCATTGTATCATTCCTACTAATTATTTCTATTCTCCCAAACCTAATTGTTCTTTCATCAAACTAAATTCAGTTGTAGGTCGTTTGCATGAAAATTGCTCACAAACATAAGCTGTAGTCTTGTTTTTCTGCGTTTTGAAATCTTTGAGATGAGCTAGTGTTTGCTCAATTTCATTCTCTTTTTCAGTATTCTTGAAGAGAACTACCTTGTTTGGTAAAAAGTTTTGATAAAGAACATCAAGCATTTCTTTATAATTGTTATCAGTCTCTTTGCCAACCAAAACTATCTCATAAGCAGGACCTATGGCATAGTCCAAACTAGAGATCAAGAATGTAAATGCTGATGGTACTTTAGAAACTTGCTTAGCAAAAACAGCCATCAAGTGAGCAGCTGTCTCCTCAAAATCGGGCTTAGAATATATTCTGCTTAGTTTTAATAGATTTAGCATCATTACGGAATTACCTGAAGGTATAGCTCCATCGTAAATTAGTTTCTCTCTTACAAGCAGTTTTTCTCCATCATCAGGTGAGAAATAGAAACCACCAGTTTCATTATCCAGAAAATGTTTCATTACAATGGAATTCAATTGTGTTGCTTTTTCTAAAAATTCAATTTTGAAGCTGGTTTCATATAACTCTAGCAATCCCCAAATTAGAAAAGCATAATCATCTAGATTAGATGTTAGAGCTGCTTCTCCATCACGATATCTGTGAATCAATCGACCCTCACTGGTAATTAGTTTAGAGAAGATGAAATTAACAGCTTTTTCAGCTGCATCTTGATACTTCTGTTCTCCAAAAACCCTTGATGCTTTAGCTAGTGCAGAGATCATCAAGCCGTTCCAATCTGTAAGAATTTTATCATCTTTTAAAGGATGAATTCTTTTTTCTCTTACTTCAAATATTTTTATTCTAATTAGTTCTAATTTCTTCTTTTCTTCAACTGAAGGAAAACCTTTGAGATGGAGAATATTATCACCGGTTTTCTCTTTAGTAGTTTCTTCAAGATAATTCCCTTCTTCTTCCATTCTATAAAATTTGGAGAAGAACTTCATTTCTTCTTCAGTCAAAATTCCCTTCACTTCTTTCAATGTCCAAACGTAGAATTTTCCTTCGACTCCTTCACTATCTGCATCTTCAGCAGAATAAAAACCACCCTCTGGAGAAGTCATATCTCTTAGAACATATTCAAGGATAGCTTTGGCTGTTTCACTATAGGTTTCCTTCTTGGTTATCTGGAATGTTTCAGTATAAGCTATAGTTAACATTGCTTGATCATAAAGCATTTTTTCAAAGTGAGGTACCAACCACTCTCTATCCGTTGAATAACGATGAAAACCAAATCCTATGTGATCAAATATTCCCCCCAAATGCATTTTCTGCAAAGTTGTTTCTACCATAGATAGAGCTCGTTTGTCTCTAAATCTTTTCCAGTATCTTAATAGAAAAATAAGGTTATGAGGGCTAGGAAACTTAGGTGTTGTAGCAAAACCGCCTAGTTTCTCGTCAAACCTGTTGTCCAATTCATCAAGAGCACGGATTATTAGTTCATCACCATTGTATTCAGTTTGATAAGGACTAGCTGCTTTCTGTAGAACATCAGTGATTTTGACAGCTGTTTCAATAATCTCTTCCTTCTTTTCTACCCAAACAGTTGCAATTTGATCCAAAAGTTCCATCAAACCTGTGGCACCAAATCTACTGGTTTTAGGGAAATATGTACCTGCAAAGAAGGGTTGCTTATCAGGTGTCATGAAAATTGTTAATGGCCATCCACCTCTTCCTGTAGTTATTTGAGCAACACTCATGTAAATACTATCAATATCAGGTCTTTCTTCTCTGTCAACCTTGATAGCAATAAATTTTTCATTCATTTTTGCAGCTACTTCTTCATCCTCGAATGATTCATGTTCCATGACATGGCACCAGTGACAAGTGGAATAACCTATTGAAAGGAAAATTGGCTTGTTCTCACTCTTTGCCTTTTGAAAAGCTTCCTCTCCCCATGGATACCAATTAACCGGATTGTATGCATGTTGAAGAAGATATGGACTTTTCTCATTTATCAAATTATTTGATTTCTCTAATGGTTTGTTTGACTCATTCATCGCTGAACAGACAAAGGTAGTGATTCTTTTTAAATTCTATCCATCACACATTATTTCAAATCATAGCTGATATTTGATTTAGAACATACAAAATATTAAAAGCAAAATTTACAGATAGATGATATAATGCTTCACCAGATCTATACTCTTGGAAATAAGCATCGACAGACCATAGCATTATTTCTTATCTTAAATATCTTAATTGTAGGTTTCCAAACTGAAAACACATATGGCGATCCATTACATCTAAACGTTATAATTGGTGATTCTTATCTTTCACAAGAAGCGTATGAAGGGTTTAATCTCTTCTTATTAGAAAGAAGAAATTTCATTGAGTATAAAGTTCTGAATAGAACAATATTGATTACGGATTTAGAGGGACAGATCTACCTAGAAAATGAGATAGGGATTATAAAGGACATCTGCGCAGTACCTGTTGAATTTGTTAATTCAACAACCATTCTCTATGTTGACAATAATGGAGCAAATCTGTGGAATTTAGCTGTAGGAAAATCTGTAGAACTGGGACCTGTTGGGCACCATGAAGTGGAATTCAATTATGGTAACAATTCTTATTTCACTCTCCAAGCATATCATACAGATGAAGGTGAATTAACTTCAGTATATGAGAGAATTGTAGAATATTCTTTTGCTGGAGAAGAAATCTGGTCGGTTGACACTCACGATTTTGTTAATATTTCTCACTGGTGCCCATATGAAGATATGTCAGGAGATCGAAGAGATGTAACACATTCTAATACTATTTTCTACGATGAACCGAATGACATTATTTACTTAAATTGCAGAAATACTAACACGTTCTATAAGATTGATCACAAGACGGGGGAGTTAGTTTGGAGTTTAGGTGAATTTGGTGACTTTTCACTATATGACATAGATGGTAATATGAAAGATTCGTTATTTTACCATGCCCATGCACTTGAGATGATTGAAGAAAATAAATTCGTCATCTTCGATAATGATCTTCATAACAAAACCAATGCAAATAACTTGCGTTCACGACTCGTTGAGATAACTGTTGATTATGATAAGATGATAGCAAACATTTCACGAGAATGGATATCTCCTACAGATTATTATAGTGGGATCTGGGGAGATTGCGATCTTCTCCCAAATGGCAATTTTCTAGGAGTATTTGGAACACTAAGTCATCCTGATTCAGAATATGGAGCCAGATTAGTAGAAGTAAATAAAGATAACGACATTGTGTGGGAACATTCTTTTCCACAACAAGGTCAAGAATCTTATGCAGTTTATAGAATGGAACGTTTTCGATTTTCCCCTTATGTATCTGAACCTATTCTTTTGGATTTAGGAGTAAATGGGAGCTTTCTAGAATGGAATGTGTGGTATAATTTCAGATCAAAAACAGAATTTACGGGAAAGTACTATATTTCTATTGATGATGAAATTGTTGAAAATAACACCATAGTTTTTCCGAGATTATGGAAGCCAACAACTATCTCTTTGAATGTCACAAACTATATTATTGGTGATCATGAATTCTCTTTAGCTGTTGCAGATGAAAGCAATCATTTCTCAAATGACACTGAAGTCTATAAATCTTTCAGCAATATCTCTGTAACAATTTTTAATGAGTCAGGTTTTGATATTAAACAACTAATTACATATCCAGTAATTGCTGTTTTCCTCATGTTGATAATTAGGAAACGAAGACTTTGATCAGAACTTTACGAGGTTAAATAATAAAAAATTTATATGCATCAAATACTACTCTTTCCAATGAGCTTCCTTTCAACCAAAAAACTGTTTACGATTGTTTTGATTTCCTTTCTTACAATACAAGCTACAACAGTTCAGAGCTTTAACCTTAATAATAATATCAAATATGATTACTTCTTTGAGGTCGTGAAATTTGATGTAACTGCCAGTTCTGATAGGTTTGAAGGTTACAATCTTTTTGTTGTAGAAAGGCATGACGGTGTTACATGGGCAGCATTTAATAGAACGCTAGTAATTGCAGATTTGGATGGAAATATTTACTTCACTAAGGAACTATATACTGAAGGAGCTTTAGCAGATTACGCAACAGAATTTGTTAACTCTACAACCATACTTTATGGAGATGAGGATGGCTCTTATCTATGGAATCTGGAAACAGATATCACCCAATATCTGAATTTTAGTGGGCATCATGATTATGAACGAAATTATGCAAATGACACATATTTTGCACTACAAGGAGAGATTGTAAAAGAAGAGTACAACTCGTATTTATTCGATAGGATTATCGAATATGATTCAACTGGTGCAGAAATTTGGCACGTCAACACATCTAATTTTGTTGATTTTACTCAGTGGTGTCCATATGAAGATATGTCAGGATCTCATAGAGATTTAACGCATTCAAATACAGTTTTTTATGATGAAAAAGAGGATGTGATATATCTTAATTCTAGAAACCTAAACACCTTCTATAAAATTGATCATAAGACTGGAGATGTCATTTGGGCATTGGGAGAGTATGGTAATTTCACTCTATTCGATATTAGTGGAAATGAGAAGGATATCTTATTCTTCCATACTCACGCTTTAGAGAAAATCGATTATAATAAATTCATAATGTTTGATAACGATGAACACAATCAAACTAATATTACAAATTTTCAATCTAGACTTTTAGAGATCACTATTGATGAAGATAAAATGTATGCAAATGTCTCGTGGGAATGGATTTCTCCTCGGGAATATTATAGTGGGATCTGGGGAGATTGCGATCTTCTCCCAAATGGCAATTTTCTAGGTGTATTCGGAGTTACAGGACATCCTAATACTGAATATGGAGCTAGATTAGTTGAAGTTAACATTACAGGTGATATCGTTTGGGAATATTCTTTTGCTAAAGCAGGTTCGGATGTTTTTGGAGTTTATAGAATAGAAAGATTCAGATTTGCACCTATAGTTTCAACACCAACATTCCACAATTTAGGAGTAAATGATAGTTATTTAGAATGGGATGTGTGGTATAACTTCAGATCTAAAACATTTTTCGAAGGAGAGTTCTACATATCAAAGGATGATGAACTAGTTGAAAGTGGAGCAATAGAATTTCCAAGATACTGGCAGAATACAACAGTAAGATATAACATTTCTGAAACAGAATTAGGAGAACATGAAGTCTCTCTTGTGGTTTCAGATGAAGCAGGGCATCTTTCAAATGATACGGATAGATATAGTTCCACAGGTTCGATCTCTTATAGAACCCTTAGAAAAACCGGATTAGTAATAGGTCTTTCTGTTGGATTAGGAGTATCAATTCTTGCTGGAGTAATTGTACTTGTCTGGTTTAAATTTGTAAAGAAGAAATCCATTTTCAAGAGAAAGTAATTTTATTAGTTCCACAGAAATCAGGAGAAAGAATAATAAACACTAGTTGAAAGATTAACGTGATGGTCTTATTTCTTAGTTTAAATAAATCTAAATTTACAAAAAGAAAAGTTTTCTCACTTATCATCTTTATTCTTATTTTTTCTAGTTCGAATCCAAATTTATCAGTTTCTGCAGGAACTGTGAAGACTTATGAAACTACCATAAAGAATGTGCTAACAGAAGAAGCTTTTGAAGGATATAATCTATTTGTTCTTGAAAGAAGTAGTGTTCAAGGATTGATCCCGATAAATAGAACATTATTAATTACAGACTTGGAAGGGAATATTTACTTGAGCAAAGAATTTGGAGGACAAGCAAATCTAGATTTCTTTGGAGTGGAATTCATAAATTCAACAACGCTACTTTATGGAGACCAAACTGGTGCTAAACTCTGGAATATAGAAACAAATGTCACTAAGAATCTATACATCTATGGCCATCACGATTATGAACGAAACTATGCAAATGACACTTACTTTGCTATAAGTAAATACATAGCCAATATAGAGGGTGTTGATTACCTCTTTGATATTGTCAAAGAATACTTAGATGACGGCTCTCTGGTTTGGCAATTAGACACTAGAGATTTCACTACCCATGAACAATGGTGCCCTTATGAAGACATGGTAGAGACTTCTAGAGACATCACACATACGAATACTGTTTTTTATGACGAAGATGAAGATGCAATTTACATCAACTGTAGAACGATTAATACAATCTATAAAATCGATCATAAAACAAAAGACATAATTTGGTCTTTGGGAGAATACGGTAATTTCACTCTTTTTGACATCTATGGAAATGAGATTGACATAATGTTTTATCATGCACATGCTCTCGAGAAAATTGATGATAACACATTCATTATTTTCGACAATGATGAACATAATCAAACTGATAATTCTAATAAACAATCAAGAATGCTCGAGTTCAAAATAGATACAAATCGAATGTATGCCAACACAACATGGGAGTGGATAGCTCCAGAAACGTATTTTACTGGGTGGTGGGGGGATTGCGATGTTCTACCGAATAATAATAGGTTGGGGGTATTTGGCACCCATTGGCATCCTAGTACAAGTATTGGAGCTAGGTTAGTAGAAGTTGATTTTCATGGTGATATAGTCTGGGAGATGAATTTTGATAAAGATGGACAGGATTGCTTTGGTGTATACAAAATGGAACGATTTCACTTTGCACCAATTGTCTCTAATCCTGAGTTACATGATCTTGGAGACAATGGGAGTCTAGTTGAATGGGATGTGTGGTACAATTTTAGAGCTAAAACTGAATTCCAAGGAGAATATTTCATCTCTATTGATGATGAGGTAGTGGAAACAGGGATTTTAGACTTCCCCAAATATTGGCTACCAACCCAAATCAGTTACTATCTAAATGAGTCTTTTTCAGGTGACCATGAAATTACTCTTGTTGTATCTGATGAGGGGGGTCACTTGTCGAATGAAACAGATAGATATAGTTCAACAGGTAAGCTGACATTTACTACATCTCCTCACCTTGCTCTAATCTTAGGCCTTTCAATAGGATTGGGTGTCCCAACTTTAATTGGGATAATGATGATTATAAGGATAAGATTCTTTCCGGATAAGTCGCTTTTCAAAAAGAAGAAATGAAACATAAAAAATAAAAATATGCTCTGAGATGAACAGTTAATGTCGTGTGTATCTATCAATTTACTACTCAAATCGAAGAAAGTGATTATACTTATTTTTGTTCTTCTAAACTCTGTAATCCTCTCTTCTAATCTATCAATCACAGCTGATATAGATGATTATCTGTTTGAAGCTAATCTAGAGTATAATGACGCAGATAAGAGGTTTGATGGATACAATCTATTTGTGGTTGAAAAAAGAGACAAATATGACTGGCATATTGAGAACAGAACACTCTTGATAACTGATATGGATGGAAACATCTACTTTGATAGACAATTAGGGATTACAAGTGTTTTTGTTGACTATACTGCTAAATTTATCGATTCTAAAACAGTTATGTATGGAGAAGATGATGGAATTAGGTTATGGAATATCGAAACTAACGAAACATTACAGTTGGATATTGCAGGACATCACGATTACGATAAGAATTACAAAAGAAACTCATATTACTCAGTTTATGGCTATGCAGATGAAATCGATGAAGTGAAATATATTTTCGATTACATAAAGGAGACGAGAGCTGATGGGACAGATATATGGTCCATTAGTACCAGAGAATTTTTGAGTTTAGATCAATGGTGTTCATATGAGGATATGTTAGGAGAATCGAGAGATATTTCTCACGTAAACACTTTATGTTATGATGAAGATGATGATTCCCTTTATGTAAATGTCAGGAATGTAAATACGTTTTATAAAATCGACATTCAAACTAAAGAAATTGTATGGGGATTAGGAGAATATGGAGATTTTACCTTGTATGATATTAATGGTCAACAGAAAGATGTTCTTTTCTATCACGCACATGCTATTGAAAAAAGTAGAGATAATACTTTTGTTTTATTTGATAATGATTTTCATAATGAGACAAATGCCAACAATAGAGAGTCGAGATTGCTTGAAATCGTAATTGACGAAGATAAAATGCAAGCTAATGTAACTTGGGAGTGGAACTCGCCTATAGATTATTATAGTGACATCTGGGGAGACTGTGATGTTCTACCAAATAATAATAGGTTGGGGGTATTTGGAACTCATACTCATCCCAGAACAGATTTGGGTGCAAGGTTAGTTGAAGTAGATTTTAATGGCGATATTGTTTGGGAAATGTCTATTCCTGAACAAAAAGGGTTCACCTATGGTGTTTACACAATTGAGAGAATACATTTTGCTCCAATAGTTTCTGAACCAGTCTTTATAGATGAAGGTGGTGGTTCAGGTTATCTTTTATGGGATGTGTGGTACAATTTTAGAGCTAAAACAGAGTTTGAGGGGATGTATTATATCAATGTTGATGGAGTAGATGTTGTAACAGATCAGATTGTTTTTCCTAAATACTGGCAAAGTGAAAAGATAAAATATTATACAGATTTAGCTAATGTTCAAAGTCAAGATATTTCTCTAATAGTTGAGGATGAAGCAGGTCATAGATCGAATGTGAGTGAGAGCTATTCGCCTATTGGATCAATAGATATGAAAATAATAACGCAAAGACTCTCAGAATCTAATCTGATTGTTACAATTGCTCTTATTTGTTTAATCATAAGATATAAGCTAAAGAAACCAAAAAAGAAAGTAAATTTGTGATGATTTTTGAAGTATAAATCCTTAAAAACTAAAGTTAGCGTTTTAATCTTTTTAATTTTGTTATGCAATTCTACTACAGATTACCACTTACTTTTTAATAGGTTATTTGTTTTTGATAGCTTTAGCTCACAAGCTAATAATGAAAGTGATACAGATTACTTCAAAGGTTACAATTTATTCGTTCTAGAAACTTGTGATCGCGATGATTGGATTTTCAATAAGTCCCTGATAATTGCTGACTTAGAAGGCAATATCTATTTTCAAAAAGTGATTGGTACAGATATGGTGGGGTTGGAAGTTTCTCCTGAATTCATCAACTCTACAACAATTCTATACTCTGATAGTAACGGAGCAAATCTGTGGAACTTCGAAACAGATGAAGTTGTGAATCTGAACATTTTTAGCCATCACGATTTAGAGAGAAACTATGCATATGATTCTTACTTCTCACTCTCTCATTACACAGTAAGCTATGAAGATGAACAATATCTCTATGATATAGTTTATGAACATTCTTCATCAAAAGAACTACTCTGGTTCTTTAGAACAGATCTTATAGTGTCCCCAGATCAATGGTGCGTATATCAAGGAATGAGTGGAGATAGACGAGATCTCACTCACACTAATACAGTGATTTACGATGAAGTAGATGACTCAATATATCTACAAATGAGACACGTGAACTCTTTCTACAAAATTGATCACAAAACTATGTCTTTGATATGGTCTTTGGGAGAATATAGCAATTTCACTCAATACGACATAAATGGACAACTAAAGGATATACTCTTTTATCATGCACATGCTTTAGAAAAAGTTAATGATAACACCTACATTCTTTTTGATAATGATCAACACAATCAAACAGATGCTCTAGACCAGGCATCAAGATTACTAGAGATCACTGTTGATGAAGAAAGAATGATTGCTAATGTCACTTGGGATTGGATTGCCCCCAAAGAGTATTTCTGCAAGATTTGGGGAGATTGTGATCTTTTACCAAATGGTAACTTCCAAGGAACTTTTGGAACTCATAATCATCCTGATACAAATTTAGGTGCAAGGTTAGTTGAAGTAAACAGAAATGGAGAAATTGTTTGGAAAATGGACTTTGCGAGAACTCCAAATGAAACCTATGGTATATACCAAACTGATAGATTTCGATTTGCACCTATTGTTTCAGAACCAAGATTAGTCAAAGAACAGACTCATCAGTATGTTGAATGGGACGTGTGGTACAATTTTAGAGCTAAAACAGAGTTCTCTGGTAAATACTACATTACAGTCGATGGTACGCTTGTAGAAACCGATCAGATTACTTTTCCACGTTATTGGCAATCCACAAATGTAAGGTATTATTTGAACGACACTGATGATGAAATTGAAGAAATCTCTCTCGTAGTTGAGGATGAAGCAGGACATCTATCTAATGATACAGACAAATATAGTTCAGTTGGGACATTGAATATTAAGAAATCAAGAATTGCTTTAATTCTCGGCACGTCAATTGGAGGAGCTATTTTTCTAGGTGTACTTACTTATATATCTATTAGATTTTTCAAAAAGAAAAAAAGAATTTGATATCAGATAGTATTATTGATCTGTTGGAGAAGGTATATCATCAGTAACGTCTGGTTGTAGGCCACCTAATGTTGGTCTGGGTGCTGGACCTACAGGAGCCGCAATTGTTGGAGGAGGCGGAGCATCTCTTACAATTGGAGCAATGTTTTGTATTTGTTTGTTGAATTTTTTCAAACCAAGATAAAGTAAAGGATATCCTAAAAGAGATAGTAGTAGAAAACTTATGTCTACAAACACTAAACAGACTGCGACTATATTTATTAATGAACTTAATCCTATGAAAAAGGCAGTATCCTTTTGTAATTGTAACCTAAGTCCGTATTTCTTCAATACTTTGTGGAAGAAGAAGAATGCAATAAATAAAGAGATGTTTGCAAATATAACAGAAATAATCCAGCCGAAACTAGGAATAATATAACTTATAGCAATAAATGAAATGTAAATAATCAAGAATCTGTAAACTTTCTTTGAAAGCTTTAGTGCAACATCAACTTTAGCTAAGGACCAGAAGTTTTTGCTCATCTCATAATATTTGTACAAAATGATTACTGTTGTTGCGATGAGAGCAAGAGAGAATATTATTGTAAATGAAGCTAACAGACTTGAAACAATGTCAGTAGGAGATAGTTGTAGCCCCAATATACTTATGAGAGTATAGATATCAGGGGTAAGAAAAATTATGTGATCAAACAGCTCTTGTCCAAAAATAACTTGACTCAACAGAGTAAATATAACCATAAGAACTGTTCCAAGGAATGCGAGTAAAGGTAATATTTTGATAATTCGATTAGAAAACTTCTCTAGATTTAATTTTATCTCGTCTAAAGCTAGTTTAGTATCAGATGTTTCCATTATCTTCAAGAAAAAATGTAAAGGGGATTATATAAAAATATTCGTAGTTTTAAAGAGTCATTTCTAATCAATAACTGTCAATAGAAGCAAATTCCTCAAAACTCTTTCTTGATGACCTTTTGTTTTCTACTTCTTTGTGTTTGTCTCCTAACTTGCTTAAATCTTCAGATTGCTTTCCTACTGCAATTAATGTTATAAGCTTCATTTCTTCAGGAATGTTAAGAATTTTCTTAGCTACTTCCTCATCGAATCCAGCCATAGCGTGCGCAATAAGACCTTTATCAACTATTGCTAGCATTAAATGAGCGGTAGCCATTCCCGTTCCAAACAGATAATATTCTCTGTCACCTATAACACAATCATACTCTTTTTGACTAAAAACAGCTATAAGCATCGATGCTTCTTTTGCCCAATAATTTCCTCCACCAAGTGCTTCATGAAGTCGTGTAAGAGATTCTTTTTCTCTTACAAAGACAAATCTCCATGGTTGTTTGTTACCACAAGAGGCTGCTCTAGAAGCTTTGTAAGCAACATCTTGTATTAATTCGTCTGTAATTTCTACTTGTTTTAAAGCTCGAATAGCTTTTCTTTTCTCAATTACTTCTCTAAGTTCCATATTGAATCCTCCAATTATTTTATCAATTCTTCTAATGAAATTTTGACATCTGCTGTATGTCCACTTACGTTTACTTTATTCCAAGTTTTAGCGATGTTACCCTCAGGATCTATAAGATAAGTTATTCTCTTAACAGGAGAGATCATCTTTCCAAGAAACGAGGTTGTTTTGGCTTTGTAAGCATCAATTACTTTCAACCCAACATCACTAAGGAGTATGATTGAAAGTGCTCTTTTCTGCTTAAATTTCATATGACTCTCAGGTGAATCTGCACTCACGCCAATTACTACTGCATTAAGTTTTTCAAATGCTTTGTAATTATCAGTAAAATCACACGCTTCTTGTGTACAACCTGGAGTTTGGTCTTTAGGATAGAAGTATAGAACTATCCATTTATCTTTAAACTGATGAAGACAAATTTCTGTATTATTCTCATCAGGTAAACAAAATTCTGGGGCTTTATCACCTACTGTTAACATAATATCACCTAATCTAGTTTAAGGTCTAGTAAGAGATTTTTTACTTCTTCTACATGTCCTTTAACTTTTACTTTAGCCCAAACCTTCTCAATTATTCCTTCAGGATTGATCAAGAAAGTGCTCCTCTGTGTTCCCATGTATTCTCTTCCATACATTTTCTTTAGAACCCACGCACCATACTCTTCGATGACTTTATGGTCAGGATCACTCAACAAGATAATTTTCAGATTATGCTTATCAATGAATTTACCAAGTTTGGCTTCAGGGTCATTACTTATTCCGAGGATTGTTGCTTGGTTCGCAGCAAAAGTATCTATATTTGCAGTAAAATCTATAGCTTGAGTAGTACATCCAGGAGTATCGGCTTTAGGATAGAAATAAACTACAACCCATTGATTCTTGAAATCTTTCAAACTGATTTCTTTTCCATCCTTATCATTAAGAGTAAAGTCTGGCGCTTTGCTTCCTTCTTTCAACATATTGAACACTTACACTTCTCGTTTTTTAGGTTTCTCTTTTCTTATGAAATCGGTTATTTCATCTAGATTAGGAATAGTAGACATTTCATAAATTTTCATAAACACTATCTCTTTATTCTTACCTACCAAGATATTAGCTCTTTTTGAAACTCCCTTATCTTCCAAAAAAAGGTCTAAGCTTTTTGATAAATCTCCATGAGGCCAGAAATCTGAAAGTAGTTGGACTTCTTTAACACCTATCGATTCAGTCCAAGCTCTCTTTGAAGGAGTTGAGTCAACACTCACTCCAATAGGAATGACATCCAACCCCTCTAGTTCATCTTTGTAATCTTCTAAAGACTGCATCTGTTTTGTACAAACACCGGTCCAAGCAAGAGGATGAAAGGATAATAAAACCATTTTATCTTCAATATCATACAATCTGAACTCTTCGTTGTTTTGATCTTTCAATGTAAAATCAGGAATAGTATCTCCTACGTTCATTATAATCACTAGATACATTTTCCCGATGTAATTTAAAGACTAGTCTTCACCAAATAGACTAGATTTAAAAAAATATTCTAATTAGACCACTAATTAACTACCTATCACCATCTATAGTTGGATCCAAAAGAATTACAGGGAGTATCTCATTGTTTCTTGCTGAACTAGATAAACTGAAGAAAAGTATTGTTACCAACTCCATGAGTATTGAAGAAACTTTTACTAACCGGGTTATTCTCATTGCAGATTCATCAATACTAAGAAAATAAGAGAAAAACTATATTTAATTTTAGTAAATTAGAAGTGTAATTGGGGTATAATATATTGAAACACAATAAACTTTAAATGTTAATATTAGTAGAATCTATTGAATCTCTAATGCCAACACAACCTGGAAGAATCTTTAAAGTCGTACTTATCGGAGACGGAGCAGTAGGAAAGACAAGTTTACGCAGAAACTATTTGGGTAAAGCATTCAGAGAAAATTACTTGATGACAATTGGGGCAGATTTTAGCGTGAAGCAAGTTCCTTATGAAGATTATATTGTAAGTCTACAGATATGGGATCTCGCAGGACAGCCCAGGTTTTCAGAGGTAAGAGGAGCATATTATTCTAACTCTTATGGGGCAATGGTTGTTTTCGACGTTACTAGACCTAATACATTTACTAACATCGATTATTGGATTAATGAGATGATAAAATACAATAATAATAAACTCATTCCTCTACTAATAGTTGGTAATAAAACCGATTTAAGAGGAGCTACTCCTGACGAAGTGCAAGTAGATAGAACCTCAGCCATGACATATGCTCAAGTATTGAGCGAATGGGGAGGAATAAAAGTGGATTATATAGAAACCTCTGCTAAATCGGGGCAAAATGTTAATTCTTCATTTGAGAGACTTATAGATAGAATCTATTATCAAATGGGATTGTAGAAAAAACAAAAAGATTCTATTTTTTGAATCTAATTATTCTCTTTTTAATCAAAATGTAAAAAGTTAAACCGATGACAGCAGCTGAAGCTATACTGATTCCCACGCCCATATTAATAACATCTTCACGTGCCATAGGATGATCAGTGATTAGGAGAGGATTAGTGCCTTTACGAACCTCAAGTCCATCTGAAAAATCATCTTCGTCAGTGTCCCAATAATTGGGGTGGGTACCATAAACAAACTCATCACTGTTTATGAGACCATCATCATCAGGGTCTAGATCAGCATCTGAAGCATCTAGAGGGTCGAGCTTGTATTTCACTTCCCAACCGTCATCACACCCGTCTCCATCACTGTCTTTGTCAGTAGGAGAAGTGAAATATTGATAGATTTCTTTTCCATCAGAGAGATTGTCTCCGTCAGTATCTTTGATAGTTGGATTACAGCCATAATCATGAACCTCTACACCATCTAAAGCACCATCAGCATCTGTGTCATTATTTAATGGACTAGAAAAGAATGTATGAACTTCTTCACCATCAATTAGGAAATCTTCGTCAGTGTCATTGTTCAATGGCTCAGTATCTTCCGATAATTCTTCAAGATTAATCAACCCATCCAAGTCTGGATCTTCATCTGCATTTTCGACTAGTGGATCTAAGCCATTAATGACCTCCCAGCCATCTGGCATGGTGTCTCCGTCTGTATCTCGTCTTTTTGGGTTGGTACCAAAAACAAAGATTTCTTCGCCATCCTTCAGTTCATCTGTGTCAGTGTCTTGAGTTGTGGGCCCTGTATCATAAATGAATACCTCTTCACCATCCAATAGCCCGTCGTAATCCGTGTCGATTCGGTTTGGGTCGGTACCATAAACAAAGATTTCTTCACTATCAAGGAGTAAATCACTGTCTGTGTCATTCAAATAAGGATTCGTGAAGTAGATGAAATTTTCTTGCATGTCATCTAACCCATCTGAATCCGTGTCAATGATTGCGAAAGGATAAGGATCATAATAGAATTTACCTCCATCTATGTCATAGACTCCTGAGCCAGTATAATTTGACCAATAATTGCCCACATTTGTATTAACGTCATACCAGACACTATTTTGTCCTCTGTCTAGCGCTTGTGATGTTGGGTTAGACCAATAGCTATAACTCCATGCATTACCAACTAGAAAATTGTGATGAAAAGTATTATTTGCTGAAGGCCAATCTGTTGAATACCAGTCAACATAGAAGCCATATGAATCACATCTCATAATAATATTTCCAAATGATTCTGATTCCTGTATTGCAAAGAGTTCTATCCCTACTCCACAATCAGAAATTAAATTGTGCTTAATTGTTATGTTGCTTGAATAAGACAGGTCAATAGCTCTATTTCCACCCCAGTTGCTTCCACCAATATCATCTATAGTGTTATTAGCAATTGTTGTTCCATTACTACCGACAACATATACCCCTACATTAGAACTGTAATCACAAGTATTGTTGAACACATACGAGTTTTTACTGTAAAAAACACCAATCGGCATATCGTTGAAACCACAATGGTTATTGCTTATAGTTGCGTTTTCACATAAGTCAACGATTATCCCTCCATAATTGTTTTCACAAATATTATCTGAAACAGTAATATTTGGACTATACAAGGTTTGTATTCCAGTACCACCTTTGATACTCTTACATGTGTTATTATAGATAGTTGCAGTTCCAGGAGCACAATCATAGATATTAATACCTATCATGTATGCGTCAACAAGACAATTTCGGATGATAAAATGACTATTAGTTCCCTCAACATAAATACCATAATTAGTATCTGTGTTGATTTTGAGATTTTCAATTATATAGGGGTTGGATTCTGTCCCATTCCCTGCAAAACCGTTGAGAGCAAAATGAGAATTTTGATAAATAGCAATTGCTGGTGATACAACATAATTTATTGATAAATCTTCAACTTTCACACTGTTTGTTTGTGCTTCAATTGGTGAAAGCATGAAAGAACTACTCAAAGTGACAAATAATAGTAACACTATAATCTTATTCTGATATACGGTTTTAGTCAATTAATATCCCCTATGTCTTGCAATATATAACCTACAATTTTTAGAACGGTTATAAGTTATACCTAAAAACTTTGAATCATATGCACTTTTAACATTTTTTGTTTAAACCTAAGTTTTAACGAGAAATTATTTAGTTGATTTTGTTGTTTTTTCAACATCTGCTTCCGATGATCTCATTAATTTAAAGAACAAAACAAGCAAAGCCAACCCAACAGCTGTAGCTACTGCCACCCAAAAAACTGTAAAGAAAGGTAAAGTTAATGCAGCCATTCTTTTCACCTTAACTAGAATAGTAGAAGAAACGGTAATTATTAAACCTATTCTAAACCCATCCGACCGTGTCGCCAAAATACTTATAAACAGAAAAGACTTAAAAAGGGCTTTTCATAGACGAACTACAGCCCATCTAATACAGTTTTACAATTTTTAATCATTACAGAAACACCAAAAAGTTGTTTTTCTAGCTGAGTACCTATTCTATGGATTAAAAAATTGGATGTACCCAAAACATCCAGATTAAATTGATTTTTTCACTAGCAAATGCTTGCTTCATATTCTTCTACATCAGGTAATGGATAAAGTTTGCGTACAATGAATTTTCTAAGTTCCTCAGCAAGGAAAATTGGTATGACTATAGAGAAGATAATCCCCCAATGTTCTATGTTTAACGGTGTTGTTTTGACGAAAGTATTCATGAAAGGAACATAAACTGCAAAAAGAATAAGAGCTAATCCAAGGAAAATTGCACCAAAGAGAGATCTGTTTTTGAAAATCTTTCTCGAGAAGACTGAACCATCTAAGCTAGTTGAAATGGAGTTGAATAGCTGAAAGATTACTATGGCTACAAAAACCATTGTTTGAGCTCGTTTCAAGGAATTGATGTAAGTTTCAGAGCCTAGAACAGCAAGATCAGCACCCCAGTTTGTTGTCCAGTAGAAGATTATCATCGAACCTCCTGCATAGAGAATACCTGTGAAGATAATCTTGAATAACATCCGTTTGCCAATTAAAGGTTCTTTTGGATCTCTAGGAGGACGTCGCATAACATTTGACTCAGGTGCGCTTATACCTAAAGCCAATGCAGGAAAAGTATCTGTAACGATATTGATGAACAAAAGATGGATAGCTAAAACTGCAAGTTCAATACGTTCTAGAAAAATTGCACTGATAACCAGACCAAGAAGTACAGTCAAAATTTCTCCAGCATTAGCTGATAGAAGATAGGAAATGAAGCGTTTAATATTATCGTAGATAATCCTACCTTCAGAGATTGCATCAATAATATTAGCAAAATTATCATCAGTAAGAATCATGTCACTAGCTTCTTTAGCTACATCAGTTCCAGAAATACCCATTGCGACCCCTATATCACTTCTTTTCAAGGCAGGAGCGTCGTTGACCCCGTCACCTGTCATGATTGTTACCTCTCCTTGTTTCTTCAGAGCATTGACAATCCTCAGTTTATGAGAGGGATTTACTCGAGCAAAAATCTCTGTTTCATAGACAGCTTCTTCTAATTCTTCATCGCTCATCTCATCAAGTTGCGCACCTGAAATTGGCTCCATCCCTGCGCATAAAGCAATTGATCTACCAATTGCTTTTGCAGTTTCCATATGGTCTCCCGTGATCATGATAACATTAATCCCCGCTGCACGTGCTTTGTCGATTGATGGTTTAGACTGGTCTCTTGGTGGATCTATCATTGCTACAAAACCAACAAAGGTCAAATCTTTTTCAGCTTCTCCACTAAAACCAGTTAGGATAATTTTTGTAGCTTCCTCTTGATCCAAATGACGAAAGGCTATACCCAGTATTCTATAAGCATAATTCGCTGAGTAAGAATTGCTTACTGTCAAGACTCTTTCTTTATCTTCAGCTGTCATGGGTTGTATTCCTTCGTGTGTATATTTTGATTCACATAAATCAAGCAACAAATCTGTAGCTCCTTTGATCATCAATGCATTTTCAGCAGTTTCCTTATTCTGAACAAGCACGCTCATCATCTTTCTCTCGCTATCAAATGGAAATAGATATTGTCTTGCCCAAGAGCTAATAATCTCACCTCTAAGGTGGCTTTTCTCAGCTAAAATGAGCAAAGCTACTTCGGTGGGGTCACCAAATATATCAAAATCGGGTGTATCATCTTTAATGCTAATAGAAGCTTCATTTGCGAGAGTGCAAACTTCTAGGGTTTTAAGCAATATAGGATCATCGTTCGCATCTTTTATTTCTGCACTATCTGTACAAATTATGTCCCCATTATCAGAATAACCTGTTCCTGTTACATCATAGGGATGATCCATCGTCCAAATAGCTTTCACTGTCATCTCATTCTTTGTTAATGTACCTGTTTTATCTGTGCAAATTACTGTAGAAGAGCCCAATACTTCTACAGCTGGAAGGTTTCTAATCAGGGATCGCTTTTTAGCCATTCTAGTTACTCCCACAGCCATAGTAAGAGTCAGAACTACAGGCAATCCTTCTGGAACAGCTGCAACAGCTAAACCTATCGCAAAGATTACAACATCAGATGGTTTTTCAGGGTCCATCAATAAAAATCCTAAAAGTAAAATGATTGCAGAAAGAATAACTACACCAATGGTTAGTTGTTTTGCTAATTTAGCTAGTTTCTTTTGAAGAGGAGTATCATCTGATTTAATATCCATAAGAGACGTAGCGATTTTACCTAATTCGGTTTCAAGTCCTGTAGCAACAACTATTCCTAACCCGGATCCATTTACTACTGTTGTCCCCTTGTAAAGCATGTTGATTCTATCGGCTAAAGGAGTTTTTTCTGGTAGGATATTGGTTTGCTTCCTAACAGGTAGAGACTCTCCGGTTAAAATTCCCTCAAGAGTTCTTACTTCATAGCTTTCAACTAATCGTATATCAGCAGCAATAGTACTCCCTGCATCAAGAGATACAGTATCACCAGGAACTACATCTTCTGAACTAATCAAAGTTTTTATCTGATCACGAACTACTACAACTTCACTGACTGATAGATTTTTCAGAGCATTCATTGCCTTTTCAGCTGTTAGTTCCTGATAAAACCCTAATCCTGCGTTAACAGCTACAACTATGAATATTGCTACTACATCAATTATCGCTTCACTATCTTTTTCTATTATCCCCAATATTCCTGTGATAAGTCCAGAAACAAGTAAAATTATGATAAGTAAATCTGTAAACTGGCTAAGTAATATCTTCCAAGGGCTTATAGAACGACCAGAAGGGATAGTATTTTTACCATATTTTTCAAGTCTTTCTTTTGCTTCTTTGGAGCTTAAACCTTCAAAACGAGAATCAAGTAAAGTGTATAAATCGTTTGGATTTTTGTCATGACCATCCATTGGACTCATGATGATAAGGAATGAACATCAATTAAAAATATTGGTTGGACATGAATATCCTATTTCAAGGAAATATTAAAAAAAAAAAAAAAAAGAAAAGTAAAAGAGGAATTTAATGCATTCCTACAAAAGTTGCAAACTTAGCCATTCTTTCAGTTCTTAGGGCGTATCTGAACATCTCGAATAAGATACAGAGACCCAAAGTGAACCCTAGGATTATTCCCCAATCAGCCCAACCAACAAGGTAATAAGCGAAACCGTCATCAGGTTTGAATCCTGTAAATACTGCTTGGAATGGAGGAATATAAATCACACCAAGTAAGAAAATCCATGAGAGAACTACTGCTCCGATCAAGTATTTATTCTTAAATGGATGAGATTTGAGGAATGACGTAGCATTATCGTTCCGAGCAATGAATACAAACCACAATTCAAATGATAGAGTTGCAACAAATGCTAATGTTTGAGAATAAGCAACCTTTGCATCATGGAGTTGTTCAGCATCTAAAGTTAAGCTGTTTGCAGCAGCCCAATCGGCAATAACACGATCACCAATTCCCAAGTAACCTACTAAAAAGATTCCAAGTGAAGCAATTAGAGCTATAAGTCCAGCAAATGAAGCAAAAGCGTACATATCTCTTACAAAAGATGATTTTTTACCTCGTGGTGGACGTTGCATTAAGGAAGCGTCATAAGGATCAAAGGATAATGATAGGGCAGGTAAAGCATCTGTGAGTAAGTTGAGGAAGAGAATCTGTAACGGTAAGAAAGGTAGCTCTTGAAATGCTGCATAAATTATTAAAACTGCAAAAATTTCATCGAAGTTACAACTCAAGAGATAACGGATGAATTTCTTCATGTTCTCAAAGATGTTACGACCTTCTTCAACAGCAGAGACAATAGTATTAAAAGCATCATCAGTAATGACCATAGCTGCAACCTCTTTAGAGACGTCGGTACCAGTGATTCCCATAGCTACACCGATATCGGCTTTCTTCAAAGCTGGGGCATCATTGACACCATCTCCGGTTACAGCAACAACATGGTCCAGTTCTTGCAATATTTCTACTACGCGATATTTGTCTTTTGGACTCATCCTACTGTAGACTTTTATGCCTTCTATCTTCTCTTGTAATTCTTCATTTGTCATAGTAGCGAATACTTCACCACTCACAACCAAATCCTCATCTGATTCAACAATTCCAATTTCTTTTGCTACTGCTACTGCAGTTGGTTCTTGATCCCCAGTTATCATCACAGTTGTAATTCCAGCCATTCTACATTCTTCTATAGCACCTTTTACTTCTGGCCTGGCGGGGTCAATCATTCCGGTTAACCCTAGAAATATCATATCATCTTCTATTTCATTTTCTTTTGTCTTATCGTAATCTTTCGGCAATTCCCTATAAGCAACAGCTAATACTCTTAGTGCTTTTTCCGCAAGAGCAAGATTAGATTTCATTATTTCTCCTTCTAAATCTTTAGTCATCTTTGCTTCTTTGCCTTTCTCAATTGCGTAATTACACCTTGTAATAACAACAGGAGGACTTCCTTTCATGAATGCGTATTTCTTTCCATTGTCATCATGAATTGTTGTCATCCTTTTCCTGTCTGAATCAAAGAATATTTCATGCTCCATTTTCAATAACATTTCTTTTGAAAATCCTGCTTTTTCTGCTACTACAAGTAAAGCTGCTTCTGTTGGGTCTCCTTTGATATTTATTCTATCGTCCTCTCTAAGAACAGCTGAATTATTACAGTGATAACTTGTTTGTAGCACTGATTTCAAAGATGGTATTGTCATAGGATCGACTTTCTTTCCGTCTTTTACGAAATCTCCATCTAGTAGGTAACCTGAACCTCCGACTTGATACAGTCCATCAATTGTCCAGATTTCTTTAACTGTCATTTCGTTTCTGGTTAATGTACCTGTTTTATCACTGCAGATATAATCTACTGAACCTAGTGTTTCTACAGCTGGTAATTTTGAGACAATAGTCTTCTTCTTTGCCATCTTTGAAACACCAATTGCTAAAGTAATCACTATTGCAGCTGGTAATCCTTCTGGTACAGCTGAAATTGCCAAAGCAACTGCGGTTTCAAAGCTTTCCAGAAACCTTTCACCAAGTATAGCCCAATCAATTATCATTACTATTGCACAGAGAACTAGAATTATTATCCCTAGAACTTTCCCTAATTTATCTAGAGCTTGTTGTAATGGAGTCAATTCTTCTTTGACTTGAGTAAGTTCTGCTATTCTACCCATTTCTGTGCTCATTCCTGTAGCAGCAACAATAGCTTCTCCTCGCCCATAAACACATGTAGTTCCTGAAAATATCATATTCTTTTTATCATGAATTCTTGCTTCTTCGGGAACTAGTTCTGTATTCTTTGTGACCGAGGATGATTCTCCAGTTAGAGAAGCTTCATCCACTTTGAAATTATTTGCAATTGTTAATCTACAGTCCGCTGGAATTTTGTCTCCTACTTCTAGTCGTACAATATCCCCAGGAACAAGTTCCGCACTGTGAACAATTTTTTCTTTACCTTCTCTTAATACTACAACTTCTTGTTCAAAGTATTCTTTCAATTTTGCTAAAGCTTGATTAGATCTATAATCTTGTACGAAACCTATTATCGCATTAATTATTACAATTGTAAAAATCGCAATCGCATCAATTATTTCTGATGTGCCCCCCTCTTCTCCTGCACCCACTAACCCTATAATCAAGCTGATGGTTCCCGCAATTATCAACAGTATAACTAAGAAACTTGTAAACTGGTTAATAACCATTTTAATAACTTTAAAACGATCACTGATTGTCAGTTTATTTGGACCATAACGCTCAAGACGTGATACTACATCATTCTCAAATAAACCTTTTTCGTCAGTTTGTAGCTCTTTGTATACTTCTTTAATCTCCATATTATGCCATGGGATTAGTTCTTCGACTTCTTGTGGTATTTCATTCTTCTTCTTTTTCTTCAACATGTCGACACCATATTTTTACTTTAATTATGTTATAACTTTACAATTGCATTTCTGCGGTAGCTTTAAAAGTTTTTTTCGTGCGGACATATAATAAAATAATAGGTTCACTATAATATTAACTAAGAAATTGTTTTAATTTACGGATTAATTCATCAATATCTTCTTCTGTATTATAGAAATGAGGACTTATCCTAAGACCACCATACCGGCTAGAGATAATGATATTCTCACTATTGAGTTTTTTAGCTAGTTCGATGTTGTTAGGGAGACGAATGTTTACGACACCTGATCTGTGTTTTTCCTCTAGAGGAGAGATGAACTCATAGTTTCCAAGATTTTGTAGCTCGTGAATTAAATAATTTGTCAGTTTCATAATTCTTTTCTCAACATTTGCTATTCCATATTCAAGGATTTTAAGTGGTTTCTTGTACATTTTTTGGTGTTTAAATAAGCCCGTGTAGAATATACGTCGAAGGATTGTAGCTATGCACCAACTTCATGGTGATCCTCGGGGTTACATCCGACGAATAATAAAAAGCGACCCGTAAGCATTATTTACGAAGATGTGGGCGGTGTAGGAGGGGATGTGACGTCCCCATGATGTGTCCTAGACACTTCTAAAGAATTTGTACAAAATTCATGTCATATCCATACCTTTACTAGAAAAAGAAAATCACTTGGGTTAGTATCCATGAATTTGGATACACCCTCAACATAGATCAACTCATTTACATTCCAGTATGGCTGATCATGTGAACCTGGATCAACACCATGATATCCAGCAAAAGGTGGATCAAATTCCGATATGTGGTCTTCTTTAATATAAAAATATCCAGCTTGATTAGCTCCCAGAAGCCATTTTGCCGTTCCACAAGTAAGAAAATCAACTCCCCATTCTTTGACATCATTAACTAAAGCTCCTGAAGATTGGATCGAATCAATGGCTATCAAAGCATCATTTTCATGAGCAATTTTAGCTATCTCTTTGACATCTGCTCTACATCCAGATAACCATTGAACATGTGAGAGAAGTACAAGTTTGGTATTTTTATCTATCTTGTTTGCAAATTCTTCTGCAACTACACAGTTCTTTTGATCTGGAACAGGTCGATATTCAATATTCTTAGTTTTCTTCAGGAAAAGAGCTTGGTAGACTTGAGCAACATAATCGTTCCAATAACAGACTATGTTACTTTTATCATCATAGTTTATCATGTTTGCAGCTAATCTGGAACCAGATGTAACATCTCGTGTAAAAACAATTTCCTCTTCTTTTGCATTTATGAGTTTTCCAAACTTTCCTCTTGCTTCCTGGAATACTTTGTTTGATTCTTCGAAATCAAATTCGCCCCAATATTCACTATATTCTTGTATTGCTTTTTGAGTTATTCCATGTAAAGGACCTCTAGAAGCATGGTTTAAGAAAATCTTCTTTTGAAGTGTTGGAGATTCTTCACGAATATTTTGGATGAAATTATCAACCATGTTTAATAACATAGTAAAAACAGTCTATATATTTTTCCGAAAGAAGATGGAAAGAACTACTTCTTTGGAAATCTATGTTTTAAGATAGATTCCAGCAGCTGATCAATGATCAATGAAATTCCTTTCCCAGATTTAGAAGAGACTTCGAAGAAATGGTTTTCAACATTATCTTTTTGCGACGTTCTATTAAGTCTGAAAACATATTCTTTTGCATCTATGGGATTGAGAGTTCGCTGGCTAGTTGCGCGTAAATCAGTTTTGTTACCAATTAACACCACGGGAACTTTCCCAAAGCCATTGTAATTAATTAATTCTTCAATCCAAAAAGGTGCATGACGGAAACTATTGGGGCTGCAAATGTCAAAGATTACAAAAGCTCCATGAACCCCTATATAGTGTTTGGATCTATTTGCATTGGAGAGTTCCCTGCCAGGAATATCAAAAAGATTAACGGTAATCTGTTCTCCCCCAATTTTTCTTGTAAATTCGATCAAGTCTAGCTTAATAGAAGGTTTTTTTGTTGCGCCAGGAATATTCTTTTCAAACTGCTGAAAAAAGGAACTTTTCCCAACATTGTAGTCACCTAAAACTAGAATTTTATAGATCATTTAAACCACTAAAGTGTAACTTTCTCTTTATTATACAAGCTAATAATCTTCCCAACACTTTTAAACTCTTGCTCGTATCGCATTCCCCAACATTTCAAAAGCTTGATCGATATTTTTACCTGTTTTTGCACTTGTTTCAATAAGATGATTTGTTATATTGAAACTCGCTGTCCCTTTGTTCAAGATATCTACATACTTCTGAGCATCTTTCAG
>JAAFKJ010000074.1 GCA_021399395.1 Candidatus Heimdallarchaeota archaeon
ATCCCTCGCATACCTGTGATTGCTAAACTATCACCAGTACAATCTTTTACTATATGTTCTCTGATTTTAACATTCCATTCTTTCAGATTTTCTTTTGTAATTTCCTTGTTCTTGATAACTGTTACAATATCATATCTAAAATTCACCGCATCATCCTGAGGTACATTAACCATTTTATCACCTTGTTCGTTATTAGATAAACTAAAAAGGTGGTTTTTAACTTTTGCCACACTATATATTAAAAATATTTTAGTTCTTCTTTCTTCTTTTGTATATTACAAATGAAATTGTAGAGAGAACCACAATTGCAACCAACGCTGAAGGTGCGGGTAAAGTAGTAACAAATTTGATATGTACTTTAACATAAAAGGCGTCTATTCCTTCGATATAAGGATGCATAGGATCTAATATGTTTGGTGAAAAATATGCTATAAAACTATCTACCACAATAAAGTAATCCAAATCATAGGTTGAAGTAGTATAATCATATATTGTAGTGGTTATATTACCTAAAGTTGATACTGTTGTATTAGTAACTATGTTGTCATATGTTAAAGGACCTATATATCCAGAAACAACGCGTGTTTCTCCTTCCGTTAAGTTGGAAGCACCAAAATAAACAGTAATAGATTCTAATTCAGAAGCTTTTATGTAATAACTTGCTGCATCCAATAGAATTTCGACTTCTGGGTGATCTAATTCAAAATATGTTACAGTTCCTGAAATATTTGCATAATAGAAATCATTATCTGGGACAAGAAGATTAGGGTCTGCCCAAGGTTGTATTCTTTTTCCAAGACCAATAGGGTTGGGTAGAATATAATGCCAAATTGCAGCCAATTCGAACAGCTGTTTACTATCAATTACATATACCGAACAATTGTCAATCTCAGAATTGAGAACATCTATAGTCATATCAACGTAGGAACTACCTTTATCTAATGGAATTTGACGATATTCGAAAAAAGCAAAATCAGATTCAATAATCATTGATTCGTTTAGAGCGTATATGCCGTTTGTAGATAAAATGAGTAATATAATAGCTGTTATGATTCCTTTTTGATACAACCATTTCATACTTGTTTCTTGTTTTTATCTCTTAAATAATTTGTGATAATCTGACAAGGTACAGTTTGGAGGTAAATATTTCGAAATGTTTAAGAATTTCCTCCAAAACCTAGTCTGCAAGTGGAAATGATGAAGAAAATAATAATCATCGAGGATGAGAAGGACATTAGTAATCTGTATAAGTTACTTTTTGAAAGAGAGGGCATTGAAGTTGAAGAGATTATTACTAGCGGTAAAGTAGCACTTGAGAAGATTGATTTATTAATGGATAGACTGGAGGATATCATTTTCATTATTGACCACAGAATACCAGAAAAAACTGGTTTAGAAGTAGCCAAGAGGTTGATTGAAATTTCTCCTGCCCTGAAGAATCAGATTATTATTGCAACAGCTGATGACACTATTTCCCAAGATCAAGTTGAAGAATTAGGGATTCCGTATTTCTTAAGAAAGCCCTTTAGTTTAGATAATTTACTAGAAACGCTTGACAAAATCCAAAAATCAACCTAAATTCTTGTTAATGGTATTTTTACACAAATGAAGCAGTAGTATTGTCTTGTTTCTTATTTGGTTCTGGAAGAGCTATTTCACCAAATCTTGCTTCAAATGCTTTCAGTTGTTCTTGGATGATTTTCGATAAAATTTTCAACTGGTGTGGTGAGAAATTGATCTCAGTTATGATCTCTTTAATTATCGACTTTGGCATTAACGCCTCTGGCCCAGTACTTGGGTCAGCTTTATATTCAGCCTTATCTTTGAAAACGATCATTTTGAAACCAGCTACAGAATGAACCATTTGAATACTTTCAGCATAGAAACTTGGAATGTCATCAGTTCTTTCAACTTTCATGGGAATATTTCTACTCATTGTTATCAAAAAAAGGTTAAATCAGAGAATAAAAATATATTGATTAACAGAAAGAGTTTAGCAACAGATCTGATAGGTAGAATATAATGTCTGAAATTTATACAGGAGTCAAGTTTAAAATCAAAAAATTGGGTAACTTACAGAAATCTGAAATGAGTGAAAGCCTAGCCAATAAAATGTCCAAGGTTTTATCATCTCTTCCAGAAGAGTGTTCTCCTGGTTCTTCAGGAAACGTGAGTGTTAAAACCGAAGAAGGAATACTGATTTCCTCAAGTGGAACTCATCTACGTAATCTAGTTTATCCTAATGATTTTTGTAAGGTAGTATCATCTAGCGAAGAAAAACGGATAAGTTACTATGGTTCAGGATTGCCAAGTTCTGAAACAAGAATGCATCTACTCATTTTTAAAAAAAGACCAGATATGAGATTTTGTCTTCATGTCCATCTACCAAATATCGAAAAACTCCAAATACTTAATAGATTTCCAGTAACAAGGCAATTTCTTTCCTATGGAACTATTGATCTTGCAAAAGAAGCTTCTAATCTCCTTCAGAGCAACAACACAGCTATTTTACGTGATCATGGGATAGTAGTAGTAGGTAAAGAGTTTGATGTAATAGTAGAAGAAGTACGAAGAATAAGCAATTTGTAAAGAGTACTTCACAAACATTTTTGAATAAATTTATTACATCTACGTTATGCCTACATTTGCTACTGGAGTTCTCTTATCCCTAACTGCAGCTTTAGCTTGGGGGTCAAGTTTGGTTTCCTTTAAAGTAGGCGTGAAAAATGTTGATACTCTTGCAGCAACTTATATTAGAGGACTGATAGCGATTCCATTATTGCTCATATTAGGATTAACTATTAATGGAACAGAAACATACACAAAATTATTCCTTTATCCAAATTATATCTGGTTAATTCTTGGTGGATTAAGTATTGCTTTAGGCGATTTCTTCTCACTCTTCGCTCTACAAAAAATAGATGTATCACTTTCGCAACCAATTACAGCTATATACCCCATCTTCACAACTTTAACTCTGCTAATTGCAAAAATAGAAGATATTAATTGGTTAATTATAGTAGGAACTCTCTTAATCACAGCTGGAGTAATGTTAATTTCTTTCTTCAGTCAAAGAAATGAAAATAAAAGATTAAAAAATTTAAAGAATGAAGATAACAATATTGGAGACAAAACCAAAAAGAAACTAATTCCAATTGGTATTGGCTTTTCAATTACTGCTGCATTATTCTGGGGATTAGCTATTGTGTTTAATCGTTTAATTCTTGAAGATCAGAGTATTGATATCCTTCCACTCATGGGACTAAGAAACGGTCTGATGGTTGTTGTATCAGCTGCTATTGTATTTATTCGACCATTGATTAACAAAGAAAAATATAAATCCAAAATCTTTGCTCCTAAGAAAGAGGCACTTATTCTTATGGGAGGAGGTGTAATCTCTTGGTGTATTGGAGGTGTATCATTCTTTACAGCTGTAAAGATTATCGGTGCAGGTTATAGTACGCCTATTTCATCTATTTCTCCATTCATTGTTATGTTACTAGGAGGATTATTTCTGAAAGAGAAAATTAGTTATCCCCAAATGATAGGGGTTGCGATTATAGTTGCGGGATCGATTGTGCTTTCATTACCTGAATTACTACACAATAATGGTTTAAAACTACTCGCAAGTACGAATGAAATAGTACCTTGGTTTGAAAACCATAGTTACTTAGGGAATTTCTTCTAATCTCTTTCTCTAACAGTAATAGCTTTTGCAATCTGTAAGAGAGCGATAAGTGCTATCAAATATGCCCAGAATGCATACATTGACCACCATCCAGTAAGTACAAATCCAAAAGCAGCATTCATACCAAATATATCTCCAGCATCAAGGACAGTTAATCCTAAAAACAGAGCTATTATACCTTGAATTAAAGAAATTATTCTATAACCAGCCATGAATCAGTATCCTTGAATCAGATATAAAAATTTTTGTTTAATTAAACCAGAACCAGTTCGTCATTTATCACTAGGAACGTTTAATTTATATTTTTTAGCTAGTTTTTCTGCAAGAGCTTCCTCTTCAAGTGCATGTTTCTCATCTTTAGTAAGATTTTCAGGCACCCATTTTGGTATCGATTTACTTATTTCTGTATAATATGCTCTAATCGCTCTCCGTAATGCTCCTACTGCAAGACTTCCGCAATGAGTTTTTACACTTGGAAGACCCCCAAGTGCTTCAGATACATCTGCCCAGGTTATTTTCCATGCATCTTCCAAAGATTTGTTTTCAATCATGATTGTTAATTGACTCGCAGCTGCAATATTGGATGCACATCCATAGCTTTCAAAACTTGATTTGGTAATTATCCCAGTACCTTCATTTATTTTGAGATAGAATGCAATCATGTCACCACAAGCAGGACTTCCAGCTGAAGCGGCTATTGTTGCGTCTTCCATTCGCCCTAGATTTTGTGGGTTTTGAAACAATTCTAGTACTCTTGGTGCGTAAGGTAAGGGTATTCTGCTTGACATTTTCTTTCCTCTTATAATTCAATTCCACCGGTTATGGACCGGATACGCGATATGATTTTAGGCATTCTTTCAAGAACGTAATCAACTTGTTCTTCAGTGTTGAGTCTATTAAGTTTCATGAGTAAACTGCCATGGGCTTCTTCTGGCTTTCTACCTATAGCTGTAAGTATATGACTCGGCATTAGGACCCGTGAAGTGCAAGCAGAGCCTGAAGAAACGTAGATTCCGTTCATACTACATTCAACTGTTAAAGCTTCACCTTCGCATCCCAAGTAACTAATATTGACATTATCGGGTGCTCTTCTTTCTCCTGAAGGACCATTCATTTCAGTCCGTTCAATGCTTGTAAGAAGTCCATATAATAATTTATCCCTAAGTCTAGTAATGTTCTCTTTTACTTGATCAAATTTACTAAACTGTAATTCTACAGCTTTCGCAAATCCTGCTAACAGTGCAGGGTTTTCCACATCTGGTGAGAGAATTTCTACACTCAGTTGTCCCTCATAGAGAGCTTTCATTTTAATACCTTCTCTAACATATAATGCCGCTATTCCTTTGGGACCAAGAATTCTATTACTATTGAAAGTGGCTAAATCTACTTCTAGTTTATTATAATCTATAGGAACACGACCAAATGCAGCTGTTGCATCAGTATGAAAGAATATTTCTTCACTTTTATCTTTTACAATTTCTAGAGCTGCTTTGACTGGTTGCATTGTTCCGAGTTCATGATTAGTAGTCTGTAAACTCACTAACAGGGTATCATCATCTAGTTTCTCTTGTAAAACATCTAGATTTACTGTACCATCATTAGAAACAGGAATTATATCTACATGATACTGCTGATTAAAAAGTGATTTTGCTGTGTGTATAACACTCAAATGTTCGGCTTCTGATACAATTATTTTCTTCTTCTTTTTATTTAATGGAAGAAGACCTTTGATGGCTAGGTTATTAGATTCTGTAAAACTATGGGTTAATGCCAGTGTTTGAGGATCAACGCTCAAAGGCTTAGCAATTGCAGTTTTAGCTTTGACATAGAAATCATATGTTTCCCATCCTATTTTGTGTGTAATTGCTGGATTTCCAAATGTTTTCTCGAGATAAATGGGAATCATCACATCTAATACTTCTTTATCTACAACAGACCCATTTTCCCAATCTAAATAAACGTCCTTGATAGGTTTTCCATGTTGTTTTAGTAATCCTTCTACGCCTGACATAATCTTAACCCAATAATTCTGTAAGGAAATTCTCAATTTGTTCGACTTCAGATAACATTAATTTTCCAGTCCTATAGAATGAAATCTTATATTTGCCGTATTGATATTTTTCCACCATATTGCCAATTTTTTGTACCAGTTCACTTTTTGCTTGGATTTTCTTTTGTACTTCGTCTATAGTACCCCATTTGAGCATGATAACATAACTGTTATCTTTTTTGCAGCTCTCAACTATTGAATCCACATAGTTCTGGTACAAACAATTAACACCTAATTCAAGCTTATTGAAGTAAAAGGGTTTATTTAATCTTTGTTTTAATCAAAAATTTCTTTGATTTTCTTCAATATTTTTCTGACAGTCTTTACACAGTGAAGAAGGCTTTTTTTCTGCTTCCTTCAAGCTGGTAGAATATTGCATAACACAAGAATTCTGACAATGTTCTAATCCCAATATATGCCCACACTCATGAATACTTTCTTTAATCTTCATCTCAGAAGATTCCAATCTATGAAATGAGACTAGAGCTCCATAATATTGTGATGCTAATCCAAAAACAAAATTCATAGCTGGAACATATAGATCATTTTTTACTATCCAGAAAAAAAAGCGAAGATTTTCTTTATCTATTAACATATTTAGTAGTTTCTGACCATCAAACTGATCTCTCTTTTTGTCATAAGTTTTATAATCTAACTTGTACTCTTTTAATTCTTGAATCTTAATATTGTATGTTGTTACTAGATGTTCAGCTATCTCCTCAACTTCACTAAGCTCTAAATTTGGGTCATAGAGAATGAGTAGAGGAGGAAACATAAGTTATTCTACATAGTGAGATGTTTAAATTTTTCGTAATCCGTTCAAGTCAGAGTACTGAAAACACTTTATCTTGTTTTTTTCTGAAGTTTTTTGTCTTTACGTTTCCCTATTAACAAATAGATGAGTGCGCCTAATAAAAGCCAGAATGAAATTGAAACTGCATAACCACAAGTGTCATTTATGTTAAATGCAATAATAATCATTCCCGCTTGAAAGATGTAGAAGAAAATAATATACACTACATGCTGCACTGGTTTTTCCCTAAATTGACTTTTCAGAATGAAGTCTAATATTAGTTGTACTATGAAGAAAACAATGACATAGGAAAGGAGTGCATAAACCCACCAATCATAACCTGTGATTATATAACCAATCAACACGGCAATTATTGGAAATCCTAATGTCAGAAAGATAATTCCGAATATTCTAATAAATTTCATCGAGTTGTGTCTATCACTTACGTAAATAGCTGATACACATAGATTTGCTAAAACAGCAGCAATTACAAACAGAATATCAAAAGCATTCACTGCCATAAGATGGAATAAGCAAGGACACTAATAAAAGATTCTAAGCCATTTACTCAGATAGTGTTTCCGTTTTAGGTGTTTATATCTTAGCTCTGAGGTATTCTAAATCAAATTCGAGAACTTCTTTTGAGGTGATTATCTCCTTCTTTCTGATGTGCAGATTGAGCACCCACATAGAAAACCATTTGGAAAAATATAATCTTAAAACATTAAGGATTCTTACATTGATTTTATTCAAAACTTTAGTGAACGCAAATTTCTTATAGCAAAATATAACTCCTCATTCAATGAGTTCAGAATCTTGGAATATTTTGATGGTAGTCTTAAGTACAGTAGCTCCAGATGTTAGGGTAGAGAAGGAAGCGAGATTTCTAGCTAGTGAAGGGCATAAAGTAACTGTAATCGGTACAAACCCTAGAGGGGATTTGTCAAATGATGAACAGAGAGATGGTTATACCATCAAGAGAGTTCCTAGTAACAAGAAGTTATTTTTCAAATATTTTGAATTCTGGAAAAATGTTCGTAAAGTAGTTAAGAATCAGAAATTCGATGTTGTTCATCTACATGATCTGAATGTTTTACCACTTGCTTCAAAGCTGAAGAAAAATGCAAAAATCATTATCTATGATAGTCATGAGAATTTTCCTGAACAGATGTCGGAAACATTTGGATTTCTAGGTCTATGGGGATATTCTTTAGTTGAAAGATTTTACCTTAAAAGAGTACATGGAGTTATAACAGCTGGGATCACTTATACAGAGAATCTTAAAAGAAAATACAAAACTGAAAGTAGTTGGATAGCCAATTATCCTTCCAAGTTAGATATAGAAGCTGCCCACAAAAAAGAAATTCCCAAAGAATTCAAAGATAAGAAAAGATTCAGAGTTGTCCATTTTGGTGTAATGTACCACAATTTAGGGTATAACAAGACAGTTGAAGCTGTCAAAATTCTAAGTAAGCAACTGAAACCTAATGAAATAGAGTTTCTTGTTATGGGATCCGGCACTTCACTTGAGCCTATGAAGCAACTAATTGAAGAATACAAATTAGAGGATTACTTTACCGTTACTGGTTGGATGAATTATCATGAAGCTCTCTCAATTATGCGTTCATGTGACATAGGCTTAATTTTATTTCAACCTGGAAAAAATAACTTTCTAAGAATCCCTAATAGGTTGTATGAGTATTGCTCTGCAGGAGTCCCATTCATAGGATCAAATTTCGAAGGTTTAATACGTTCAATCTCAGGTCGTGAAGAACTTGGTATTCTTATAGATCCAACTTCCCCAGAAGAATTAGCTGAATCGATTCTGGGAGTTTACAAAGATGAAGAAAAGCTGAACAGGATGAAAAAACTAGCTTCTGAAGCATATAAAGAGCAATTTAACTGGGAAAGTGAAATTCCGAAAATATTACAGAAGTATGAAGAATCTTTTAAGAGATTAAAGAAAAACTAGAACCTTCGAATTATGTTATAGATTTGCTCTTCAACCATGGCAGCATTTTCCCCAACCTCTGAAATATCATTTACTCCAGAAAAGAACTGGCTAAGCACATTTTTAATTTTATCAATTCCATAAACTAACTCAGAGTATTCAGCAGGATAACCTAATGCAACAATACAATAATCGACCCCTCTAAATCTTGGATCTTTTTGATTCTTGTCTTTAACAACAAAGAGAAAACTTGTAGCATTATATTGCTTCATTTTAGGAATTTTAATTGGACCGGAAGTTGTTCCTGTTTCCAACATTTCTAATTCACCCATTCCGAATATTGTAAAGAGCAGTACACCCAAAGCTAAAGTCACAGTTTCTCTTACATTTTCGTACTCATGTGGGATTTTCTCAATGTAGATAGGTTCTGTCCCCGATTCACCAAAACGGTAAAATGAAACAAAAATCTTTTCTAAATCATATTTAGATTCGAGTTTTGTTACCTTATCTATTGCATTTGGAATTTGATTGAAGAATCTTCCTCTTTTTACGATATAGTCTGAAGCACCCATTTTCATGGCATTTACAGCTACTTCTTCAGAACCTTGACCAGTAATAATTAGAACCGGAATTTCTGTAACTTTTCTTATTTCTTCCAAAATCTCCAATCCAGTAGTATTAACTAGAAGATAGTCTAGGAGGATAACATCTATATCATAATTTTCATCAGAAATCAGTTTGAGAGTATCTTCTTTGGTTTTTGTGATGAATACTTCTGCATCGGGGTAAGCTTTCAATACATTTATCTTGATTAGGAATGCAATATCAGCGTCATCTTCGCACAAAAGTATTCTTAGTTTATTCTGCATCTTAGATACTCCAGATTAATGTTAGTATTAACGCTATTTTATCTTTATCATAATGTCAACTACTCTAGTAGCCCATCGTCTTTTAAGGATTCGAGTATTTCAGATATCTCATCTTCAAGTTTATCGATAGTTTCGTCTTTTCCTTTCTTGGACTTTTTAGTCTTTCGTCTATCTTCAATTAAATCGCGTAAACTACTTCCATCCGGTAAATCAACTAAGGTTCCACCAACTTTGGAGATCTCATCTCTTATTGTTTCTAATTGTGCTTCTGATTCATCAAAAACATCCTTATCAGGTAACATTGCAGCTAGTTCTGGTACTGAACTTTCTTCTTCTGCAGGTTGAAGTGATCCAAGATCATTTAACCCTAATTCTTGAAGTAAGCTAGATTCATCCAAATCAAGCCCAGAAACAGATTCAGTGGTGAATTGATCGATTTTAGTTTGCGATTTTGCTACTGGAGTAGCATCAAATTGTATTGTTGCAGTTTCTTTTTGTTTACAATGGTGATCCTCCGTTATAGGATGGTGAATCCCACAGTAGGGGCAGATTGTTTCATGTAAGGTTTGAATATGTACTCCTAAAGCTCTCTGATCATGAGTAACAAAACCACAGTGGCTACATTTCAGTAAAGGAATGAATGTTTCTGAAGCAACAAATTCATCAAAATTAGCATAAAGATACCATAAAAGTGAAATTCGAACAGTCTTGGAAGTACTCCAACCTGTTTTCTTTTTGATACTAGTCAAACTTTCTGCACTAACTTGATCTTTAAGTCTGAACGAAAGTTTAGTATCCTTTTTAGAACTTGATTCATCTTCATATCGTTTCATTAACAAAATTTCAAGCTTGATATAATCATTTAGTTCTTCAACGATGTTGATTCTGCTTCTCATTTTTCTAACTCGAATAGCTAAATCATCCAACGAGAGAGTTACTATTTGACTTGCTCCACCAAAACTCTTAGACTGTTCTAGAACAGCATTTTTAAAGTTCTGAGGAACATTTATCGTATATACATTAGATGCCCTTGTACCACCAGTTTTCGGAGAAATATGTCTCACCCACATCGTATTATTTGTGTATTATTGTTTTTTTAAATCTGTATAAAAACTTTTGCCATCGAAAAGACTTTTTCTTGTTTGTACAATTACTGAACAATCAAAATGAATATTAAACACAATCTAGATGTTGATTTGAGAGTTTATGATGATCATGCACTACTTTGAACATTAGTAAGGCAATAAAAACGGGGATCTGAGACTCTCCCAATATTATCCTTTAAGTAAGTTTACTTTTATTGGTATCCCTGTTTCAACGCTCTGAGTAATTATACAATAATCTTTGAATATTTCTTCGCATCTCTGAAACTTACCATCCTTATCATCAATTACAGGTTCTAAATCCACCTCCATCTCCGAGATTCTCCAGAAACCTTTTTCATTTCTCTCTCGCTTGAATTTTACCGTGGTTTCTAATTCTAATAGATCAACTTGTTTCTTTGTTGAGCAAAAAATAAGAGAAGCTGAAAGACAGTTCCCTACTGCCGCAGCAAGTAACATTGATGCCGTAGGTCCTTTGCCTTCTCCACCAGGAAGAGAAGTTGGTTCATCTGTTAGGATATTTGGTATTATTTCAGACCCAAAATCCACTTCAAATTTGTAATTATCCAATCTTTTCATTTTTATTGTATACTCAGATTCATTATTTTCCGACATTTTCTCACAATCCAGTTAAAAAATCTATTAATCTCCAGAAATTAAGATATCATCAAGAACTTCCTCTAAATCTGGACGATCTGGAGGATCATCAGATCTTTCAAAATCACCTTCAGAAATAGCTTCTGTCAAATCTAGTTCAACTTTTCCTCTCCTTCTTGTTGGAGTTGGTACAACCATAGTTCCACTAAGATTTTCAATCTTATCGTTAATCTCCATCACAAGATTAACTAACTTAGATATTTGATCGTTACTAAAACCTGAAACAGTTTGTAAATCGGTTCTTGCTTGATCTTCAAAACTTGGTGTTGAATCTTTAGCAGCAGCAGCTATGGCTTTTGATTCAGGTCCAATACCATTTTCTACGATTGAAGCTGTTTTCTCTTGAGGTGCCATTGCTCGTGCAGCTTTAGCAGCAAGTGCTTCAGTTGGAAAGAGTTCAGTTAATTCAGCTAAAACTTGTTCTTGATTAGTTTCATTAAGTAAAATTAGTTTATCCTTGAGACCTTCCTTCTCATTTATCAAGTCCTCAAACTCATTCTCCAAAGCAGCGTATTTGTCTTTTACAAGCTTATTTTCTTGATTAAGAAGTTTGATTAGTTTGATAAGTTTAGGAAGACCACGGGCTAATTCTGTTGTATTTTTTTGCATCTCCTTATATCTTGCAATGGAGACCATTTTTACACCCTTCTTGTTTTGTTCTTTGAACTCTACTTCCAGACCTTCAACTCGTTTCTTCAGGTCTCTATTTTGAACTAATAATCTTTCAACCAATAGTTTTACTTTTCTGAGTGCTTCCAACAATATCTTATTTCTTTCTTGAAGTTCCTTAACATCTGATTCAGTAAAACTTTTAGTGCTTAGAATTTCTTCAAAATCTTGCTCTTCCTCATCGTAGGATTGTTGGATTTTCTTGAGAAGTTTTTCTTCAGGATTGAGTCCAGTATAATTCATGAGACAATCACTACGATGTTATTTGTATTTTGTAATAGCCCTTAAAAAAAATTTGCTTATTGTGCACACTTATCTTTCAAGATATAGGTTACCAAAAATACTCGATTGAACGAATAGTTAATGATTTATGTCGGGAGATTGTTTTTCATTTTTCGAGCATATCTGAGAAAAATGAACTATTGAATAGTGTTTGTTAAATTACTTATACAACTTACAATGAGCCACAAGTAGAAAATTTTTATTCTATGATAATAAAACACATCATATGAGCGTCTCAGCATATATTTTCTTTGAAGTTGAGCTTGGAAAAACTAGACAAGTAGTTGACGAACTTAGGAAAATTCCGAACATAGTGAGAGTAGCAATAGTTACTGGAGAATATGATGTAATTGTTCGTATCAATGTTGAAAATCTTGAAGAATTATTCCATATAACTACTGATAGAATTCATATGATAGAGGGTATAACTGATACCCAAACAGCAGTGATTGAAAAAGAAGAAATACAAGAGTGATGATATGCCACTTCCAAGAAATCGTCCTGTCAGTAAGATTAGAAATAAGAGTACTTTTTACTTGCTTGTATTATCTAGTGGGATCATTACAAGTTTTTACGTTGTACTGGACGATGTAGTAAATCTTGAACTAATCAAAGATCCTTTTATCTTTGGAGCTTTCGAGATGGTTGTTGGTTTTGTAGTTTCTCTTCTATTTGTTGCTTTTCTACATATCCCATTTCGAAAGAAAGAGGTAGGAAAAAGGAGGTTAAACTTGGGTTATCTTTTTGATAGAAATTTTCAAAGATTAAAATTCCCTAGGGGAAAAGTTGGGATTTATACACTTCTTGCAGGTATTTTTGCATCAGGTTCAACAATTCTGTACTTTTATCTATTGAAAGAAAATGGCTCTGCAGTCATTATGCCATTCAGCCAATTTGTGCTAATCTACTTGCTCATTGGAGAAGCTATTGCAGATAAGGAGAAACCAGTAATTGTAGAAATTCAATCAATTGCAATGATTGCTATTGGTGTAATTATTGCGTCTTTGTCTACTGGAACTGGTACATTAGATCTAAATTCTTTATTAATTAACATAGCACTGATAATGGGGCCATTTTCCTTATTTTCAGCATGTTATATATTCTTTCAGAAGAAAGCTCTTACAACCAAAAATGACCAAGGAAGATTGTATGACACTATAAATCTAAGAATGTGGACAATGGTTATCATTATGATTAGTCAATGCATTGCAGCTATTCCATCACTCATAAGAGGAGGGTTTACAGAAGTTGCAACGAATTGGAAAACTGCTCTGACACCAGTGATATTTTCTATGTTATTTGTGTTTATAGCTATAGTTTTCTCCACTAGGGCATTAACTATGGGGAAGATGTCTATAGTAAGGGCTTTGAGCAGCGTTAGTGTAATTGTAACCATTCCACTTACTCTTATCGTTGGGATTTGGATTCCCACTATTTCAGGTATTGGGGGAGAAAATCTTTCAACTACACTGATTCTGAAAATAGCTGGTTCGCTTCTAATTCTGGTAGGTGTTATTGCTTTAGCACTGTCAGAAACAAGAAGTATTCTGCTCGCTAAAGTGAAACAAGGGGAAGAAATCCGAATAGAAGAGTTGACAAAAATAAAAGGTGTTACTGATGTTTCTTTCATTACAGGAACATATGATCTGCTTATTAATGTAAAAATCAGAAGCATTGGTAAGTTATATAGTATGACAGAGAATTCAATTGCTAAACTTGCTTGGATAACTGATGTTACCACACATCATATTATGAAAGAATACGAATAAAAAAGAAGTAAGATAAGAAATCATTGAAATTTCTTATAAGGAGCTCTTTCTCCAGCTAGATATTCTTTATGAACACTAACGTATTTTCTTATGAAAAAATATCCGATTATAAAGAACAATAATAATGGACTTAAAGCTATAGCAAATTGATTTGGAATACTAAGTCCAATACTTGCTCCAATGGCCATGAAACCTAAGAACATCAATGGACTTACTATAGCACTGACTCTTCCTGCAATTTGTTTGAATCCTTGATACTGAGTTACTCTATCAGGGGGTGCTACTTCAAGAACAAATTGCCGTCCAATTATCCACAATCCTCCAAATCCAACACCGATGAAAAATGCTGAAGGGATGAGTACTTGCCAAGGGAGTAGAGGTTCACCATTCACTTCTATACAAGCTAGAATTCCAATAACTACTGCAATGAACCATGCACAGGCATTAATAATGAAATTCTTCTTTGGTCCCCATTTATCTAGTAGAAATCCAACGATTATTGCACCGACCATAGATAAAACTCCACCAACTGCCATAACTATTAATGCCTGACCAGGAGATGCTCCTGCACCATCTATAATCATGATATTCATATAAAGAATAGTAGTATTAGCAGCATCAGTAATAAAGAACCACCCTAGAATGAAGTAAAGAGCATTCTTGTTTTTTCCTTTGAAAATCTCACCAAAAGTCGTTTTATAATCCTTTGAAGCAAGACTTAGATTCTCTTTGAAGCTCTTCTGAGATTCTGAAGTTTTTTCTTTACTAAAGAAGAAAGGAATTGCAAATAAAGCGATTACACCTACTGTAATTGGAATCATCCAATACAAACTTGTATAATCAATTGGAGTTGCAATGTGATCTTCAAATACATCTGTGGGTTTGCTAAATTGCCCCCATATTCCATACACTAATTGAGCTAAACCAAGCCCTGCAAAAGTACCTATGAAACTTAGAGCACCTGAAATACCCGAGGTTCTTCCTCTTTCTTCTGTTTTTGAGATGAAAGGAATCATTGAATCATAGAACATTCTTCCTGCTTGATACCCAAAATTAGCAAAGAGAAAGCATATACAAAGCCACCAGAAGTTCATCCATACCATGAATAATAATGTTGCACCACACATTACAGCTGCTGCAATAATCACGCCAGATTTCCTCTTACCTATTGTATCACTCAGAGCTCCTATGAGAGGTCCAAAGATTGCAACTAGTAAATTTGAAACAGCCATAAATGTCGACATGAGAGCAAAAGCTTGCCAATAACTGGATACACCCATTTCAAAAGCCAAGAGTAACACCAATGGCTGGAAAACTATACTAAGTATCCCTTGACTGAACAGTGTATCAGCTGCATCATAACTAGACCATAAGAACACATTCCTCAGGCTAGTTTTTTTAGCTTCTATAACTGTAATATCATTTGATTCACTCATAATAATCTAGTATTGAAAATTTTGACTCGTATTTAAATATTCATTCGAAATTCTTCAAAGAATCATCTATTTACCACATAAATTCACTAATCTAATTAAAAAAAAATAGTATGTATTAGGTAGATTACAGATAATAATGTATTAAATCAAGTTCATCTGCCAGAAAAGTCTATAAACACTTCTTGTTTTCTTTATTTGGTTTTAATGAAGATAATCGATATAGAAAGCAAGAAAGGTGAAAAAGTTTTTGGATACATAGACATGTTTGAGTATCCCCATGGAACAATAGAAAAACTTCCCATATGTATCGTTGAAGGTTTAGAAGAAGGACCTGTATTTCTTCTCACGGGGAACATTCATGGCGATGAATTGCATGGATTAGTTGCTCTTCAAGAAATCATTCAAGAAATCAATCCAACAAAAGTGAAAGGTACAGTCATCATAATACCATCTCTTAATCCAGCAGGTTTACTTGTTTTAAAGAGGTCTCCTTTTTACACACAATCTGATCCCAACAGATTGTGGCCCAACCCTAAACCTAAGAAAGAACCAAAATTGAAGTATGACGATGTATATGACGAAAATTTAGATTCTGAAAAACACCCAGACATCCAAGAGATATTCTACACCAAATTCGCACAAATACTTCCAGAAGTCGATTATTTTATAGATTTACATTGCCATGCGATACGTTCTCTTCCATTTTCTTACCTTGATCGAGTTTATTATGATGAGAAGAAGGAAGGAGAAAAAGAACAATCAGAAGAATTGTATGAGAAAAACAAAAATCTAGTTGAAGCATATGGACTGACACTTGTGCTTGAAGGTCCTCCAAAACACTATTTCGATGATAAATTGCATAGATCAACTATTGGAAGTTTTGTTAATAAATTTAGGAAACCAGGATTCACTGTTGAATTGGGAGCTTCAGGATATGTCGATATTGATATAGTTAAAATTGCAAAAACAGGAATTTGGAACGTCCTTAAGCATACCGGAATGATTGAAGGTGAACTAGAGAAAATAGAATCAGTGGCTGTGCTTAACGATACTTTGTGGAGAGAAATTATTATTAGGTCTTCAACGTCCGGTTTTTACATACCTTTAGTTAAATGCGGTGAAATAGTAGAGAAAGGCGATCCAATATTTGAAATCCGAGATATATTTGGAAATATCAAGGAGACAATAATTGCTGTTGAAAGAGGAACTATCTTAGGCATGTGGGACGATGTTTGTTGCTATCCAAATAGTGAATTAGCAGTTTATTTAGTTGAAAATACTATAGATGTAGTTTTACCTTGGGAATATGAGAAAAAGGATGAGGAAGAGAAAAAGGAGTAAATTACTCTAATCTTCTTCAATTTCCATAGTAATAATTTGATAATCAGGTAGCTTATTTTTGAAATCTTCTAGAAAGGATAAACTTCCAATTCCTCTACCCACATGCATAGGAATGGTGATTTCTGCATTAATTGCCTTTGTAGCTTC
>JAAFKJ010000075.1 GCA_021399395.1 Candidatus Heimdallarchaeota archaeon
TGTATCTATCAAACTTCATAATGTGTTTTGGTCATCTTACAAAAAAGTTAGATTCTTCTTTTTCTTTTCCTGACAATCAATATCGCTAGAGAAGTTATACCACCTATAAGTAAAGTAATCGGGCTAGATGATGTGGATGTAGGTGTAGGTGTTGGTTCTGTGGTCTCTGTTCCAAAGTATGTACTATAGAAAGTGTAAGAATACTCACCATAACTATCAATAATAATTGTATTCTGTAGATCTTTTATGTATAGTGAAGATACTATTACTCCGATACTTTCTGGAATTATTCCAATAAAGATGGATGAAATATCTATCGAAAAGGTGTAATTGAACTCTCCTTCTTCGGTCGGATAGAAGAACATTGACACAAAGTGGCTGGGATTGTATGAATATCCTTCTTCAATAAGACGAAGAATCAATTCCATCTCAAAATCCATAATCCTATTTAGTTGATAAGATACTGTAACAAGGATAGTCTGGGAATAATCTCCAACTGAAGGTTCTTCCACATCAATAATAACCTCAATGATTTCAATAGCAGGTCTAAAATCAAACTCATCTAGATTATATGTGTTATTAAAATCAAGAATCTCTCTATGCGCAAAATAGCGGTCAACATTGTCATGAGAAATAGCTCTGTAGATGCTAATTTCAATAATTGGCTCTAGTTCATAAAACTGTATGAGATCATAGCTATAGTGCAATGAAGACGCTTGTATCGTAAATGTAATATTACTAATTCCTACAGGAAAAGACTCTTCCCAAAATTCTAGAGATATGTAATTATCAAGAATCTGTTCTCCAATTTTAGTTCTGAGTGTCAACTCAAGAACGAGATATCCTGCAACTGTATTGTTCACTTCTATCGTAAAGGATATTCCATCATATAAACCATCATCATTCACATCATAAGCAAAATCTTCTTCAATTGATAGAAACTCAATGGGGAGGGTATAATCAAAGTCTTCTTTATTTAACTCAACTGCAAATTCGTAAAAGTAATACCATTCATAGTTCTCTGTAAATCTTTCAATTCTTAAGATGCCATCAACAATAGACCTTTCAAGCTCTCTTCCAATAAAATCAGCTGAGAAGTAGAAAGTCATATTGTGGACACCGGTTGTGTTGAATTCAATATCCTCATACGCACTATAATAAGATAGAAAATCATTGGTATAGAACCAAGATTCATATGTGCCTATTTTGGTAACATTAACAGCAAAATGGAGAGATACTCCTTCATAGAGCCCATCGGTATTATTATCTAAGAATTCTGTTTGAAAATCAATAAAATAAGCATCAAAGTAATTAATGAAATCTAGATAATTTGTATCCTCGATTATTGCGACATCGTACAAAGCATCAAGAAGATAGTCATCTGCCGTTCTATATAGATAAACATATGCTACCCTTAGATCTCCCGAATATTTTTCATCTGCGAAAGATGTGAAATCTAACTCTATGGTTACAGTGTTTTTTCCTTCAACAACAGTTACTTGAGTTTCAATAGAATCATAAAAATAATTGTCTGATTCATACCCGTATATTATAGCTCTTAATCTAATATCAACAGCCTTTGTTGCTGTTATTTCAAATGTAAGTCTATAGCCACATGTATCATTTGTGAAGAATTTCTCATATCCCAAAAACTCTGTAAATCGAGCGTTTGGATATTCAAAATCCATATAATTATAGGAATTGGTTACATAGTATCCTTCTATATAAAAATTAAAATCATCATTTCTGAAACGAATATCCAATTCTGCAAAAAGTAATGGTGCAAAAAATTGTAGATTTCTCAATTTTGTAGCATCCCAATAAACTTTGAATATCGTTATACCTTTACTAATTGATTGCTCATGAAACATAGCATCTGAAGGTATGTATGTTTCATTTACTAAGCTAACAGCTGTTTCAAACCAAAGTTGCATATCTGCTTTGATTTTTGAGTTTACTACGAATGTGAATTCAATAGCATCAGTTTTACCATTACTGTCTGTATCAATAGCTGTATCTAAGATTGAATATGATACTATCGGGTCATAACTCAATAATTTGTTTTTTGAAATTTTATCATAAATCATAATATTTGCATCAAAGATGCTTCCACTAAAACTTGCCAAAACAATGTCCTTTATAATTGAAAATCTTTGTGGAAAGATTGAGAAACTTACAGTATAAATCCCTGCCTCCGTCACTTCTATTTCTGAATAATCGCTAAGAGCATAATAATATTGTGACGAATCAATGAAATTCGCACTTATTGTATGAATCCCAACCTCTGCAAATTTGAAAACAGCGTTTATTTTCAATATTTCTGGTTTACCTGTGCCATCTAGATTTACATCTTCAAATGTATAGAATAGCAATCTATTGTCCAATTTCTCAAACCAATTACTTCTATAAATGGAGGTTGTAAAAAGATTGTACTTAGTGAATAATATTGTATAAGTTGAAGGATCTCCAATGGAAAATCGTCCTAAAATATAATTGCCGTTGTAATCAGATGCCTCAAGAGTTTTGCCATCCACCTCTAGAACAAGTTCATTCATTCCTTCGGAGAGTGTCACTCTCAAATTTCTACTATATGCGATATATTTTGGGAAGTTGTAATCCATCCTTTTTTGATTGACATAATAAATAATGTCGTAATCTCCTGGAGTGTTTGCATAAACTTCTACAGTAATTTCAAGCCTTTCATACAGTCCATTGTCGTCTTCATCAACAGCATAATCAGCATAATTTCCTGTCAAATAGACCTTATCTTGAGGACCAGCTGACAACCCCGTTTCATAAACACCCATTGTATAATTTACATGTTCGTAACTGTAGCCATTCAGAGCATTGATAAAATAGTTGCCTGTACTAATTGCTACGAAACTAAGTTTTGTACTTGCATATGACCCTGAAGCATATGCATAATCTAAACCTGTTCCATTTTCATCGTGTAAAGTAACTATCAACGTGTCTGTTACATCAGTTATATTCACTGTATACTCATGTTCTTTGATAACAGAGAATGTATAAAAATCACAACCATCTTCGTAAACTCGCCCCGAGAAGGATTCTCCAATAGTTACTGGTATAGCTCCTGTTAGAAGTTCTCCTGCATCTGTACCTGTTTCTGCATCATTTTGAGTTATATCTAATTCCAAACACAAGGGTAGTGAATATAGAACTGTTGATCCATCCTTAATCTCTAAAGAACTGTTCAACGATTCATTGGGCATTATTATGGATAATCTTGCTCTAACCCAACCTTGAGAAATTGGATCTATTATTTCTGTAGTTAGATAGGGTGTTAATTCAGTTGCGGGTTCAATACTGAGTGAAGAATAATCATCATCCAAATAAATGTCAAATTGATATTCTATTTCCTCTCCTTGACTAAGTTTGAGAGTAGAACTTTCAGAGAAACCTGGATATGCATATACACTAGGATTTTGTAAGTAGTCATAAGCTGCCTTTGCATTGACTAAACCAGCTCCTTGTGTAAAGACATGATAACCTAAATCTGTTGCAGTGCTGATTATAGCACTTCTAATTAATCCAATATCCTCATCAGGAGAAGATGATAGCAATAATGCAGCAACACCAGCAACAGCAGGTGCAGACATGGATGTCCCAGATGCTACACGATAACCATTTCCAGGAGCCATAGAGAGTATATTCTCACCTGGTGCAACTACATCTGGGTCGATCATTCCGTTTATTGAAGGTCCTCGACTAGACCAATAAGTGATAGTATTATCAGCTGTTGAAGCTCCAACAGTTATTGATCTAGAAGCCTGACCTGGGCTTGCAGTAGTCCTTGGATTAGAGCCACTGTTTCCAGCTGAAACTGTTAAAATAACACCTCTTTCCCATGCATAGTTGGCTGCTTCATCTAATAGTGGCATAACATTGTATATCCCCCATCCTAAGGACATGGAAATTATATCAGCTCCACTTAACACAGCCCAATCTATTGCTTTCAGTAACCATGTTATTTCAAGTTGTCCTCCATCATCACCTACTCTTCCATTCATTAACCAAGCATTTGGTGCAACTCCGTTAAGAATACCTTTTCCTGCAGCAATACCTGCACAATGAGTTCCATGGCCATACCCATCCGAAGTATCAGTATCCGCTACTCCGTCTCCATCATAATCAATAAAGGACTTCTCAAGGATAACTTTAGGATCGTAGGTATAGGGATTATTATCTATATCATCAAGATCGGGATGATATTTGTCAATTCCAGTATCTAGTATAGCTATTTTGATTCCAGTTCCATCTATTCCCAAATCTAAAAGTTCTCTAGCTCCAATTAGAGCTTCAGAAGGGTAGGTGTGAAATTCGGATTCTTCATCTATTTCTTCTGAATTCCATCCTTCCGCTATTTGATATCTCTCATTGAGATATACACCTTTCACTCCCCTTAAATTGTAAATGTCATTAATCTTGGCTAAATTTGTATTAATTATAGCCATCGGCATAGTATCTAGAATCTCAGGTAAAAACTTGGTCAATTTCTCATCAATTAGTCTACTTCTTTTGTCAAAGGATACAATCAATTGAACATCTGTACTAGACCACAATGTTTCAGGTGTTGATGCTATTTTATCTGCCAATCCTGTTGAGAAATCAATATTTTTATTTCCACTACTTATTCCATATTTCTCAAAAAATTCGTTATCCAGATAGTTTTCAGGTTCATATTCTTCAATCAGATTAGTTTTAATACCTTCTGCTTTATCATCGAGATAACTAACTTCCTCCACCAATCCTTCTTCTTTTTCTACAGTATTTTTATCGTCTTGTAAAGCTGGCACCATATTCATTGTTGAAATTGTTAAAATAGCCAATAATAATACAACTGAAATTCTTATCCCTGTTCTCTTCATTTTACTCACCCTCACTAGTACGCGTAGGTTAGTACTGATGTTAAGGGTAAAGACAGTATTAAATGTTTACAATTCAAGGATTAAAGAACAAAAATAAAGAAAAAGAAGGAAAAAACGATTTAACAAGATTCTTCATAAAGATGAACCAGTCTATCCCTAACAGCATCACTTCTGTATTCAGGTAGAATAATTGGTGAATATCGTTTTTCTTTTAGGTTGAGGGAATCTAA
>JAAFKJ010000076.1 GCA_021399395.1 Candidatus Heimdallarchaeota archaeon
AAGGATAGATTAGCGAAAATAGTTGAGTGGTTTAACAAGTATAAAACTGAATGAAATCATTCAATTGTTTTTTTTACTTCTTTCTCTTCTAGTATCGGTGTTTGCTCAAATCTTTTGGTTATACCACCAACATATTTCTTCTCTTTTTCTATCATTATAAAATTACGATTCAATGCTTTAGCTACATATCCTGTAGTACCAACACCAGCCATAGGATCAAGAACAATGTCACCTTCGTTGGAAGTTGTTTCGATCACTCTTCTTAGTAATTCTTGAGGCTTCTGAGTTGAATGTAACTTGTTACCCTCTTTATCTTTAAGACGCTCTTTACCAGTACATAATGGAATAAGCCAAACATTTGCACCAACTTTACCTATTCCATATTTCTTAGCTAAATCTTTCTTGAAAGTGTATTTCTTGGCATCTTTATTCTTTGTAGCCCAAATCAAAGTTTCAGTTGCATTTGTGAACCTTACACCTAACCAGTTGGGCATTGGATTACTTTTTAGCCATGTTACGTTTGATAAAAACCAATATCCTTTGTCTTGCATTATATTCCCAATACGATAAATGCTATGATAGGTCGAAATAACCCAAAGTGTCGCATGTTCTCTCATGATACGTTTAACTTCGTCTAGAATAATTGATATGAATTCATCATACTCTTCAAAAGATTCAAATTTGTCCCAATCATCATCTACTCCTTCAACATTTGACTTCACATTCCAACGTTTGAGTTGTTTTTTTGGCAGTTGAAGAAAATAAGGCGGATCCATGAAAACTAAATCAACAGATTCATCGGGTATTTTTCTTAAGATTTCTAAAGCGTCCCCATGAATAATTTTGTTGGTGATTTGGTCTAAAGCATAGCTAGATACTGCTTGACCGTCTTTTACTACTAAATTTTTGAAAGGCTTACTCATGGGCTTGTTCACTTGAGTTTGTGATTTTTTAACTTTTGCATCCACTTCGGATTAAATTAATAAATTAGTAGAACATGTATAGTTCGATGAAGAAAGTATATGTTGGTATGGCTGCAGTTATTGAAAAAGATGAAAAATTCCTTATTCTCAAAAGGTCAAAAGATAGGGATTTTGAACCTGAAGCTTGGGAAACAGTAACAGGAAGATTAGAAGCTGATGAGTCACCTGTAACAGGGGTTTTACGCGAAGTAGAGGAAGAAACATCGTTGAAAGTTGAAGTTATTCTACCTCTTGATACAGGTTTCTTTTATAGAGGTGGGAAAGAGTTTCCCATGGTGTTTATTTCTTATTACTGTAAATATGTTGAAGGAAATGTAAACCTTACTTGGGAACACTCTGAGTACAAATGGATTACTTTGCAAGAAGCTCTAGATCTACCTGATTTAAAGCACTTTCATGTTATGCTTCAGAATCTAAGAAATCTTAAAAAATCTCTCCCTGAAAATTTCAAATATAGTTTCTCCCCAACTATACATTTGTGAATAACTTTCCCTGATTTTTGTTTGATTGTTTAGATGGGCAATCATCTTCTGCATAACTACAGAACACACAACAATCACCTTCTTTAGGTTTGAATACCTTTTCACACTCTGGACATTTGTATGTCCTTACGCAAACATAATCTGGCATTTCAAGTGTTTCTTCGTTGCCACAATTCGGACATTTTATCTTAGTCGCTCTTACAACAGCCATATCTTATTTTTCTAAGAATGGTGTAAAAGGATTTGCATTAAGCAAAATAATGTGTAAATATTTTGCACACACGATTAGACTTAAGAAGAGGAACGTGAAAACATATTAGAAACATTAATTCAAGTGATAATAAAATGGCAAATATCAGTGAAAAGTTGAATGAAGCTTTCAATATTCAAATACGTGAAGAATTAGAATCAGGTTACATTTATCTTGGAATGGCAGCTTGGTTCGAAGAAAGAAGTTTAGGTAATCTAGCCACATGGTTTGATAAACAAGCAGCGGAAGAATTCGCACATGCTATGAAGTTAAAAAGTCACATTCTCGAAAGAGGAGGTTCTGTACATTATCAAGCATTAGCTGAACAAAAACAAGACTGGAACAGTATCATGGAAATAGTTGAAGCTACATTAGAACACGAGCAACACATCACAAAGAAGATTATTGAGCTCTATGAGCTTGCACAAGATCTAAAAGAGTACAGTTCGTATCCCCTATTACTCTGGTTCATCGAGGAACAGGTCGAAGAAGAAGACAATGCTAGTTCTTTAATTGACAAATTGAAGGGATATAAGAACGATTTCAATTTCGATCATCATATAGAAAGAGTAGAAGAGTAAATTCTCTCTCTTTTCATTCCTTTCCATTTTTACTAAATTTAGACTTTTTTATTTCTCATTCATAATCCAATACAAAATCAAAAATCTGACTAGCTAATGTTCGTTTTGTTCCTTCAAGATTTTCCTTATTCTTATTACGATCTAGAATTGTGATTTTATTTGAGTCACTTTCGAATCCAAATTCCTTAAGTGATACATCATTTGCAATAATAAAATCTGCATTTGCTTTCTGCATCCTTTGTATTGCTATATCTATCATCTCATCTTCTTCTTTTTGATAAACAGCTTTGAAGAGAGCAAGTTTCGTTTCAGGAGAAAGTATCTTGATTTTATCTGCAAGTTTTTCTGCGGGAACTAGTGATAGATCTAATTTTTCTGAAGAAGATATTTTTTCATTTTTGAATTCTTCTGGTACAAAATCATTCATCGCAGCTGCTAGGATGATATAGTCATAATTGTTATCTTTAATGGATTTCACTACTTCAGTAATCATCTCTTCTCCTGTAGTAATTTGCACTTGGTTTTTTAGTGCAAGAGCTGGTTTTATCGTTGAGGGACCATGGACTATCTTTACGTCTCCGCCTCTTTTCCAAGCTTCTAGAGCGAGAGCATAACCCATTTTACCTGTTGAAGGATTACTGATGAATCTAATTCCATCAATAGGAGCTCGAGTAGGTCCTGCAGTAACTAAGATTTTCTTGTCTTTTAGCGAATGTAGACTCAATTTACGAATACAAAAATCAACAATCTCTTCTATTTCAGGAATTTTAGCTTTCTCTTCTTCTACTCGTGGATAGAGAATTTCTACACCCATATTTTCGAGTTTAGCAAGATTTTCTTTAATAGCAGGGTTGTACATCATCACTTCATGCATTGTTGGTACTATTATCATGGGTATTTTGTTACCTAGTGCGGCACCAGAAATTAGCGTAACTGTAGTATCCATTATACCATTAGCAATTTTCGAAATAGAATTGGCGGTTATTGGTGCTATAAGAATCAGATTAGCTTTATTCTCTGATGATCCTGCATACTGAACGTGTTCTATTTCACCTTCAATTACAGTTATTGGGACTTCACCTGTCGCCCATTCAAAAATCAAAGGGTTAATGAATTTTGCAGCTTCAGGAGACAGAACAGGAATAACTTTGGCTCCATGCCTCATTAATTTTCTAGAAATTTGTGGTGCTAGAAAGCAAGAAATTGAGCTTGTTATACAATGAAGAATAACTTTACCTTTGAGTTCATTTCCTTCCGTACTCTCAATGTCTTTTGAAGGATGTGTCATGTTTCTGACAAGAAGAAAGAACAAAATAAAGTTATGGCTTTTTGATAATTTATCTATTTTTGTTCTTTGTCCAAAAAAGCTTTTAATCTACAACACTCTTCATTATCTGTGAAGAAAGATAAAACCATTTTACTTGTTGGATTAGGTGCAATAGGGTCTGTTATATATCGTAGACTTGTTCTTCATGATTACAAAGTAGTCTGCTTAACAAATGTAAAAAGCTCCAAATTTATAAGAAGAAAAGGTTTGAGGGTCAAGTTATCTACTGATGAAAGTCTCAAATTACACAACTGTGAAGTTTATGGAGAACTTCCTGAGAAACACATTTTCGATAGATGTATAATTTCAACTAAATCATGGGTTAATGAATTCTTAGTAGAGGATCTTATGAAACATTTGAGAACATCTGCTTCTATAATGCTTCTTCAGAATGGTTTGAACATAGAAGATCCTTTTCTTAATGCAAACAATAATTGGAAAATCTATAGGGGTTTGACTTCATTAGCAGCTTATAGAAATCAAGTCAACGAAGCTTATGAAGCCAGCATAGGAACAACAAAAATAGGCCCCATAAATAATGATGAAACAGATTTACTTGATGAGTGGAAAGACCTTCTAACTGAAATCGGATTATCTGTGATTATTTCAGAAAATATCCAAAAAGACATTTGGTTAAAAGCTACAGTTAATTGCACAATAGGACCTTTAGCTGCAATTACTGAGTTAAAAAATGGTGATATCCTATCTGATATATTTCTAAATCGAATAGTCAATTATGTTCTTCATGAAATTATTTCTGTTGCACCAGAGAATTCTTCTATATCTTTCGAAGATGCAATGAAATTGCTAGAAGAAATTACAACAGAAACTTCTAAACACAAAGCTTCAATGTTGCAGGATATTCAAGCAGAGAGAAGGACTGAAATTGATGTTCTTAATGGTCAAATCATAAAACTCGCTGAATCAAAAGGTATTGAAGTTCCTACAAATAAAAAACTGGTAGAATTAGTGAAAAAAGTTTCAGATAAGAGTGTTCCAAAAGAGCAAATAATATTAGAATTAAGATCTCTCTGAAGTGATTAAATGTCAAAATTCTGGGTAGCTTCTCACATCACTGGAATATTCACGATAGAAGATGAACATCCAGATCCAATTCAAAAAGGATCATTAGGGGCTGGATTTTCCATTTCTAGAGGAACTACAACTTGGGTCGAATCTTCAGATGATAAGAATAATCATTTCTTCTTTAATGGAAAAGAGGTCAGTTCAGAAGAAGCAATTATATCCAATTACATATTAGAACATATTCAAAAACTTAGTAATAAAAAAAATGCTTTATCGATTTTTCATGAATTTGAAGTCCCCTTATCCTGTGGTTTTGGAGCTAGTGCTTCAGGAGCTTTAGGTGGCGTTCTAGCTCTTAATGAACATCTGGATTTAAACCTAACAAAAACCGTTCTGTATCAGATAGCACATAGAGCTGAAGTGATAAACGGTGGTGGGTTAGGAGATGTAATTGGCCTTTTGCAAGGAGGATGGGAATATAGAACAAAAGCTGGAGCACCAGGGATAGGTGTATCTAAAAATATTCTAGAAAATTCCTATAAGGTAGCTACCTTAACTTTAGGTCCAATAGAAACTAAATCGGTTATAAAGAATGACAAATGGAAACAGCAGATAAATAAGGTTGGTCAATTATTTTTAGGTAGTTTCTTCGGTAATCCATCTATCAGTAATTTCGCTACAATATCTAAGCAATTTGCAATTACATCTTATTTAGCAACACCTGATGTGATTCAGCTGATTCAAGACCTAGAAAGTGAAGAATGTCTGACAGGTCAAATTATGTTGGGTAACGGTATTTTTCTTATCTACAAGGATAGATCAGTTCTTTCTGGAATAGAAAAATATATCGAAGAAGAAATCTGTTACAATACTGTAAAGAGATATAGTTAATCGTCGTATCTGTATTGATCAGAAGGATATCTTAGTTCCTTTACTTCTGTTTTATAATCCTTCACGGCTTTACTAATCACTTCAGTTACATCTGCATATTGCTTTACAAACTTAGGTTTGATACTAGTAGTAAGACCAATTATGTCATCAATTACGAGAACCTGTCCATCACAAAATTGTCCAGCACCAATACCTATAGTTGGAATGGATATAGATTGTGAAATTATTTTGCCAAGTTTCCAAGGAACAGATTCGATGACTATAGCAAAAGCACCAGCATCTTCAAGCATCTTGGCATCTTCAATTAACCTTTTTTCTGCATCAACGCTTTTACCCTGAACCTTGAATCCTCCGAATTCATTCACATAAGTAGGTGTTAACCCGATATGACCTAAGACTGGAATACCTATAGCCTTAATTTCTTTAATTTCTTCAATTCTCTCCCTTCCACCCTCTAATTTCACAGCTTCACATTTTCCTTCTTGAATCAATCTACCCGCATTTCGGACGGTTTCCTTATCTTTTATTCCATAGGAAAGAAATGGCATATCACCAATAATTAGAGCTCGATTTACTCCTCTCGAAACAGCTTGACTATGACGGATAGCATCTTCTATGGTGACTTCGAGAGTGTTCTCATAACCTAGGATAGTCATACCGAGTGAATCACCAACAAGTATAGAATCAATTCCGATTTTATCTATGATTTTTGCAATTGGAAAAGTATAAGCTGAAATCATGGTGATTTTCTCACCATCATCTTTCATAGATTGGAAATCTCTAATTGTGATTTTACTAGATGCTGTCATATTATCATTCCTTCTATTTCTTTTGTAAGTTTTTTAATGATGTTTTTGATAATGTTTTAAGTCTGTTTGAAATATACTCCAAACTTTCTCTTAAAGATTTATCATTATCATATGAGTTTAAAATTTCGGATAATTGGTCTAAACTCAAACCTTTCAATTTATGACCAATTTCAATCATTTCAGGGATTGATCGAACGATATTGTTGACAATAGTAATCGATGACCAAATTGAAGTTCTTGAAAGAGGATTCAAATCTACAGTTATCACCTGTTTCCCCAGTTTTCGAAGAGCCATAGTTCTGTCTCCATCTTCTAAGGGAACGAAGACTACATCTGCTGAATATATCCCTCGTTTATCAACTACTCTTCGGGAATGAGTAAGTTCTGATATTTGTTTGTGATATTCTGGATCTACACCTAATACTTCTTCTGCTCCAGCTTCAACTAGCTTATCAGCAACAATTTTCGCTCTTTCTTCCCTTCTGTAGAATAGATTTACTTCCAAAGGAATATTCAATAGCTCAGAAATCTCAACTATTTCATTAGGACATAACGAAGCAACATTACCATTAACAGAAAAAACTGGTTTTTGAGCTCTTAGTATTAATGCAACTGCAGCTTGTTGCTGTTCTTCAGCAAAGTTAGGTGTTTCTTCACCGATTAAATAATCAAACGCTTCTCCTCTACCATGAGCAATCAAACCTGCTTCTGCAACTATATTCTTATGCATCCCATCAATTATTCTCTCTCTAATCCTCAAGGACTGAGCTCTAGGGTGATTTTCTGGTACATCCAATTTTATCCAAGCTCAAAAATGTACAGACATAAATAAAGTAATCTCTAAAAGAGATTTAGTGAAAAAAACTGTTCATCCACAATATTTTTTAAATGACCGTAAAATTTATTTTCATTCATGAATTCCAAAAAGAAAGAACAGCTAGAAGATGACTATACTCAAGAAGAGCTCTTCTATAAGGAAGCTGAAAGAGTCTATGTTCCAATGTCTGATGGAGCTGAGCTCCTTACATATTTCACAAAAAAAGGAAATCATCCGAAAGGTTATGAAATTCTGTTCATTCCTGGATATTCTTCTGTACCAATGTCATGGAATGATTTGTGGGACTGTCTTAATGAACACTTCAACTTATACGTATTCGAAACAAGAGAAAAGATTACTTCTAAAGTTAAATGGAAGCATAAAGGTGATATGAATAGGTCGGGTCTGGATGTAAAAGAGGTATTTGAGGGATTGAAACTTGATCCTAAGAAAACAATAATTTATTGTGCATGCTCTTCAGCTCTTTATGTTGCAAGAGCTTTAGCAGAAGAATGGATCAAACCTTTGGCTGTTATAATGGTAGGTGCTGTAAGAACACCAAAACTACCCACAAAGTTAGTTTTCCTCACCCATTTTACTCCAAGTTTTGTGATCAACGGTCTGTTGAGAGTTATAGGTAAAATATGGATTAGTACCGTAATTAAGGAAGGAGTTCAAAGAGAAAGATACAAACAATATATTGGTACTGCAAGTGCTATGAGATGGAAGAAAACCAGTAGCATCACTTGGTGGGATGGAACTGAAGATTTCAAGAAAATCGATACTCCTACATTGATAGTAGGGGCAGTTGAAGAAGATCTTCATGAAGATAATGAATCACAAATTTGTGTTGATTTAGTTTCTACTAGTGAGTATCTACAAGTACCAAGTTTCCTTTACATGCATCATTTACCTGGTGCAGTTGAGTTCACTAAGCAGATGATTGAGTATATAGATAAACTCTAGTGAAAAGATGAAGTATCTTATCAAAGCAGTAAATTTAAAAACTCTTTTTTCTCAAGAATTCTGTTAGTTTCTTTCCTTTATTTCTTTTTTGCACTAAAAGGAAGTTTTTTTATCTGATGGTTTCCCCATAAGTATAACTTGAGGTCTAATACTACTAAAAAAATACTATCGCTTTTTCTTATATCTGCAGTATTTTTGCTGATGGCCTACTCTGGAGTAGTTGCAAAGACCTCATCAACTGATGAAGATTTTATAATTCATCAAGAACTTGCTCTTATTAGGTCTCATACAACTTCAATTGATATTTATCAACCAAACCAAATCTCGATTCAAGAATTATTCGTTGTAGAAAATACAGAATCTATTAACATGTCATACATTGACTTATGGTTTAATACATCTTTAAGCACGCTAATTGTTGAAGATGGTGAAGGGTCGCTAAATTATAACTGGAATGTTATATCTAATAGTAGTAATTCAGTGAGAGTAAATTTCCGAACAGAACTAGAGCAAAACGATACTGCTTCTTTTACAGTAAAATATGATTTGACTTCTTTTCTAATTCCTATTGGAGAAGATCCTGCTTATTATTCTTTTGAGTTTTACTCAACAATATCTTATCTAACAAATTCATACAAAATGATAATCTATTTACCTGAAAAAAGTTTCATGCATGAATTCGAAGATAGTACACCTGCAATCTATCCAAACAACTCTACTCAGATTTTGGAGAAAAACAGGATAAAAACAACTTGGGTTCTAGACAATTTAGCTCCTGAGGCTAATCCATTTTTCTTGATTAGATTTGATGAGCCTATAGTTTCTGAAGAACCTCTCACATTTTGGGAGAAAGGTTCAACCATGTTTCTTATCGGTCTTATAGTTGGAATTTTCATTGGTATTAGTGGAATATCTTGGCTAATAAGATACAGAGAAAAGAAGGCAATGAAGAAGATAGGAATGACTCTTTTGACCGATAATCAAAAATCTTTGATTAAAATCATATATGACAAACGAGGGAAAGTGAGTCAAAAAGAATTATGTGATCTCACAGGTTACAGTAAATCAAAAATTTCTAGAAATCTTGTACCTCTAGAATTGAGAGGTTTGATAAAACGAGAAAAATGGGGTCGCACCTACGTCATATACCTCACCGACGATGGTAGAACTGTTATCGAATAATCGTTGCCAACCGTTGCAAACTGGTGTGAAACGGCCCAATATCCGATATCTCATATACTATCGTTCTCAATGTTAGTTAGGTATTAACAATGAAAACAATACACAAATTCCTGATGGTCGGATTTATCTCATTGTTCGTCTTATCTTCTGTTTCAAATGCAGTGGCAATGCCACCTGCTGAAGGAAAAGTAGAGAACAAAGATGGATCTATGTTCATTAAGACTCCTTATCTTACAGTTAAGCTTAATGAATACAAACCTGACATATTCTTCTGGTTAGCAGATGAAGATCCAGGTAGACGAGATGCTACAATGTTTCATATAGGATTCTACTCCATAGCTGAAGTTTTTGGTGATGATCTAATAGTTGATAATCGAGATGAACTTCTAGGTGGAAAAATGTATAATTTGGCCTCTTCTACAATAGACTGGTCTATTACAACTGAAAATACTACTAACGAAATAGTAGCTACACAAACTTCCTCAGTTCTAGATAATGGTGCAACAATATCCTTTGTTTATCATATCTATCTTGAAGACGTAGTCGTTACTCAAGATTTGAATGGTACTGAGGTTACTTATAATGTTAAAGGACTCAAAGAGATTAAATTTGACATTATCGTCGATAACTGGACTTTCTCTCCTGGAGCAGCTGGTTTATTATTCAATGTCAAAGTACATGAGAACCAGTATAGACACAGAGTTCAAAATGGTGAACAAGTTAGCCAACCTGAAGATGCTATAAGAATTAACAACACTGACGAATTCTCAGCTAATAGAACCCAAGACTATACAAGAGATGGTATAGGTTTCAATGATAACAAAGATAATCTCATTGCATACTTTGCTTGGACTCCAGTAGCTGATGTTTTTGATCAAGATGATAATTATCTTGAAACTGTTAATGTAACAGCAACTGCAACAAGTTTTGGATATGACATGACTTACGGTCAAGGACGTGAATTCTGTCAAGAATACATCAATCTACAATTAGTATATCCTAACTATGGTGATGGATTAGTTTTAATTCATGATCCAGTGTTGGGTGTTGGTGACGCTAGCGGAGTTAGTGCAACTTTGATAGCACTCTTAGCAATCCCTCTTCTAGCTGCAGCAGCTTTAGTTATTAGGCGTAAAAGAGCTTAATACTCTTTTCTTTTCTTTTTTTCTCACAAATATTATAACAATATTAATTTATTAGAAATCTAATAATTAATATTAATATGAATAAAACAAATAAATTTCTGACCATCATATTATTGGGTTTTTTGGTTGGCTCTTTAGTAAATTCAGCTCTTACTTATGGTGCAGTTGCATCTGATAGTTTGGTTCTAACAAAAGGCGATTATACCAAAGGACAATATCTATACTCCAACACTACAGTAAATAATCTTCTACTTGCTTACATAGATGTAGAGGTAGTAGATAGATTTATACCAGGAAGTAGCGCTTATGAATTTGTAGCTATTCAGGTTACTATAGATTTTATTGAAGATTTCTTAGATTTTGAACCATATGATTACCTGCAATATACCAGCTTGATATTCGCTCATAATAGAACTACTTTTTTGCCAACTGCTCAACTGAAATTTGCGAATGCAACTTATTCTGAGGAAGGTAACTTGCTTCATGAAACAGACATTAATGAACTCACTAACCTTGATAATACTAATGTTACGCTAGGTGATTTTTCAGCTATATATGGTGATTTGGACATAGCTGATCCACATTACGCAGCTGTAGACAATTTCATGTTTAGTTTCGCAATGTTCAACGCTATTATGTTTATGTATTTTCCATTCACAATTCTAGCAATATCTCCTACAGCTAATGATGGAGATACAATAAGCTTTGAGGCAACAGAAGGACTATGTCATGGTAACCAAACAATATATGATACTAATTTAGATACTCATAACTCCATACACGTAGAATATCATACAACATTCGTGTTTATTTTTGATGATTTGGATAATGTAAATGTCTTCTATCATGAGACATCTGGGTTAATTCTAAGATCAGTAGAAATGGATACGGCTTCAAATGCAAACTATGAATTTCGACCTACTGATATTAATTGTGCTCAAGATGTTGTGTCACCTACACCCACTGATGATAATAACCGCACTTTGCCGTTCCCCTATCTGAGTGTAGCAATAGCTTTGACAATTTTAAGTATAGTTTCTTACAGTTATCGAAAGAAGAAGTAATATTTCTTCTCTTTTTTTATTTTTCAAGTAAAATATTATATATAACTTCATTCAATTTCCGTCTATTATAACTCTAAACCCTCTCTATGGTGAAATTAATGGACAAAGATAAGACATGGTTAATAGTTAAAGAAGAGCCTCTGGCTGGTTACTCTCTTCCAACTTTTCTCAGAGTTCTTTGGGATAATAAATTCCAAGTAGATTTGAAATATTTCTTGCGTTTTCTCTATGCAGTAGGGTTGATGATAATTGTAACTCCGCTTAGAGTTTTCCAGAAAATCAGGTTTCATAGAAAAATCAAAAAAACTAAAATTACAGAAGATCCTATATTCATAATTGGTCATTATAGAACAGGAACTACCTATCTGATGACTCTAATGGCATATGATAAATCAAAGGGGTATGTTTCTAATGTTGAAGGGTATGCAACTCAATTTTATCTAGGTTTTCCTAAATTTACAAGATGGATTATTGAATCTTCTCTTCCTGAAGTTAGACCTATGGATAATGTCATCATGGGTGCTGATGAGCCAACTGAGGAAGAATACTGTATTGGTACATACAGTCCTTATGGCTATTATACAGGATTTATTTTTCCACGTAATTTCGATCTTTACTCAGATTTTCTAACCTTTGAAGGAATGCCTAAACACCATAACAAGTGGAGAAAGAAATATCATTATTTGGTTCAAATGCTGACTTTGGGGCATGGTGGAAAACAACTTTTCTTAAAAAACCCAACACATAGTTATCGGATTAAAGACCTTGTGAAAATGTATCCTAATGCAAAGTACATTCATACATACCGAGATCCTTACAAGGTTTATTCGAGTACAGTAAAATTCTTTGATGGAGTATTTGCCATCTACACTTTACAAAAATGGGATAAAGAAAAGATGAAGCAAGATATTCTGAAAAACTACAAACTTCTCTATGAATGCCAAGACAGAGATTTGCACCTTATACCAGAAGACAAAATATTTCATGTAAAATATGAAGATTTCATAGAACAACCAGCTGAAATGATGGAACGCATCTACAAAGAACTAGAACTTGATGGGTGGGATGAGTATAAAGAACATATGATTGCATACGCTGAATCCCAGAAAAGAGAATATGTTCCTAACAATCATGCTACTGATGATGATGTGATCCGTAGAGTAAATGAACACTGGGATGAATACAGAGAAAAATATGGTTACGAAAAATTAGAACCTAAGAAGAAATAGGGGTCTGTTGGATTTCTCTCTGATTTTTCATTCCCAAAGTATTTTTTGAGTGCTTCATTTGTTTCAGCACATTCTTATGAAAAACTCTAAATATCTTGCTCTTTACATTTGTATTGAAATAATTCTCCTAGTGATAAACCAATGAAAAAAAAATTAACTACACTGATGTTTCTGATTATCTTTCTCGTTTCTTCTTCAATTCAGACAAACAGTAATGTTGTGCAAATTGAAGCAGATGATTCTTACGCTCCTTGGCATTTTATCGCTTTTGGAGATTCACGTAATTGGGATGAAAATATAACAAACGAAATCAGAAAGTCTGTTTTCGAAGATGTTATGTTAAGTAATCCTAATCTTGAATTTATTCTTCATTCTGGTGATATGGCATATAATGGTGGAGAACAAGATGATTGGAATAGATATTATGAAGATATAGATCTGCTTGTTCAGAATGATATTCAGTTCTACTATGCTGTAGGAAACCATGAGATGTATACTTATAGATTCCCTAATGGAACTTATGGACCTCTGGATATGGATTTTTCGACATATATGGCAAATGTTGAGATGCCAGGTAATGAACGATTTTATAGCTTTGATTTCAATCAAATTCATTTCATTATTATTAACACCGAAGAATATTGGACCCATCCGGATGATTATGAATATGAGATTACACCAGAACAATATAGCTGGATTATTGATGATTTAGAGAGTAACAACAAATCTTTCACAATAGCAATGTTTCATAGACCAAGTTATTCTGTTAGAAGTGAATCTCGAAATCAAGATTCTAGAGTGATAAGAGCTGTTTTGGAACCTATTTTAATAGACTATGG
>JAAFKJ010000077.1 GCA_021399395.1 Candidatus Heimdallarchaeota archaeon
CCGTATTAATACATCTACAAATCCTGAGCTGGAATATCTAACATTAGATGATATTCTTGAGTATGATCTTGATAAACAGCTGACAGTAGAAGATCCAACATTAAGTTCTCCAGGTTTGGGATTTTTACTGTGGACAATAGCTATTTATGGGGATCCAGAAATAAATTTTGAAGGAGTATTGGGTCAAAATTGGAGAGACTGGTGGAGCGAAGCCAAAAGCGATTTGAGAATTGCTTCCAGTTGGGGTGATGCATTTAGCATATATTATACACCTGAAGAAAACCGACCAATGATGGTTTCATATGGTACTAGTCCTGCTTATGATGTCTGTCATCCAGATTATGGCGTAGGCGAAGGTAATCCTCCTCCTTCAGCTGCTGTATTATCTCATGAAAATCCGACTGTTCTGCCATATATTAGACGAAATGCATGGCTCCAGATAGAAGGTATAGGGTTGGTTAATGGTGCACCACATGCAGTTGAAGCAAAGAAGTTCATAGATTGGTTCTTAGATAAGGAACTACAAGATAATATCCCCTTAAACAATTGGATGTATCCAGCTAACATTCATGCAGACATACCTACTTGTTTTGCTGATAATTCGATCAGTCCTACTGACCTTCTAAATGATATTTTAACTCCAGATATGATTCAAAATAATCTAGAGGATTGGTTGAAGGATTGGGAAATAGAAGTAGCTTCATTTAGCTCTTTAGCTGTTGTGATAGTGACATTAATTTCTGGTTCACTAGCTTATGTGATTATTCGAAAACGAAAAAACAACTAGAAGAGAAAGAAAAATGTTTGCAAATATAAGGAGGAAAGCATCTTCAAAAGATGCAATACTAAATAGATTTATTATTGCATTAGCAATAGTTCTTCTCCTTTCCTTTCTGTTAGCTTTTTTTTATATTCCTATAATTCGGATATTTGAGTATAGTTTCAGTTCAGAGACAGAGAACATAGGGTTAATACTGAAGGAAATTATCACAGACAAAGTCAATCTCTATGCTTTGGGTTTTACTTTTCTTCAAGCCTTTGCATCGACAATTATATGCTTGATTCTAGGACTCCCCGCAGGATATTTTCTAGCAAAATATGATTTCAAGGGAAAAAAACTGTTGATCAATTTATTGACTGTTCCTTTTGTTCTTCCACCAATAGTAGTTTTAGCAGGATTCCTTGTAACTTATGGAAATTCAGGTTGGGTAAATACAATTTGGCAATCAGTAACTAACTCCACAACTCCATTAATCTCTATATTCGGAACAATTGAAGGAGTTGTTCTAGCTCATGTTTTCTATAATATCTCGGTGATAATTAGACTCACTATCCCTGCATGGGAAAGTGTAGATTATGATCAAGTAGAAGTTTCAAGAACTTTGGGTGCAAGCAAATACAGAATCTTTAGAAAAATCATTAGACCACAAATTATGAATTCAGTAATTGCTGCTTCACTACTTGTATTTATCTACACGTTCAACAGTTTTGCAATAGTATTGAAATTAGCTAATCCTACTTACAAAACTATAGAGGTTCTAATTTATCGGTCGGTTCAAGTATCTCATGATTATACACAGGCTAGTTTCTTAGCACTTTTACAGCTGATCCTAAATAGTATAGTTATTATTTTGTATATCTTTTTCGACAGGAAATCAAGACAGATTGCAGAAGGTAAGGAATCAAATCTCAAAACAGACCGATTTCAATTTCGAAACCAAGAATGGAGAAAGATTGTTCGAAATTTAGGTGTAATCTTCTTTCTGATGCTAATAGGACTATTTACGTTTTTACCAATCTTAGCTGTGATCATCCGATCATTTATACCTGATAAAGCTGGTAATTCGGTATTTTATGGTTATCAAGAATTTTTTTCAAATAAGGTAGTTAGTGTATTAAATGCTAATCCATTAACGCTCCTTGGAAATACTTTGTGGATAGCTACAATTTCCACTCTAATCACCCTAATTCTTTCATTACTAATAGTGTTTATTTTGAGAAGCAGATATCAAAGCATTCGAAGATATAAAACTTCTAAAACTGAAAGTTTAATCTCGTATCTAATCATATTGCCAATGGCTACTTCTTCAATTACCCTAGCAACGGGAGTATATCTCCAATATCGAGGTTCTGCAATATTTGATAGTGCAGTATGGGTTTTCATAATTGTATCTCATGTGATAATTAGTGTTCCATTTGCAACAAGAACCATCTTAGCTGCATATAACAGGATTGATGTAGAACTAATGAATGTAGCTTCTACTCTGGGAGCTTCTCGTTCCAGGGTATTCAGAAAGATAGTTTTCCCAATGATATACAAGGGTATTATTGTTGGAGGATTATTTTCATTTGCAATAAGTCTTGGAGAATTTGGTGCAACTTATTTTCTCGCAAGAGATGAGTTCAAAACTCTATCAATTGGAATATACGATTCAATATCAAGTCAGACTCTGCAAATTCCGCTGGCAATGGCTAGTCTTTTAATAATTATAACTCTCCTCTGTTTCTATGCTATACATAAACTAGGAGAAATTGAACTGAAGGTGTAAAAATGGTAAAAGTGAGTATCAAAGAATTATCTATGAGATATGAGAAAAAATACATCTTGGAAGATTTAGTTCTTGATATTCATAATGGAGAATTACTGGTAATACTGGGGGAATCAGGCTGTGGTAAATCAACACTACTCAAAATTATTGCAGGAATAATTGAACCAGAGAAAGGAACAATTTTTTTCAATGATGCTGATATAACCCACCAAACTCCTCAGAAAAGAAATATCGGGTATGTACCTCAAGCTCAAGTGCTTTTCCCTCATATGAGTGTTGAGCAAAACATAAAATTCGGACTTGAGGCTAGAAAACTTCCAAAAGATGACGTTGCAGCCAAGTTGAAATGGATAGCTGATTTAATACAAATTGAGGATTTATTAGGGAGATATCCTCGAGAAATTAGCGGGGGACAGAAGCAAAGAGTAGCCCTAGCCCGTTCGATGGCCATCGAACCTGATGTGCTTCTCCTTGATGAACCACTTTCTAGTATAGATGCTTCTGGAAGAGAATCTCTAGCTCTTTCTATTAGACGTATTCAGAAGCAGACAGAGACAACCGCAATTTATGTTACACACAGTAGTGAAGAAGCTCGTTTGATAAGTGATAGAGTAGCAATTATGTATGATGGGAAAATTCAACAAATAGGTAAAATCATAGATATAGACTTGCATCCTATGAACTATCTTGTAGCTAAAATTATGGGAACTAGTAATGTTTGGCCAGTTCTATATGTAAATGAAAATAATCAAGGAACCAATATTTCAGTACCAATCGGAGACGTTCAATTACAGAGGAAATTGAATAAGAAAATCACTGGTATTAGGATCAATCCCTCTTCATTTGTGATAACAGATTCAAGCGTAAAACCAGATAAGAAGATAGTCTTTCAAGGGATAGTAAAATCAATTATGGAGTCAGACGAAAAAACTCTTAGGGTAATTGTGGATGTAAAAGACACTGACTCAGAGTATATCAAAGTTGACTGTATGAAAGATGATCTTAAGAAAGAACTCAAGGCAAATACTGAATTAACACTAGTAGTAGATTCTAAGGAGGTTGTTCTCTTCTGATATCAGAATCAACCAAAACTGAAATAGAAATTGCTTTACTTCAACGCTTTGAATCCCAGGAACTTGAATGGGTTGGAATGGAAAAGGGGTATTTCAATACCAATCTCCTAATCAAAGGAAAAGATTCCAAACCTTTAGCTGTATGCAAATACTTTCCCGAAAATGAAATATTCAAATCAGAAAAAAGATTTGAACGAGAGGTTAATGCTTTAACACTATTCGGTGGGTCTATATCTCCCAATTTAATCTGGAAGAAGAAACCAAATTTAATTGTGTATGAATATCTCCCAGGAGAAGAGATTCTAAATGTGAAAATAGATGATACAATTATAAGTAAAATTAAAGATACAATTAGTAAGACTCACAAAATTGCTATAAAAAAACGTAATCCAATAAAAGAAGACGTTACATCATACTATAAGGATCTTAATTCAATTTACTCTAATTCTGCATTAGATTATCCTGAGAAACTTCTAAACGATTTTATGATATTGATATACAAACAAGAAGAATTACTAGACAAATACAAAGAAAATCTGACATTTATTCATGGTGATTTAGTTCCACCTAACCTTATTGTAAATGATAAAATAAAACTGATAGATTGGGAATTTTACAGACCAGAATTATCATTTTTCGATTATCAATATTTTAACTATTATGCGAAAGCTCACAGTCTAGATATATCTTTGGAAATCGAACCCGATATCGCTGAATTCTATAATGATTTAGTAGATGTTTTGGAAAGACTTTGGAGATTTGGGTATCTAAAAGAAAGTAAAAAAATCTTTTACAAGATAGACTAAGAAATTCAACTATCAAAAATGAACACTTTCGTAATTTGATGTAAAAAGAAGAGAAAAGTAAATAATGGTATTGTTACTCATTTTTTTGTAACATGTTAAGCTTTTTATTCTTTTTTTGAGAAGTTAATTATACCAAATGGCTTCATTAAGAGTTAGAATTCATCGAATTATATCTTGGTTGTTGGTTGGATTTTTCTTTGCAACTATATTTACAGGATATTCACAGACACAAAATTGGTTTGTTAATCAATTTTTGTTATCCAAATTGCATAGAATCTTCGAGTGGTTTTTTATAGCACTCTTTGTGTATCATCTTCTCTATACATTAATTAAAGTGAGAATAAAATCTAGCAAACTTGTTTCTAAAATTCATCAAAAGAAAGGAACATATTTTAACACTCTCAGATTGATTCAAAAAATCTCCAGCTGGTTGATATTAGGATCAATTTTCTTTATAATATTATCAGGTTTAAACGGTTATGTCTGGTTTGCAGATACATTTGGTACGCTTATTCCATTTTCATGGCATAGACAACTTGATCTAGTTATGAATGTTTCAATCTTGATCCATATTGCAATAGGATTGAAATTCTTCTTAATGCGAAGGAAGGTTAGGAACAAAGCTATAGACATTGCAATTTTTTCAGCGACTGTAATGCTTATTGCAGGAGCAATTTATCTTCAGATACCTAAAAATCAGCCACCTTTAGTAACACCAGAGGGAGATGTTCCAATTGAAGTAAATGGAATCACGTATAAATTCAATCCAGCAGATGTTATTTCCACACGTCCTGAATTGTTCCAAGAAGGTTCATTCTCTTTGTTTGATATTTTAGCTCATCTTGAGTCAACAAATTTTCTGAATTTGGAATATCATTTTGATTCACTGAAAAATACGCATATTATTGACTCAATTGATGGGGAAACTGGTTTCTGGTATCAAGCATACTATAGTGGAGGATGGTGGGAGACAAACGTTTTCAGGATGGACCATTATCCTTGGAAAGAGCAAACAACATTTAGAGTCTTTAAAGAAGACGCAAGTTTCTTACACAGTGTTTATGCTATTTTTGAAGATGAAGTCTCAAATAGAATTTCAAATGGTGGAAACCTGATTATTCCAACAGTTACTATTCATAGCAACACCTTCTCAGAATCTTTTTCAGATGTATTAGTTACTGCTCATAACTTAAGAAATGACACTTTTCAACTAGGAGTAATTACAGCTATTGATGTAATTATCAGCTTAGGAGACCAAGGATTAATAACCTATGAATTGGAATGGTATGATTCTATATATGATGCTGAGGTAGTAAGAAGTTACTGGGTGGAAGGGATAAATAATGATACAGCTTCTGGAACATGCGGATATGTCTATGAATCAGGTTATTGGACGTATCAACGATTCGCAGGAAATCATATTCATATCCCTCAAAACTTTAGAATTCTGAATTCTCCACTCTATTATGAGACTTTTTGGATATGTCTGTAATATTAGCACCACAGAATAATATTTAAGCAAGTTTGATTACTATATATTAGTTTCACTCCGAAAGGGATGCATAATGAGTGAAGATAAAAAGATTGAAACACTGATATTTGAATTGGATTTAAATTCAATCCTTGAAACTGTGGGGAATTGGTTTGATTCCAAGATGATTCATTACAGTGATGCGATGTTTTCAGACTACTTTGAAAATGTTAAATCGAAATTATTATCTAGCGAAACCTTGGATGAGTATCTTAAACTGAGAATTGATGAGCTGATCTTCAAATTACTTAGTGTTTATCATGATAAGAAGAAACCTACATATGAAGAGGTTACAGAGGAAGAAGAAGAACTTGTTCCCGCTTGGTTTTTAACAGAAAGGTATAATGAAATTGAGGAGATGTTTAGATCCAAATTCCTGAGCCATACCTTTGCTGAAGTAGAAACCGAATATGATAGTGTCTTGAAAAAATTCACAATTACTTTGCATCTAGATAAAGAAGTAGACAAACCAGGTTATGAAGTATTGTTAAATGATGTTCAATCCTATCTAAAGAACAGAATTACTTTGCTCAATTTTAACCAAGGTAAGATTATCAGTCCATTTGAATTAGAAATAGTCTTTGGAATTGATTGGTAATATTTACTCTTTCTCTTCTAATTCATCCGTTTTAGGTTTAGTATTTTCTTTTTGCTTTTTCATCATCTCTCTAGCATTTACAAAAGACAGTGCAGAGACACTAAGTAACAGCAAGACTACTCCAACAATCTGTAGAATAGCTAGATATCTTGTACTTGAAAAACCAAAACCAAGGAAGAAATAATTAACTATGATTGCTATCAATGGAAAAGCTAATTCAGCTAGCCCAGCAATAGCTGCTTTAGATCTTCTTAAACCAAAATAGTATAAACCTAAAGGTAGAATTCCTCCAGTGAGAATCGCAGCATAAAGAATACCCACACCTCCATACCATTTCCAGTCTAAAGGAACAAAAGCACCTGCTACTGAATCAAAATATCCGAATACATTAATTTCTGCACCTAGCATATTGAAATAGTCTGGAGTAAAGGTGAGAAGAGGGATATTTAGACATAGAAGAAAGATAAATCCACCTA
>JAAFKJ010000078.1 GCA_021399395.1 Candidatus Heimdallarchaeota archaeon
ACATTATCAGCTAACATTGCTCTTGATGAGTCAGCTACAAAGAGTAATCCATCTACTCCTTTCAATACTAACGATCTCTGATGACGATGTCTTCTTTGTCCTGCAACTGTGTAAATATCTAAAATTACTGAAGAGGTTGCCATAAATGGACTAAAATCAAAATAGATTGTTCTTCCAGAAGGATCTTCTATACTGTTCAATCCTCCTTTTTTGATTCCAGTTACATCTGTATGAAGTTTTTTCAGTAGTGTAGTTTTGCCGGCTAAACTAGGTCCTACGAAGACTAGTTTAAAGTGCATTTTACCTGATGCGTCTTTTCTCATCGTTTCCTCATCAACTTTGAATATTGTATCCGTTCTTTAGGACTACTTATTTTTTTCTCTTAGGACAATTAGTACATAATCATTTTCTGGAGCAACTAGAATCTCACCTTGACTTGTGTCTAGGGTGAAGAAATTCAATTCTCCTTCATTGAGTTCAGTAACAACTGCCTTTGCTCTTCCTACTAATGAGGCAACTAAAGCTGAAACATTTTCTCTCATTTCCATACTGAGATTACTTGTGCTAGAAATTGGTAGCCCGTCATTACTAGTGATAATTACTCCTCTTACCCCGGGATGAGACTCTAATGATTTTAGTGTCTCTTCAAATTGTTTTTGTGATATCATTCGATAATCTCCTTTAATTTGGTACCATTGATTTTCAATGAATCTATTTACGTTGTTATATACTTATAATATTTCTTTTTTAAAAACTTATGATACTTCCCAAAGAATATGAGGATAATATTTTACACAATTTTAGAGTGGAAAAGGTGGTATCTCTTTTAACAACTTTCTTTCAGCACCGAAATCTACATTAAGAATAAACGAAATCTAGAAATCATACCAATACCTTCTATGTGTTGTTTTATATGAATTCTCAAGACAAAATCCTTGAAGAGAAAAAAAGAATTCTTTCGAAATTGGGGTATCATAGAATTTCACTTAATGAAAGGATGGCAGATGCATTTCTGAAAGTTCCAAGAGAAGAGTTCGTTTTGGGAAATTATATGGATAGAGCTTATGTTGATACACCACTTCCTATTCTTGCAGGTCAGACTATCAGTGCAATTCATATGGTTATGATTTATATCTCTCCATCTTGTACTGATCCACAAATAGGTGATAAAATACTAGAAATTGGTGCAGGAAGCGGATATAATGCTGCAATGTTTGCAGAAATGGTTGCACCAGAAGGGTCAGATAATCCTGGGCATGTTTATGCGATTGAGATAATACCTGAATTGGTTGAATTTGCAAAGAATAACATAGAAAAGACAGGATATGGTGATAGGGTTACAATACTTCAATCCGATGGGGGTTTAGGTTTTCAACAGGAAGCACCATTTGATATTATTTCTGTAGCCGCAGCAAGTAAAACAATACCTCCTCCCTTGTTAGAACAATTAACTGTTGGCGGAAAACTGGTTATTCCTGTGGGTAAAAGGTTCTACCAAGAATTGGTTCTGATAACTAGGGATCCAGACAATAAATACTCTGAAAGGAATATGGGTGGTGTTGCTTTTGTTCCACTCACTGGGAGATATGGTTGATTTTCCTCTTATTAGGCAAATTTTTTAACTTTCATCAATTATATTCAATTGTTAGGAGTGCTTGAAAATGGGTGTAAAGAAAATAAGTGATTTGTTTCAAGGAACCCCAATAGAAATAGACCAACTCAGGCAAAAGAAATTAGCTGTTGATGCTTACAATATTATTTACCAATTTCTTGCTTCAATCCGAGGTTTTGATGGAAGTTTATTATCAGACGGAGAAGGAACCATAACCAGCCATCTTACAGGTTTATTGTATCGAAATGCTAGATTGTTGGAGAAGGGAGTAAAACTTGTGTACGTTTTCGATGGAAAACCCTCACAATTGAAGCGAGAAGAAATAAAACGAAGATCTGAAGTTAAAGCAAAAGCTAGAGTAGAATTAGAAGAAGCACTAGAAAGAGGAGACATGGAACGTGCTCGAACTGTGGCTCAAAGAACAAGTAAATTGACCAGACCAATGGTCGAAGATAGTAAAAAACTTCTGAAACATCTTGGCATCCCTGTAGTAGAAGCCCCTCAAGAAGGTGAATCTCAAGCAGCATATTTAGTTCAACAAAAGAAGGTTTGGGGAGTGGCATCACAAGATTATGACAGTTTATTATTTGGTTCACCGACTCTAATTAGAAACTTAACTCTATCAGGTCGTAGAAAGCTCCCTAAATCAAATCGGTATATTACGGTAAATGTTGAAGAATATCGTCAGCATGAATTGCTTCAAGCTTTGGACATCTCTCGAGAACAGCTGATTGATATGTCTATTCTAATTGGAACTGATTTTAATCCCGATGGGGTTAAAGGAGTTGGTCCAAAGACGGCATATAAGTTGGTTAAGGAGCATGGAAATCTAGAAACTGTTCTGGAAAAAGAGGAAAAAATTGTTTTAGATGTTGACTATGATGCAGTTAGAGAGATTTTCTTAAATCCTGTAATCAGTAAGGAATTTGATCTTAATTTTGAACCCATAGATATTGATGGTGCTGTTGAATTCCTTTGTGATGAAAGAGGATTCAGTAAAGATCGAGTCTATGGTACCTTACAAAAAGCAAAGAAAGGTCAAGAAACTGCTTTGAAACAAAAAAGCCTTGATTCATTTTTCGGATGATGATGTTATGATATCCAAATATTCTGTTTTTGTTAAATGTGGATCAAATAGAGAATTATCTAAGTTGGAGACATCATCTCTTCTCGAAAGACTAAACCCAAAGGATTTTTCTTTTCAAGAATGGAAACAAAATCTGCTTCTGAAACTTTCAGAGAATGAGAGGGGACGATTCTTTAAATTGCTTGAACATACAGGCAGTATAGTTAAATCTGGTGTTTTAGAAATTGAAGAAAACATCCAAAGAGAAAAAGAATGGAAACTTGAGCTAAGAAAATTATTAGATAAAACCGTTCGGAAGAAATATGCACAAACAAAAAAACAACTCAAGGTTTCAATTAGTATTCAAAGTAACTCAAATGAAGTTACAACTAAAATTCACAAAAATACTCAGAGAATACTTCGAGATTTATCAGCTGATTCCGATATACCAATAAAGATTTTGAAGCTAAAAAATGAAAACTTTGAGCAAACTCCCTTTCAATATCATAAAGAGAATATATCTAGAAGAGGGTTTGAAGTTACGGGATTTGTAATTAAATCTAAAGTCTTCTTTGGAATAACTAAATGGGTTACAAATCCATTAGTGGATATCAAACAAGATGAAGGAAGAAAAGTACGATTCTTTACACATGGTACTTCAATAAAACTTGCAAGAAGTTTAGTGTTTCTTTCACAAATTCAGAAAGGAGGAACACTGCTTGACCCATTCTGCGGAACTGGTACTATTCTACTTGAGGGTTTAAAGCAAGGACTAAATGTAATAGGTATAGATAAAGATCCAAAGTGTTTCAGAGCTTCAAAAGAGAATCTTAACCAATATACTCTACATTTTCCTTCAAAAAATCAAGTAAAAGAAAAATGGAAAGTGTTTAAACAAGATTCTCGTCATCTTTCAACAATACTGACTAACAAAGTAGAAGCTATTGTTACAGAACCTTACCTCGGTCCTTTTCTGAATGAACTCCCTGAAGAGTATGAAGCAGAAAGTATAATGAGTAACTTAGAACAACTTTATGTCTCAGTTTTAAAAACAAGCAAAGAATTTCTAAAGACGAATTCGAAAGTGGTTATGATTGTACCTGAATATCAGTATTCAGATAAATTAGTGATCAAACCAAACATAGAAAAAATAGCAAACAGAAGTTCACTGGTGCTTGAAACTGAAAGCGCATTCTTCTCACTAACAACCCCCATTTCAATAGGTCGTAAACACAACATCATTGGTAGAAGATTGGCAGTGTTTTCAAAATCTTGATTTTTATGTAATAGAAAGAATGATATCGAACGAAAAAACAGCTTTTTTAGATATTGACTAATCTTCCCCTATTGCTAAAAAGCTCATATCTTTTGTCATTTTTTGAATACGTCTTTTTGTTTTGGATATCCATCTTACATGAATCAAACCTTGGTTTTCTAATGTCATAAGTGCTTTGTTTAGCTCTGAATCAGAATAATCACCATACATATCCTTTAGAGGATTTTCAAGATCATTCTCAAGAACTACTCCTCCTCGTTTTTCCAGTATGGCAAGAATACATGATTTCAAAGGTGTAACTTTCCACATGCCATTTGAGCTCATGGATAAAATTACGGCACAAGGGTTTAAATGCCTTGTGTTTGAGAAAAATGTTCATAGTGATTCACATCTCCGCTAAATATACTTGGGAACAAAAAACTTATTATTAGTTAAATTTTGAGTGCTTCAGTCATCATGAACGCACGAGCTAGAATATTCCTGATATTTTTTATGTCAATAGGTATTATATTTCTAATAATCGCAATAGTACAACACCAAGCATTGTATTATGATTCATTCAGTCTTTTCTCAGAGGCTAAACTGAAGGATTTCTTAGATGTTTATGTTTCTGGAATTCCTAAACCATGGTAAATACAAAAAGTAAGTGAATAAAATGGCAACAAAGCAATTAAAACCACTCCTTTCCAGTGCACTACGTCCATTTAAAGACCATCGTATTAGAATTGTTCGTTTCATTGTTCAATTTATAATGTTTGGATTGATAAATGGGCTGGTTTTTGGTCTCGCAAGAATACCAGTACTTCTTCCAATAGCTTTTCCATCTGGTGGTCCATTTACCGTTGTATGGAACGCATTTGAAGCTCTGCAGTATTTACTTACAATGTGGGTTTTCCCCTATCTAGCTTTATCTATATTCTTGCTATTTGGCTCGATTCTAGGAAAAACAACTTGTGGATGGGTATGCCCATTTGGTTTGTTCCAAGATTTATTTAGATTGATACCCATAAAGAAGAAAAAAGTCTCACGTCCAACTGATAAAACTCTAAATAGAATGGGGATGGCTGTAACAGTCTTCATTCTGATAATGTCTTTCATAATTGGTTTAACATACTTTAATACCGGATCAAAAACCTCTTTTGGAGCAGGTAAAGACATGCCGTATAGTACAATAGATCCTTCATCTACTCTATTTGGAACTTTATACTATTACTTAGAATGGGGAATGCAGAACGCTACATTTGGACAAGAAATTGGACAATGGACATTTGTATTCTTTCTTAGGATTATAATCTTTGCAGCCGTATTGGTACTCATCGTACTTTATCCTCGTTCATATTGTAGATGGTTCTGCCCAACAGGAATTATGTTAGGATTATTTAGCAAATACAGTCTTTTCGGATTGCAAATAAACAAGAATAGATGTGCAAGTGGTTGTGATAGTTGCGAAAAAGCTTGTCCTACTCAAGTACCGATATTGCAATACGATAAAGATGTTACTAATAAACAGTGCATTAACTGTGGAGAGTGTATTGATGCATGTAAGGAAGGAGCTCTTAAACTGAAGTTCCGACTTTAATTCTTTTCTCTTCTTTTTATACTTCTTTCTCGTGTTTATGGATAGTAGAGGAAAAAAATTTGTGGTTTTATACTGAACAATCTAATTAAAGTTAATCCGATAAAATAGTGTTTATAAAGCTCCAATATTAAATCAAAAACAGATTAAAACTCTATATTATTACTTGAGGAATAATAAATGGCTGATAAAGATATAACCCTTAGAGTGGCAGAAGCTAAACAAAGAGATGTAGGCCGAGGAAAAGTTCGACTTGATAGCATGGCCATGTCTAAAATTGGTGTTTCTACAGGAGATATTGTAGAGATTGTAGGTAAGCGTTCAACAACCGCAGTAGCCTGGCCATCATATCCTGAGGATTTGAAGAAAGAAATTGTAAGGTGTGATGGAGTTATTCGCAGAAATGCTGGTGTTTCCCTTGGAGATAAAGTTGTTGTAAAGAAAGCTAAGGTTAGTGTTGCACGTCAAGTAACTCTAGCACCTGAACAAATGTCTGTGAATATTGATTTTAGTTTCGAAAATTTTGTAAAAAGAAAATTATTAGGGCAGCCACTTTCTAGAAAAGATACTGTTCTTATTCCTATTCTTGGAAGAGCTATTCCTTTCAATGTTGTAAGTACAGTTCCCTCTGGGATAGTAGTCGTAACAGAAGGAACTCAACTCAAAGTTGCAGAAAAACCATTAGTTGAAGGAGAAAAAGCTGCTCCAAGTATTTCATATGAGGATATAGGAGGTCTTCACCAAGAAATTCTTAAGATCAGAGAAATGGTTGAACTTCCACTTAAATTCCCACAACTATTTGAAAAACTAGGAATTGACCCACCAAAGGGTGTTCTTTTGCATGGTCCTCCTGGTTGTGGAAAAACATTAATTGCCCGTGCAGTGGCAAATGAATCAGAAGCTCATTTTATTGTTATAAACGGACCAGAAATTATGTCCAAATTCTATGGTGAGTCTGAACAGAGACTACGAAGTATCTTCAAGGATGCTGACGAGAACTCACCAAGTATTGTATTTATAGACGAATTGGATGCAATAGCTCCAAAAAGAGAAGATGTTACTGGTGAAGTTGAACGTAGAGTTGTAGCACAATTATTAGCCTTAATGGATGGCATGGTTGGTCGTGGTCAAGTTATTGTTATCGGTGCAACCAATCGTCCTAATGCGGTTGATCCAGCTCTCAGAAGACCAGGCAGATTTGATAGAGAAATTGAGATACATGTTCCTGACAGAGATAGTAGAGAAGAGATTATGCTTATTCATACCAGAGGAATGCCATTAGCTCCAGATGTAGAACTCAAATCACTTGCTGATGTAACTCACGGATATGTGGGTGCAGATTTAGAAGCCTTATCTCGAGAAGCAGCAATGAAAACTTTGCGTAGAGTCTTGCCATCAGTAAATCTAGAGGAAGAAAGTATTCCTGCAGATATTTTAGATAAATTAGAAGTAACTCATGATGATTTTGTCCAAGCCCGAAAAGAAATAACTCCTACAGCTGTTAGAGAAGTATACATCGAGTCTCCAGATATCCCATGGGAGGATGTTGGAGGACTTAAATCAGTAATTAATGAAATTCGAGAAGCAATAGAATGGCCTTTAACACATCCCGAAGCATTCAAACGAATTGGGATTAAACCTCCAAGAGGAATTCTACTTTATGGTCCTCCTGGTTGTGGTAAAACACTGCTTGCTAAAGCAGTAGCAACAGAGTCTGATGCAAATTTCATTTCAGTCAAAGGTCCGGAAGTCTTGTCTAAATGGGTAGGTGAGAGTGAAAAAGCAATTCGTGAAGTTTTCAGAAAAGCTAGAATGGCATCTCCTTCGATTGTTTTCTTTGATGAAATCGACTCTCTAACACCGATTAGAGGTATGTCATCTGATAGTAATGTAACAGAAAGAGTGATCAGCCAACTATTAACTGAATTAGATGGTCTCGTAGAGCTGAAGGATATTGTAGTGATCGCAGCAACAAACAGACCAGATATTGTTGATCCTGCTTTACTCAGACCAGGACGTTTTGACAGATTAATAAATATTGATGCACCAAATCAGAAAGGAAGACTTGAGATTCTCAAGATCTATACTCGAGATATGCCGATCGATTCTTCAGTTGTATTGAAAGATCTAGCTTCTTCAACAGAAGGTTTTGTTGGAAGTGACATAGAAGCGTTATGTAGAGAAGCAGGAATGATTGCATTAAGAACTGATTTCGAGATTGAGAAAATCACCATGGAACATTTCAATAAAGCTCTAGTGAAGGTTTTTCCAACAGTAACCCCCGATGTAATCAAATACTACAAGAAGGTTGAAGAAAAATTCAAGCAACCAAGTCACATTACTAGTCCAAAGATAGGGTACACATAAACCCCTTCCTTTTATTTTTCATTAATCCTTTTGTTAATAGATTATACGAAAAATTAAACAAATTTTTAAGTATTAACACACGTTGTAGAATCTTGAAGGGTTGTTTGTACGTTGATGGGGTTCTATATAGTCAACAAGAAAAAAATGGAAGTTTTATTCTGTAGGCCTTTAACCGTTAATGCAGATGAAACTGAAATAGACATGCTTATTGAGATGCTTCTAGACTTCTATGTTAAGTCAGAAGATAAAACAACATTGAAAGAGTTACAACTTCTCAAATTTGCTCAAACAAAAGTACTATTTATGAGTAAATTTTCATTCCTTTTCATTCTTTTAAGCCCTCCTAACTACTCTACAGAAATGGTTTCATCACAATTATTCTTTTTCATGAAATTATTTCTAAATGCATTTGAAATCAAAGATACTAAGAGCGCTGAAGAATTTTTGAATGAGCTAGAAGGTATCAAACGAAGAGAAGTATCTGAATCTCTTTCTCATTCATTTCTATTATGGAATGTACTAGATTTACACATAGAAGACATAGATAAAAGAAATATGATTGAAGTCTTTGAAAACGTATTAAATTCGATCTGGCTAGGTCTTCGCATGCATTGTGTCGAAAATGAGAAAAACCTATCATCTACTCTAATTCAAGATGTAAAGAAACAACTCAAAGGTTACATAGACAAAAATGCATTCACCATTAGAGAATCCTATGAATTGAATGAGAGTGAGGGATTTATTTTTAGTGATATTGATATTCAGAAAGGTACAACAACAGAAATAAAAAGAGAATTTCTTTTGCTTGTAAAAACCTTTATGGAAATTATTGAAGAACAACTGACTATTGAAGGATTACGTCAGATTATAGCTTTGAAGATTCCTTCTACTATGAAAGTAGAATGGGAAAGAATGCAAGGATTGAGCATTTTACAAGATATTCTAAATCAGGTGTGGAGGTAAATAAAATGAATCAATTACAAAAAATAATATGCGTTGGATCAGCATTTGTGGGTAAAACATCTTTATCTAGAAGGTTTACTTTGAACACATTCATACACAGTTATATTCCAACATTAGGTGTGAGTTGGTTAACAAAAACAATTACCTTGACTCCAGAACAATTGAATGAGAATTTATCAAAGAAGGTTTATACAGATCCATTAACAGTGAGAACCTCAATTTGGGATACGGGCGGACAAGAAATGTTCACTTATCTTCGTCCAAAATACTACGTTGGCGCTTCTTGTGCCATTTTAGTCTTTGACATCACCAATCAAAGTTCTTTCGATGATATTGAAATGTGGGTCAATGAAGTTACTAGTAAATGTCCTGATGTTCCTATCATCATTGTTGGTAATAAATTTGATTTGAATGAAGCTCGTTCTATCTCTCGAGATGACATTCTTAATTATACTAAGCTTCACAAATTTGACTATGTTGAAACTTCTGCTCTTTCTTCTTACAACGTCGACAAACTCTTCTATCATGCTTCTCGCTTGAGCATTCAATATGGTGATGAAACAGTCAAATTTAGACAAAACTATGTTATTTAGTTATTTTCACTTCTCCCCTCTTTTCTTGCCTCATAATCCTTAAAGATATGAAATTACTTATTTATACAATAATGTGATGAGATGTCCAAGCAGAATAGTGAAGCGGGTTCTTACAAATGTGATTCCTGCAATATATACTATGAGGTAAAAAGAGAGAATTGTATAAGATGTGGAAACAAATACGATTTGAATGAAGCAAGATCTGTTTCCAAAGAAGCTGCCTTAGAATATACTAGACTTCGCAGGTTTGATTATGTTGAAACTTCCGCGTTATCTGCCTATAATGTGGATAAACTATTCTATCATGCAAGCAGGCTCTCACATCAATTTAGTGACGAAACGCTGAAATTCAGAGAAGAATACTCTCTATGACATTTCTTATGTGATTTGAGACAAAAAACGTTAACTGTCATTAAAAAAATCTTTTATAAACTTAAACTATAGATTTGGTACCATGAGCGACGATACTTTATCTATTATTACAGATTATGTTTCAATTGATAGTAACGAACCTTTAACTAAAGCTCTTCACATTCTTAAAGAACAAGAACGAGAAGTGCTTGTTTTTGAACAAGGAGACGTGTTTCTTGGATATTTAACGAAAAGATACATTACTTTGCAATCAAAAATACAATCAGATGCAAAAGCATCTAGTTTAATTAAGAGAGTTCCAACAGTTCACAAAGATACTTCAAATGATGCAATTGCAAGAGCAATTCTGTCTGAAAAAATCTTTTCAGTACCTGTAGAAGAAAATGGTAAGGTTATTGGTGTTATCAGAGATATTGATCTCTTGAGATCATCTGAAGAAATATTTGGAAGCAAGAAAGTAAAGGAAGCGATGACTCATAATCCAATAACAGTCACTGAAGATACATCAGTAGCTCGTTTTATTGCCGTATCAAGGACAAACAACATTTCAAGAACTCCTGTTGTAGATTCGTCTAACAAACTTGTTGGGATTGTAAGTCCTCATGATACTTCTACTTTAATACTCTCAGAATCTCCTGGACAAACTACTGGAGATCGCAAATCAACTCAACAGGATATTCTCTCCGTTGGTGTTAAAGAAATCATGACTTCTAATGTAGTAACATGTAAAGAAAATGATTTTCTAATTGAGGCAATTAACCTGCTGTATAATGCTAACCATAAAGCGTTGATAGTCATAGATAAAGACAACCATCCTATTGGAATTTTGACAACAAGTGATTTACTTGAATCTGTATCTATCCCTCCACAGACAGAAGGTTATTACTTCAGAGTTTTGGGTGACGTTGATGACACTGACATGGAACAAGTAATCGAAATGGGTGTTGAGTTAGTGAAGAAATTTGCTGATATTATAGGAAACTCAGGACAGATGTTTATTCATGCTAAGGTCTTCCCCAAAAGGAAATTTAGAGGATTTGTTTTATATCAAACCCGAGTAAGAATTTCAACTGATAAAGGAAAAACATATGTTGCACGATCAGATGGTTACGGAATCTTTAGTGCTTATGCTGTTGCATTAGACCGTATAGAGCGAGAGATTGTTTCCGAAAGAGAATTAGAACTCGATAGAAGGCATTCAGGAAGTGTAAGATACATCTTAGAAGAAATAGATGAACTCTAATTCCTTCTTTTTTCATTTTTTATCCAAGATTTAAAGTCCCTATCGTTAATCTTTTTAATTTAGACAGATGGTAAAAATTGAAATGAGTGACACAGAAGTAAAAAAGCGAAGATCTAATTTTGCTTTATTGAATCGAACAGTTATCAAACCAGGTTATTGTACAAGCTGTGGTGGATGCGAAGCTGTCTGTCCAGTGTATGTGATTTCAATTGAGCAATTAGTTCCTAAGCTCAAAGGAGGGTGTATCTCTTGTGGTGCTTGTGTAGATGTTTGTTTAAGATATAAACAAAGAGTAGAACAACCTGCAATTGAGGAAGAAAGTTTAGGTACAATAATTGAACTCTACAGAGGTAAATCAAAACTAGCAGATGTTAAGGAAAATTCACAGAATGGTGGAATTGTTACTACTTTACTCCTTACTGCAATGAAAAAACAGAAAATCGATGGGGCATTGGTTACATCTCATGTTACTGATCTTCTAGGTCCTACTCCAATGCTTGCACTAAATGAACTAGACATAAGAAAAGCTTCTAGATCAAAATATACTCTTAATCCTGTTCTTACAAAGTTAACTTCAATAAAATTAAGTCTAAAAGAGAAGGTAGCATGTGTTGGACTTCCATGTCATACTGAAACCCTATCCAACGCAATCGAAATGAAGAACTTGGGTGCTGATTTCAGAGTAAAGTACAAAATAGGTCTATTCTGTATGAGTAGTTATAACCCTTCAGCATTCCGCAGTATAATTACCCAAAACTTGGGTTTAAGTGCGGAATCATTAAATAAAACTGATTGTGCTAGAGGTAAATTCTTCTTTGTTGGACCCGATGGAACAACTGACATCAAAATTAAAGAATGTGCAGAAGCTAAAGCTGAAGGATGCAAATATTGTTCAGATTTCTCTGCTGAATTTGCTGATATAGCTGTCGGTAACATTGGTGTAGCCGATGATAGTAATATCATCCTCATTAGAACAGAAGCAGGAAAAGAATTGTTTGATTTTGCATTAAACGAAAATGTTCTCGATGTCGAAAAAGTACCAAAGGAGAAATGGGAAGAAGCTTTGGCTGCAGCAAAGAAACTCTCTACAACAAAGAAAAAGCATGTAAAACCCTTACCTCCTATTGAATCTTAGAATAGGTAATTCAGATAAAAAGGTGAGAGAAATATCCAGAGTAGAACTCATCCCTTTGAAATTACCTATAATTCAACAAGGGGATGATATCTCCAAATTAATACTTGATTCGTTGAATGATGAGAATCTCACATTAGAAAATGGGGATGTTGTCGTTATAGCTCATACGATTATTTCTAGAGCTGAAGGAAATGAATTTTTTATACCCTCTCTTCACTCCTCTCCTTTTGCAGAACTTATTGCAAGAAAAACTGGAAAAGATCCAGCATTAGTCCATCTCATAGTTGAAGAGGCAGAGAAAATACTAAAAGTACAAAATAACTTAATCATAACTAAAACAAAACATGGATGGATATGTGCAAATTCTGCAATAGATCAATCAAATTCTCAACCAAATTGTGCAGTATCTTTACCAGATGATTCAAATGCTTCTGCAGAGAAAATTGGTAAAAATCTAGCAAATGAAATGGGTAAGGAAATAGCAATTATTGTTTCAGATACTCATGGGAGGGCATTGAGGAGAGGGGCTATTAACATCGCAATAGGAGCTTTTAACTTCCCAGTTATTGATGATATTAGAGGTAGAAGAGATATTTTTGGTTATGAACTTAAATCTACAATTGTCGCTTTAGCAGATGAAGTATCTTCCGCTGCAGAATTAGTAATGGGTCAAGCCGGTGAGATGATTCCTGTTGTTATAGTTAGAGGATTAGAGTTTAAATCGCCCATTGCTTCAATATCAGAATTACAGTTTGATGATGATAGAAGATTGTTCAAATAGATGAATTCTTGTGTCAACAACACTACTTTAAAAACACTAAAAATTTTAAACTAGCATACATATCTTTACAATAGGTGTCCTGTCTTGTTTAAAGGAATGCGAAAATCTGTCACAGAAAGAGCTAATGAAGAAATAGGTAACGCAAAACAAGCTGCGCAGAGGAAGGACTATCAAACAGCTGTAGAATTCACTGAAAAAGCTCTTAATCTTCTTGAAGAAGAAAATAATCGCAAACAGCTAGATATGGTTAAAGCATTACTCAATGAATACCAGGGAATGAATGCTATTAAGTTCAATAAAGCTTTAGAAGCTGCTAATTATTTGGGGAGGTCTGGAGGTTTTTACCATCGACTTGGAATGATGGCTGAGCACCAAAGAGTCTTTGAACAACAGGCAAAAATCTTGAGAGTAGTAGCGGGACAGTACATGAAGGATAAGAAGTTCGTTGAAGCTGCTTCATATTTTGAGAGAGCTGCTATTGCCTATCAGAAGTTCGAGAAAAAAGCAGACGAACTAGATTGTAAAGCAAAGTCCTATATATCACGAGCAGCTGCTGAAAAGAATATTTCTGGACGAAAACTCTATCTCAAGAAGGCTGTAGAACTTATGGAGGAAAAAGGATCCGATGAGCCTGTAATCAGGGCCCATTTAGCTTATTACAATGCTCTTTTTGTTGAAGATGAAAGACCAGATCTTGCTCTAAAACATTATACTGAGGCTTTACAGAACTACCAACTTGCTGGAACTCAAAGTAGAATTGAGGAGATCAAAGCAAAAATACAGAAGCTTACAGAACTTGTGTAAAAACACAACAGACACCAACAACAGATTTAAAAGAACTTTTCTCCTAAAGAATTAATAGGAAATAATAGTGTATTAGGAGGCTAACTATTTGGTAAGTATATTACAAGCTTTGAAAGTATCTATATTATTCTTATTCTTAGGCATAATACCTTTAGCAGCAGCTATTTTCTGTACAATAGCCTTTGCAATTTGGTTTACTGGCGATCTACCTATTTGGACAACGGGTGGTGGCCAAGTATTTATTGCTGCAAGTCCATTTATCTGGCTTGGAGGTATGGTTGGAGGATTTGTCATATTCTTCGTTGGTCTATTTAAAGCAATAGGAGATATTACTGAAGCTGCATTAATTGAGTAGTAAGAGAGACCTTATGTCTCACATCCATTCTTTTTTCATACTAGTTATTTGAAAAACTATGTTTTGCACTTTTACACCCAAAATGATTTTAAGTGCATATTATATCCTTCAGAAAGAGAGAATCAGATTAAGCTCCCCACTGATTTTTGGAGAAATAAAATGACACAGTCTATTGGTAAGTCTCAAACAGAAGAGTCAATAAGCTCCATTCTAGTGCCAGATAGACATTTGTATAATCGGATTCTCAATATCTCTACTTTGGCTAAAATTGTTTTTTTAGGATTACTTTACGGATTTTTTTACTTTATAACATACCTTCTGAAGGTTTATTTCATATATTCTATTTATTTTCCAATAGTATCAATTTTTGTGATATTTACAGGATTCGGAGTTTGGACTACAAGTTTCTTTGTTATGTTTTCTATAACTGGATCGAAAGTTGAAAAATCTTTAGTGAAAAAAATATTCCCCCTTCTGATTATCTTGGGGGTATTGACAGCTTATTTAGCCATAGTGATGGAAAACAAGTTCTTATCACTTGTAACGATTTTGGTTGAAACTCCACTTTTCTTTGGAGTATCTGTAAATTTGACTTTTGCTCAGCTTATAAATACAATTTTCTATGTTTATGTGATTCCAGTTCTTGAAGAAATTGCAAAGATATTTCCAGTGTTAATCCTAATGGGAAACTTTGCTAAAATATCTGTAAAAGATCGTAAGATAATAACTCCCTTAACTCCTTCACATAGAATTATTGTTCTTTTTGGGGCTTTCTTTGGTGCTTGGTTTGATTTATTCGAACAACTTCTATCTTTTTCAGTTACATCAGATGTAGTTTCGTTGATTTCGAACAGAACTGTATACCCTCTTCACAGTATAACTACAATGATAACTGCATTTGGTGTTGGATGGATATTTGTAAGTCGTAAGAACATGAATAAAATCTTGAAAATCTTAATATTTCTGGTTTCTATAGCACTTTCAAGTGTTTTCCATAGTCTTTGGAATAACAATTATTGGATTGTAGATGATCCTGTTGTTCGGATGAATAATTTGACAACTCTTGGGTATATCTCTTATGGACTATTTGTTTTCTTCCTTCTCTGGATATTATTCAAAATACCGAAATTATGCTCAAAATGTTATAGTGAACATTTGACAAAAGACTGTGACCCCCCTAAAACCAGTTTTCGTAAACTAGGTTTCAAGCTTAAGAGAAGCAAGATTATAAAAGAAATCTATGATGAATCAATTGAATTAATGCGCTGTCCTGAATGTCAAGTTGTTCTATATAACGGGGAATTTTGCATGAACTGCTGGTCTTTCCCAAAATTACAATGTGAAAATTGTAATCAGGTCATACCCGCATTCTCCAGAAATTGTTGGGCATGTGGAAATGAAGTTCCTTCTCTAACCGATAAAATGTCCTCCTCTTCTCCTCCTATGTTTGTAAATATAGCTGTAGGTTTAACCAGAATCCTTGGATTAGGGTTAATTGTTATCTTCTTTTTTGTCTTCCTTGAAGCTTCGAATACTTTAGATTTTCTTGGGAACACAATATTTATTCTAGGAGTTCTGATCTCAATGGGTATAGCTATTTTTTGGCATAAATCAAGTAAAAATAGGGTGAAATCATTGCTTGTTTCTATCAATATAACAGCGATTCTTGCTTTAATTGTAATCGTGATGGTCATTTATCTAGGGTTAATTGCTTCTTTCTTTATCTCATCCATAACTCAGCTTGTTCTAAGCATATTGGCTCTAATTGTACTTATTTTATTAGCTATTGGGTGTATAGTATTTCTTGTTAGAGCCATTGGAGGTACAAATTTAATAATTATATAGGTGATATATGAATGGACCATGATAATAGAGATGCATACGTTCCTCCAGAACCGAAAACAGACAAAGAGAGTTATAAATTCAAATTGGACGTTCGTTTTCTTGTGAGTAAGTTCCTCTTTCCCCATTTAAAAAATAGGGGAAAAAGGGAATATGCTGGAATTCTAATCAGAAGAATTTCTACATATCTTGCAATAAGTTATGCAGTATCAATTTTCTTTGGTGTCGTTCTATATTACTTGGACAACTTATCTGTAATTTCAGGAACTATATGGAACCCAGAAGAAATCTTGTATTTACCGTTCCTATTTCCCTTTATGACACAAGAAGTTGACGCGTTAATTACAAGTTATATTCTCACTGTTTTTGTACCTTTCTTGATTGCTGCCACGATCTGTGCTCTTATTTGGAGAGACGAAGCAAGAGATTTAGTATTGATGTCTTCATTCATTACTTTTGGTCTTTTCATAGCTTTACATATATCACAAGTTATATTTTTTACAACCTTAGCTACAAGTATTGCTGTCAACATCTCCGATATTTGGTATGTTGCCTTTATTTTTCTGTTCGCTCTCTCATTTATGATTATCAGTGCGTTAGGGGGTTCTATTGGAGTCAGAATTGGTAAACTTATTACAAATCTATTCTTTTCAAAAAAAGGAGCCAAAATTTCATATTCTCATCTTCTAAATCCTGAGATGCCATTATCTGTAAGAACAATTTTCGATTTAGATAAACCTGCACCGGGAAGTACAAGACAACATAGTGCAATATCTATGGTTTATTTGCACAATCGTGTAGTAAAATTGTTAAAATCCTCACAGAAAAAACATTGCACCTATTTCACAGAAGGGAAATGTGCTTATTTAGGTTATGTGACATCTGTTCATAAATATCAAATCTGTGTTACAGATTATTGGCCATTGTGTAAGATATATGCTTTCTTGAGTCAAAGTAAATTCATTCTCAAAGAATCATCAGTAGGTGAAAAAGATAGCAAACAAAATTAGTAAACTCTTCAATATAAGAATCATTCTTCTAATAGCTTGCATTGTTGTCTTTATCTTACTGAATAGTAGTCAGGAAAGTTATGTTCAAATTAGTAATATGACTTCAACGACGTTAGTTACAACAGATGTTGGGTCAGAAAACTCTACTTATATAGAAACTCAGGAAGACCCTGAAGGTCCAACATTTCCAACCTATACGCCCCCTGATGGCAATAATGGGAATGGTATTGATGATCAGGATAAACCCACGATACCTTCCCAAACTATCCCTATTATCATTGGTTCAGCTATTGTTATTCTAATTATAGTATTAGTACTTCAGAAAAGAAAGACAACCAGAAGTGGTGGTTTTTTCAAACCAAAAGAACAAGTGTCTTCTACAACCGTGAAAAGAAAAAGAGAGAAATTTAGAACTCATATCAGCACTCTTATGGAAGTGTTGAATGAGTATCTTGATGAAGGAAAATATGCTGAGGGGATAATTTTTGGTTATCATCAACTGGATAATAACATGAAAAGAATTCTTGGAATTCGAAGAGAAACCTATCTGACCCCTAAAGAATTTTCCCAATCAATGGATCTTCCAGAAATTGTTAAACCACTCAACCGAATTATAGATGTTTTCTATTTGACAAGATATAGAATTTCTCCTATGAAAAATGAAGATCTGAAAGCATTCATAGAAAATTTACAGACACTTAAAGCAATGAGTGAATTTGATTCTGATATAAAAATAATCAGAACAGAGCAAGTTGGTGAAGAGAAATGAGCATGAAGGTAAATTTGTTTTCCAGTAAGTATTCGCCTTTCTTCAAAATGCTTATTCAAACATTGCTTCTTTTTGTTATTTTTACATTGCCCTTAAGTATCAACATAACCAGCACGCCACCTCCATACACGATGACCGATACTGGACCAAGTGGGTTGTCAACTTTTGCCAATATGTTGGTTAATGATGGTTATAATGTAACAAGGACCTTACTGTCTACTGAACCGATACAGGATTTACCTTCATCTTCAGTTCTTGTTGTAGTTGGAGGTGCTAAGAAATACAGGGACTCAGAAAAGGCTGTGATAGATTCATTTGTGGCTCAAGGCGGTACTTTACTGCTTTGTGCAAGTGAGGGTGCTTCTTTTGATTTAGCAGAATACCTTGGTTTTTACCTTACTTCTTCCATTCTATTAGATACGGCTGTCTCAAACACGACTCCTTCTCCAGATTTATTATTACTAGATTCACCCCTCAATTCAACTGAAACTCTGTGTTTTTTTAGAGCTAAACACATTTCATCAATTGCAACAAGTTATCATCAATGGCTAATTTTGCCTATTTACACTCCAAATACTACATTCATAGATGAGAATAATGACTATCAATGGAATATGATCCACGAACCTCTTAGACCATATATAGTTGCTTCTTTAATAGGTCGAGGACGAGGAAGGATTCTAATTGTTACATCAACGAGTTTCTTAACGAATGACCTTGGAGATTTAGGTTTTAGTAATATCAATACAACCATCAAGATTCTAGGGAACATAACAGCATCTTCGGAACAAAAATTGGTCTGTTTTGAAGAAAGTCATAAAAGGTGGCCTGTTACCACTACCGAAGGTATCATCAATCAAACCTATGGATCTATAATTTTATTGTCAAAAACAAAATTGTTTGTTTTTCTAGTAATAATAATACTATTGCTTTTCTACTATTTAACCCCTAGATTTACAGAAACATACAGAAAGAGGGATTCATATAAGAAATTTATATCAGATAGAATGTGGAGTAGGAGACGAGAACTCTATGATACATTCGGGACAGCAATTAAACCAACAGTTGAAGAACAATATCTTTCATACCTATATTTTCAGCATGAATTATATCCAGGTAAAGCTTATAATTATTTTCTAGCAGAGAAATTAAAATTTATCCCTACACAATTAATAAACGAGGAAGAGAGAAAGCTCCTTGAGCTTGCATTAACACGAAAATTAGATCATCAAAGTTTCCTTTTTCTATTTAAGAAACTGGAAGAAATACAAAAGAGAAAGTTGATGTAAATGACACAAATACAAGAAACAAAAGAAATATTTGAAAAAATCATGGAAGAAATGAGAAAGAGAATCGTTGGAAATGATAATGTTATTGAGCTGATGTTTGCTTCGCTTCTAAGTGGAGGACATGTTCTTTTAGAGGGTGTGCCAGGTATTGCTAAAACACTTATGGCAAGTACACTCGCAGAAGCAATGAAAGTAGGTTTCAAACGAATACAGTTCACTAGTGATTTGATGCCAGCTGATATAACAGGAGGGAACATCTATGATAGAGAAACAAGTTCCTTTAATTTCATCGAAGGACCAGTCTTCACCAATATTCTATTAACTGATGAAATCAACAGAAGTCCTCCAAAAACACAATCTGCTCTTCTTGAGGCAATGCAAGAAAAACAAGTGTCAATTGGTAAAACTACTTACAAACTTCCTGAACCATTTATGGTAATAGCTACACAAAATCCAATTGAATCTACAGGTGTTTATCCTTTACCTGAAGCTCAAATTGACCGTTTCTTAGTTAAAATTCCTGTCTATCCTCCAACCTTACATGGGGAAGTTAAGATGCTTCTAATGAAGAAGGAAAAAATGTTTGCGGATGTAGATGCTATAACAGAGATGGAAACGATACTGAAATTGTCTGCTGAAATAGAAAAGGATGTAATCATCAGTAACCAGATTATCGAATATATTGCTAAACTAGTTGTTGCTACTCGTTCAATACCCTCCCTTGCTCTTGGTGCAAGTCCAAGAGGATCAATTGCCCTCTTGACACTTAGTAGATCTATCGCTGCAATAAGAGGGAGAGATTTTGTTGAACCTGACGACATTAAATCAATTTTCTTCCCTGTAATGAATCACAGATTAATTCTGTCTCCTGAAGCAGAAATTGAGCAGATAAGAATAAGAGAGATTATAGAGAACATTCTTGCTGAAGTGGAAGTAGTAATATAAACAAATTGCTGAGGAAAATAGAATGCAAGAAGATAAGCACCTTGAACTTACAAAGAATGGGAAAGGCTTCATTTTATTTGGAAGCCTATTTGTTATTGTAGGTTTAGCTATCGACAATTATCTCTTGATAATTCCTGGTGTTTTCTTCTTATTGGTTATTTCTTCAACATTTGCCAATTTTCTTCTAACACAAAAGGCTGAGATAACAACTGAATTAAGAATATCTAAGAATTATATGAGGAGTAGAGGATTGTTAGCTGTATCCGTTAAACTAACAAATAACTCTGATAAACTAGTAAAATTAAAAGCAACATTAAGATTCTCATATCATTTCCAAACTGTCGAATTGCCAGAGCAAGTGTTTCTAGAATTAAAGCCTAAAGAAAACAAGAAATTAGTCTGGATTCTTATAGCAGTTAGAAGAGGAAATGCTGAAGTTGGACCAATTGAATTGGACATTGGCCCCTTTCAATACCTCTTCAAACAAACTAGAATAAAAAATCTAGTGGAGTACATTAAGGTCCTACCTCAAAGACCTAGGATAAATATTCCTTGGAAAACAAAGAAAGAACTTCTTCTCAAAATGGTTCATGAATTTGCTAAAAGAGTTAAGGGGCGAGGTGATGAGTTTTTCGCTCTTAGGGATTATATGCCCGGAGATGAGGTTAAACATATAGACTGGCACGCAACTGCAAGACATGATAAGCTTATTACCAAGGAATTTGAAGATGAAAGAAATCTACACTTCTTAATCTATCTAGATTTAGGGAGTACCATGTTTGGACCAAAATTTGAATATGCTCTTTCTTCAGTTGTTGAACTTTCCTCATTGATACAAGGTACAAATCATGACTTAGCAGTAATAGCCTATGGCGATAATGTAAGCCGTTTCATAGTTCCTCAAGTAGGAAAGAATGAACTGAAACTGATGCTCAATATTTTTGATGTAGAAGCAACTGGTGTTGAAAGCAATTTCATTAATGCCATTAAATTTACAAAGTCTAATCGGCTGTTACATTCTATAGCTATAATATTCTCAGACTTAGAAGGAGATCTGAAGAATAAATTCAAAGGTTTACACCTTCTGAAAACAATGGGGAGTAGAGTTATATTTGTGAACTTTTCTACTATGGGATTCAACATTCTAGCATCACCAGAGTGGGCTATTGATCAAGCACAAAGTATTGAGTATAAAGATATCATGGAAAGTGTATTTCCCAGTTTGGTTAAGGACGACTATAAGTCTAGAGAGAAAGAAGTTAGACAAATTCTCTTTTCGGTAGGAGGAGATTTTGTGGAGATGAGAGGGTATGAGGATAATATAATCTTGTCTCTTTATAGACTTATGAAAAAATATTCACCTTCTCAAAGGTTGGTACAACAAGCATTGGGGCGATAAGTATGAGATTTAGAGATAGAGTATTCGAAGATGATTGGGAGAAAAAAACAATAGAAACTAGAACTTTTTCTCCAATTCTTCTTGCTCATCATTTCTTTGGAGTTGCTGCAATAGCAATAATATTACTACAATCTGCAATAAGTTTGAATATCTATGTTTTTACAATTTGGTTGATTCTCGGTCTAATAATATTGTTACTAGATTTAACAAGAGGAAATAAATTAACGTTAAGTAGCGAGTTGATATTTGGATTCTTCTTTATTTTGGGAACAGCTCTTTCTCTTCTCTTGGGTAACTTTACTTCTATGTTTTTCCCAGATTCTCTGGGCAGGATAGAAATTACTCTTTTTCAAGTTTCTGCAGGTATATGTGTTGTTATTCGTTTTATACTCAGCTTATACTTTATAGAATTCAAAGCAAATGAAGGGTTTCATATTGTCCCCACAAGTATCTATTCACAAGAACAACTGAAACATTATCAAGATAATCTTGTATTGACTGATTTTGAAAGAAAGAAGAATGATGAAGATAGGTTTCTAAAGAAATTGGGATTTCTATTACAAAGAATGCTTTGGCCGTCTGTTATTTTATTAATTCTAGTTCTTATTGCAATTGCATATTCGTTCATGATCTATTTCGTTATTCCAAATGATTCAATAGCTGAGATAGTTGTAAGACCTTCTCTAATTGTAATAGCTATGCTCTACACTGTTTTATTAATTAGAACACATACCATTTTACCAAAAATTATTGAAAAGCAAAAACCACCAGCTGATAAGGATGAAGAGACTGAAGAAATAGCTGAAATGGTGTCTGAGGAAGATGAAGAAATTATTAAAGAAAACACGTAATAGCATATAATATTGTGCACTGATTAGACAATACTCTAAAATCTACTATTTCTGATTTTCCTTTATCTGTTTGAGAGTTTTAGCTCTACCACATGAGTGATCGTTTTCTGGACAATAGCCATAAAATTCACAATATGGTCCCATATCTCGGAATATTACGGGTGAAACTTTCTTAACTTCTTTTAACATCTCTTGTGCTAATAATGTTATTTCCAGCTGTGCTCTAGTACATAATCTTCGTACAAAGAAATCTACTAAAGAATGGGCATTCATAGAAACAATCATTTGGGTTGTAGTTGCGCTAGGCAATACATATCGTGCATCTTCTTTTGGAATACCGTTCTCAACCATTTTATGATATAGATCATAACTATCTTTCATAGCTTTATCATATTCCTCATTAAAATCAGATTTTTCTATGGATTTAGGTTTAACAGTTGCAAAACTTTTCGCATCTACATATCGTTGGGATTGTTGTGAATAGCTAGCAATTCTTTTTCGCACTAGCTGGTGACTAGTTACTCTCGAGATTCCTGAAATATGGAAGACATAGACATTGTGTTCAAGTATCGATAGATGACCATTTTTGACAATTTTACTCAAATATTCATTTGGTTTCTCTTCTGCTTTGTTTCTGATTTCTTCAAAATCATGTCCTCCGGAATAGCAGATTGCAGCTGCCATTTTAGCTATAAGATCCGTTTCTGTAGGATAAGAAATAAGCTTAACTTGAATTATTTTCACTTCCATATTTCCCAGATACTTTGAGTCTGAGTATTAACAACTTGTTTGACAAATACTTAGTATTTGAGTGAATGTATGACATCTCTTCGAAATTTCTTTTGTTGATGATATGTTGGTTTATTTGATTGAACATAAAGCCTAATTTTTCAAACTGAAATCATATTCTTTCAAAGATGGTTCATAATTTTAGATATAAGTTGTTTCAATAATATAATTAGTAAAATCATTTATTAACTCAAAAATTTTTTAGCTTTATCCTCTGAAAATGCAAGGGATTCTTTGAACTGCATTATGTGGTGTTCTACGAGATAATCGCGCAGTTTGACATAAGGATTTTTGGCATTACCATTTTGCAAGAATTTATATCGCAAAAAGTTTTTAGGTATAGTAGAGGTATAAGATTAATTAGGGTAATAACTGGTACTCTTATATTTTATACATATGAGGAGACACGATGTCAAAAGAAGTCAAACCTAGTCGAGCAAAGAGTTTGAAACAAGGTGTAAAACTAAAGACTAAACCTGCGGTAGTTCCAAAAAGAAGGAAGATAAAATCTAAGACAGGAAAAATGCCTATGGCAGCGATGATGCCCAAAGGTATCACCAAATGGAATATTATCTTTACAACAATTTTTGGAGCACTTCTTATTGTGACAATTGTTAATAGTTATTTTTATACATTTTTAAGAATCCCACTCCCAGATATTATACTTCAATTTTTAGAACCAGCAATAATGATTGTAGAAGTATTCATTGTTTTAGTAGCTTTTGAAGCAAAAGCATTCAAGTTTCCAAAAATTCATACAAGACACAGTGTAAAAAGAATTCTGATTACAGGATTTATTCTTGGAACATTA
>JAAFKJ010000079.1 GCA_021399395.1 Candidatus Heimdallarchaeota archaeon
CTCACTAGGATGACATCTTGTTGTTTATCAGCTACTTCTTTTGCTCTATCAGCATCAAAAATCGCTAACCCAGTTGCTGCTGCCGCACCTGCGGCTAAACCAGAACCTAGGAATTTATCATCCATGCTTGCTTTAACTTGTTTAATTGGGGCATTGGCGTCTATTTTTCCCCAATCCACAGATGGAAATAGTGTGTTTTCGACATCACTTGGGTTGACTCTTAATATTGCTTCTTCCTTTGAAATTTTACCTTCATTAACTAAATCATATGCTATCTGACCAGCAGCTATACCTGTTCTTTTTCCGTTTCTTGTTTGGAGCATGAACATTTTTCCTTGCTGGATAGTAAATTCCATATCTTGCATATCGCTATATCTTTCTTCTAATAATCCAGAGATTTCTAGAAGCTGATTATATAGTTCAGGCATTGTTTTTTGAAGATCTTCAATTGGTACTGGTGTTCGAATTCCTGCAACAACATCTTCTCCTTGAGCATTTACTAAGTATTCACCATATAGTTTCTTTTCACCATTTGATGGATTACGTGTAAAAGCTACTCCAGTAGCTGATGTTTCTCCAAGGTTTCCATATACCATAGTCATAACGTTAACTGCTGTACCTAAATCATGTGGAATACCTTGATGGTTTCTATAATCAATTGCTCTTCTAGTATTCCAACTTCTGAAAACAGCACGAATGGCATCATCTAATTGTTTTCTTGGATCTTGAGGAAATTCTTCTCCTAGATGTTCTTTGTAAATTGTCTTGTATGTTTGTATTAACTTCTTGAGATCATCAGCAGATATTTCAGTATCATTTTCAACATTTAATTCATGTTTGAGTTTTTGTAATTCTTTCTCAAAATGTTCTTTACTTACACCTCTGACTACATCAGCATACATGTACATGAAACGTCGATATGAATCATAAGCAAATCTTGAATCGTTAGAAACTTTTGCTAATCCCTCTACTGAAACATCATTCAAACCCAGATTTAGTACTGTATCCATCATACCAGGCATTGAAATTTTTGCCCCTGAACGAACAGAAACTAGAAGCGGATCTTTCTCATCACCTAATTTCTTACCCATGTGATTCTCCAATGCTTCTAGTGTTTCATCAATACTTTCCTTTAATCCTGGAGGATAGGATTCATTGTTCTCTAAGAAATGAAGACATGCTTGAGTAGAGATTACAAAACCAGGTGGAACAGGCAAACCTAAAGAAGTCATTTCTGCCAAATTTGCTCCTTTTCCACCAAGTGTATCTTTTAAATCTGCACTCCCTTCGCAGATTTCTTTATTAAAAAATTTGTAAACGTATTTCTCTGTCATCTAATTGACACCTTCTGGTTAAGCTTTGAAACATTAGGTTTAAAAATTTATGATTAAGCAAGTTTTTCTTTGAAAGGGATAAATTTAACTAATCTCAAAAGAAAACAATAATGTGAAAGATAAATTAATACTATTAACAAATGATGATGGAATTAAATCCCAGGGTCTAAATTCCTTAAGAGAAGAAGTAAATAAAATAGCGAAAGTTGTCTGTTTTGCACCTGCAGAACCAAGTTCAGCCGTTTCTAAAGCACTTACTTTCCACAAACCAATAAGATTCTTTCAAGTTGATTATGAGGATGGATCTATCGGATATAGTACAACTGGTGCTCCTGCTGACAACATCTTTGTTGGATTTCATGTTCTTAAAAGAAAACCTGATCTTGTAATTAGTGGTATTAACTATGGAGATAATTCATCTATTCATTCGATTCTCACTAGTGGTACTTGCGCCGCTGCCTTTGAAGCTGCTTTCAACAATGTTCCTGCAATTGCTTTTTCAACTGATGTTGCTGACGACTCGCAGTTAATTGATCAAAAGGGAGTGGATTTTAGTAAAATAGCAAAAATATCAGCAGAAATCGTAAAAATAGTTCTAGAATTAGATTGGCCTGAGAATTTAGCATTTCTTAATGTGAATTATCCAAAAGAAATTACAAAAGACACTCAAGTTTTCATTACATCTCCAACACTCTACAAATATGACAATTACATGGTTGAGAAGTCTGATCCTCGGAACTTACCCTACCTATGGTTATGGGGCGAAAGAAAAAAGACATTTCAAGAAAACACAGATAGTTGGGCAGTTGTTGAACAGAATGCCATCAGTATTTCTCCAATCAGTTTGGATTTGCACCGTATATCTGAACCTGCAACTAAAATTATGGAAAAATTACAGGATCAGATTAGAATTAATATAAGCTGACACTCAATCCTCAAAAATCCATTAATCTTTTCCTTTAAATACTAAAATCTTGATAAGAAAGTGATTGGTTTGGCCATTGAATCACGCGAGTACCAGAATTTCATAATTGAAAAAATATCCTCACTAGTTAAGGATAACCATAGCGTTATTTTGGAGCTTGACTGTGGAATGGGCAAGCGCGTTATGATGTACAGACTTCTAACTGAGACATTCAAAGAAAAGAAAGTTATTGTTTTTCTTCAGACCCATTCTTCTCTTGAAGAAACAGTTCTGTACCTTGAGAGAGAATATGGGGGCATAGAAAAGTTAGCAGCAATTAAAAGTGGTACCAATGCAAATTATAGGAAGTATATCATTGAGAATAATAGAGTAATTTTATCATTACCCACTGTTTTTTCAAATACTCTAAAGAAATATCCTGAGTTAGCTAAGGATATTGAATTCATAATCATTAATGAAGTAGATCAAATAATTAGAAGGGTTTCACATCGTAGAGTATTGTGCGTTCCTTGGAATATGTTGCTCCCAGCTTTGGAAAACTCAAAAGTAATAGGTATGAGTGGTACATTAAGAGATGACCACGTTGTATTAGATGAAGATCAACTGAAGATTCGAAATGAATTGAAGACCTTGCTAGATTTTATTCCTAGAAGTGCAACAATCACAATTGAGGATTTTATGGATACAGATATTAAAGAATATATTCAAGATACAGAAGTTCTCATCAATCCTGTAAAAGATGAAAAAACAGCTACCATAATCAATACGATTACAGAGCACATTAAACTTACGAGAGAAGAGATCATCAAGGAAGTAGGAGAAACATCTCCTAAAGATTTAGCAAAACTGCGAAAGGATTTCTTCAATAATCTACCGCTTATTGCAGTTGAAACAGAGTTGGTAGAAAACCTAAATAGTCTTCTATTATTGCGCAAATATGTTTATTCAATGCCTGCTAGTTCGTATAGGAACTATCTTTTTAGATATGATTTTGAGAAAAAAGAAACCTTCGATTTACCAGAAATTAGTGGGAAGGAATTGGAAATTGTAAAAATTGCAAAAGAATATCAAAAAATAACAGTTCTGTGTTCTTTTCTATCTACTGTTGATTCCCTAGCTTCGTTGTTAGAAAAAGAAGGGTTTGAAATATTCATAGTTACAGGAAGAATAAAAAATAAAGGAGAAATTATTGAAGCGTTTAAGAAATCAGAGAAGCAATCAGCTCTTATTTTATCACCCGTTGGGGAGAGAGATTTAGATCTTCCACAAACTGAGGTTATCATAGTATTCGATTTAGTTAATTCTCCCAAGACCGTTTATCAAAAAATGAAGAGAGGTAGAGGTGGGAAGGTAGTGCTACTTTTCTACGAAGACACTTCTGAGAAACAAAAAGTCAAAGGTGTTGTTGATAAGATAGCAATCCGTTATCCTTGGTCACTTATCTTTCACGTTAATAAGAACAAGAAGTAGTCTAGTAATAGCAGTCTTGATTCATAAGCTTTTTAATATAACAGAAAACCACTTTACTGCGAGGAATTAATTTTTATTTGGTTAAGGTGTTTAAATGGCCAAAAAGAAAAGTAAAGCAGACGCTAACAGTCGTTGGGTTTTAGTTAACTCTATGTTTGAGGAACTAGGTTTAGTTCGCCAGCATCTTGATTCTTTTAACGATTTCATTGAAAACGGTCTTCAATCCGTTATTAAAGAAATAAAGGTTATAGAACCTGAAGATTCTGAATTTTATGTTAAGCTGGAAAAAGTTGAAGTTGAAGAACCCACAATCCGAGAAGCAGATGGATCCCAAAGTTCCATTTATCCTATGGAAGCAAGAATTAGAAATCTTACCTACGCATCTAGATTAAATCTTCATATGACACCTATTCGAAAAGGTGGTAGCGATGGTGTCGAGATTCCCTTGGAAACAATCAGTGTTTTTATTGGATATCTTCCCATAATGCTGAAGTCTAAAAGATGCCAATTATATAACCGTGCTCCAGAATCTTTAGTTAAACTTGGAGAAGATCCAAAAGATCCTGGTGGTTATTTCTTAGTTAACGGGAGTGAGAGAGTCATTGTTACTCAGGAAGATTTAGCTCCTAATCGAATTCTAATTGAGAAACTAAAAAGTAAAGGAAACGTAACAAGTGAAGCTAAAGTTTTCAGTGTTATTCATGGTTTTAGAGCACCTGTTACTGTTGAACATACAAATGATGGTCAATTAAGAGTCAGTTTTCCAAGTATGCCTAGAAAAATCTCTCTAATATTGCTTATGAGAGCACTAGGAATTGAGAGGGATGACATGATTGCAATGGCTATAAGTCCAACTCCAAAACTTCGTGCAAGAGTTATGTCCATCTTAATGAGGGAATCTTCAGAAATTGATACTACTGAAGAATCTTTAGATTATATAGGAAAGAGAGTTGCTGTAGGACAAACCAAGGAATATCGTATTAACCGTGCGATGCAAGTGTTAGATAAATATTTACTACCTCATCTTGGAAGTGATGAGGATTCAAGATTAAAGAAAGCATTCTTCTTAGCAAGAATGGCTCAAAGATTACTGGAACTTGAATTAGGTATTAGACAACAAGACGATAAAGATCATTATGCAAATAAAAGGCTAAAACTAGCTGGTGATTTACTATTAATGCTATATAGAGTAGCTTTTCATGCCTTATGTCGTGACATCAAATACCAGTTAGAGAGAGTTACTGTCCGCGGTCGAAAACCCAATCTCAAAACAGCTGTTCGTGCAGATTTAATTACAGAGAGATTGCGTCATGCTTTAGCAACAGGAAATTGGACAGGTGGAAAATCTGGAGTAAGCCAGCTTCTTGACAGAACAAATTACATGTCAGCATTAAGCCATCTTAGAAGAGTTGTAAGTCCACTAAGTAGAAGTCAACCTCACTTCGAAGCAAGAGATCTTCATCCAACACATTTTGGTAAAATATGTCCAAATGAAACACCTGAAGGACCAAACTGTGGTCTAGTGAAGAATCTTGCCCTTCAAGCTTTCATAAGTGTTGGTTTGGATAGTGCAGATGTCGAAAAGAAACTTATCAATGAGTTGAAGTTAAATAAAATTGAACCAAAAGATATGATTGAACCTAGCTCACCTCTTGCTAAGCTTGTTGCTGACGCTGAGTATTGTAAAGTATTCTTAAACGGTAGTTTTCTAGGTGTTGTTCAAGATGCTAACGAATTTCGTAAAATAATTATACAAAAGCGTAGATCAGGTGACCTTCATCATGAGATTAATATTTCACATTATTCTGATACAAATGAAATCATGGTCAGTTGTGACGCAGGTAGAGTTCGTCGCCCTCTAATAATTGTTAATGAGGGGACTCATGCACTCACAAAAGAGATGTTCAACTGGATTAAAAGCAATAAATGGTCATGGAGTGATTTAGTAAGAAATCAAGTTGTTGAATATGTTGACGCTGAGGAAGAAGAAAACCTATTCATCGCCATTGATGAAGATTATTTAGTATCCGAATCTTCTCATATGGAAATTACTCCAAGTACAATTTTAGGAATTTGTGCTTCATTAATTCCATTTCCAGAACACAATCGTTCAGATCGTAACGTCTATGAAGCTGGGATGGCAAAACAAGCCCTCGGTATATTTTCAGCTAATTTCAGATATCGTATGGATACAAGAGCTCATATCTTGCATTATCCGCAGAAGCCGTTAGTAAAAACTCACGGTATGGATTCCATTCATTTTGAAAGCCGTCCTGCTGGGCAAAATTTCATTGTAGCTATCTTATCTTATGAAGGATATAACATGGAAGATGCTTTGTTAATTAATAAAGCAGCCATAGAAAGAGGTTTGGGAAGAAGCACATTCTTCCGAACATATGATGCTGAAGAACGAAAATATCCTAATGGTCAAGAGGACACCTTTGAAATCCCTGATGATACAGTTAGAGGTTACAAAGACGAATCCCAATATGTACATCTCGGAGAGGATGGAATTATTGAACCAGAAATTTCTGTTGATGGCAGTCGAGGAGAAGTTCTTATCGGCCGTACCAGTCCACCTAGATTTCTAGAAGAATATACTGAATTTGAAGTTCCTCCTCAAAACAGAAGAGAAACAAGCAAGGCCATGAGACATGGTGAAAAAGGCATCTCTGACACGGTAGTGCTTACAGATACTAACGAAGGAAATAGGCTCGTAAAAGTCAAAGTAAGATCTGAAAGAGTTCCTGAAATTGGTGATAAATTTGCTTCACGACATGGTCAAAAAGGTGTAATTGGTTTAATCATCCCACAGGAAGATATGCCTTTTACTGAGGAAGGATTAGTACCTGATATTATTATCAATCCCCACGCCGTTCCATCAAGAATGACAATAGGGATGCTAATGGAATTGCTTGCTGGTAAAGTTGCAGCACATTCTGGTGACGCAATTTACGGAACAGCTTTTAGCAAAATGAAGATTAGCGGATTGCATGAAGCTTTAATGAAACTTCAAATGCACCCACTTGGTAGAGAAGTAATGTATGACGGTAAAACAGGAAGAAGATTAGAGGGAACCATTTTTGTTGGATCTCAATTTTATCAAAAACTCCACCATCTAGTCCAAGACAAAATACATGCTCGTGCCCGTGGTCCTATTCAGATGCTCACTAGACAACCAACAGAAGGAAGAGCTCGTGAAGGTGGTCTTCGTTTTGGAGAAATGGAAAGAGATTGTCTTATTGGTCATGGAACCTCCATTCTACTTAAAGAAAGATTGTTGGATGAATCAGATAAAACAGATGCTCTTATTTGTTCGAAATGTGGATTTCTTGCAATGTATGATAGAAATAGAGATAGATATCATTGTCCAATTTGTAAAGAGGAAACCACAGTCTCTAGAGTTGTCATAAGTTATGCATTCAAATTGCTAATGCAAGAACTAATGAGTTTAGGTATTGCACCCCATATTGAATTAGAAGATGTAGCTTAAAGTCTCCATTCTTCAAATTTCTTTATTTCTTTTCTTAAAATCGTTTAAGTACGAGATAGTATTAGGTCATCATATTCCTTATTGGAAATTTTCTTTATATTATAGTGGTGAAATTTTTCTCCTATAATTTTAGCAAGAAGATGATAGCACAGATTTTTTTCCCCTCTACTTAAAACTCTAATTTGATAATCTGTACATTCACAGAAGTTATCTTCGATTATCAAATAATTCTGGCTCTTTCCTTCTACTTCCCAAATGGCAATTTTCTCATTTAAAACGTGTTTGTGCAATTTGTTTTCTTTGAGAATATTGAATGCTTTCGCACCCCTATTTTCAAAAAGAGACATCATTTCATTCTCGAATATTTCCGAGAGAGTTCCTTCATTTTGAATAAGAGCTAGTAATTTATCCAAATTCTTTTTATCATCAGTAGAAGATTGCCTCATTTATTCTAACCTTGTTTTATTTTGCTATAATTTTACTTATGTTCAGTATTAGAATTTGTTTCTCTAAAAGTTTTTGACAAAATAGATGAAAGTAAAAGGTCTGATGCTATTGTTTGATCATTACATCAACAATATCAAATTGTCTAAGAACTAAATTCTTTACTTTGTTGATGTTCTTACCGTTTCTTCCTATGGCCCTGCCTTTATCTTTATTATCAACTTCAACAGTTGCGACTTTTCCATTTTTCCTTTCAAGTAATGAGATATTCTTGATTATAATGGGTAAGAAACAGTTTTTGATGAATTTTGCAGGGTCAGAGGAATGTTCAATGATTTCTACATCCTTTGCTATCATTTCTTTTAATTTATTGATGTTAATCCCTCTTTTACCTATCGCTAAACCAGCTTGTCCCTCAGAAACAACAAAGACAACCTTGTTGTCTTCTTCCTCAACTATGCAATCGTTTATTGTAACATTTACAATTCCTTGGAGAATTGTTATATATTGCATTTCAGTTTGGGAAAGTTTGACAGAAGGCATTTTTTGTACTCCCACATTTTGGATAGTGTTTTGTTGATTTTTTCGCGTTGCTTAAACACGCCTATTTCTTTATGATTCAAGTTAATTTTAGTATTCAGTTGTTTAAAAGTGTATTCAAACATAAGTTTGTATCATTTTCTTTGGATAACAAATTTACATTAAACACGCTATAATAAAGAAAATGATTTGTTATTTGCATCTATTCTTTACTCCCTATCCTATTTTTTCTTAACAGCTTTAATTATGTCACTATCTCCCATTGACAAAATTGTTAAAGCAGCTACGAAATGTGGACGACCACAAACAGCTCCCAGATCAAGAGATGACCCAGAAAATACCAATGTTGGTACTTCAGAGATTTCAGCATATCTATTTATATCCTCTTTAATGTCTTGAGGAGTGTTTTCTGCTAAAATTACTAACTTTGCTTGTTTGTTGAGTAAAGCTTGTTTAGCTGAATCTGCACCATAGGAAACTTTTCCTGTGTCGACAGCTATTCTTATACTGCGGTTAATATCCATATGTTTACACCTTTCTTTTACTTGTGGTCTTTTTTTACTTAAATTCTTAAATATTTGCACTTTCGAGTTTTATATAAAATAGTTATTTGAGTCAAAGGTTTTTCAGATATCATAAATTTGCATGATTATGTAATTAGACTTTGAAAGCTCCTGAGAAAAGAACATCCCAAGCTTTACTCCAACGATCAGGATGAGCAACATCAATCCAGAATGCATTTTTGGGGCACAAATATGCTTTGACTTTTTTCTCTGTTATAATTTCAGGTAAAATATCACCCGAGATAGATTTTCCTTCTGCATTAGATAGATAATCAATAATCTCAGGTTCAAAAACATATATTCCTGTATTAATGAAGCCGCTTTGTTGGGTTTTTGTAGGGGTTTCCTCAAATCTAGTAACTAAATTAGTTGTAAAATCATCCACATAAAAAACACCATAGTCAGAAAAAAGGCCCTTATCAGTTTTCTTTCCCATAGATTGATAGTAGTCATTGACACCTATTCCACAGAGAGTTACAATGTGATTTTTTCTATGTTTCTTATGATATTCAATAATACTGTTAAGATTGATATCTGTCAAAATATCTGAGTGCATAACAACAAATGTATCTGAAATGAGATTACGTGCATTATATATTGCCCCAGCTGTATCTAGATTTGCTGTTTCGCTTACATAACTTAAATTCAAATCATTCCAGTTTTGACCAAAATACTTCATTATTCGGTTTCCTAATTTTCCAATTAGAAGTATAACGTCAGTAATTCCGCTTTTAGATATTAGCTCTAAGTTATATTCAAGTAAAGGTTTGTAACCGACTGGAATCATTGCTTTAGGGATAGTTTCAGTTAGTGGTTTTAATCTAGCTCCTTCTCCTCCTGCAAGAATGAAAGTTTTAATTTTCCTTAGTTCAAACTCTTTTTCAATTAGTTTGATGAGAAAGTCTTTAATCGACCCGGGACCTTTTTTTTCACAAACAGCATCCCATATTCTCTCTGGAAACTCAACTGTAAATTTATGAACCATCAAATTTCACCTAGCATAACTGTTGTTATGACTAGTTATTCCAACTCTTAATTCCTTTTTAGTTTTACCCTTTCTATTTCAAAAAGATAATAGTGAATTTTCTAGTACTCTCCATTAACCAATAGGTTTTTTTAACAGCTTTAGCATAAAATGTTAGTCCAGATTGTGAAGGAATTCAAATGTCTAACAAAATCTCAATTACGGGTTCTGCACTTGAAAGAAACAAAAGACATCAGGAAATTGCAGAGAAGTACAATCTTACACTTGATCAAATTATTGATTTGAGTCTTGGAGACAACTTATTCATCCCCCCTTCCCTTATTCAAGAACTTGTAATAAAGGACATAAAATCGATTGATCCAAGAGACAGTTATCCAATTGATTACTATTCCTTTTTAGAAGAAATATCACGTTTTATTGGAGTTGAAACATCTTCGCTTTATCCCGGTTTAACTCACAATCAGCTCATTCAGAGAGTTTTGTCTACACTTACTAAATCAAAGAATGGAGTTATTTTGGTTTCACCAGACAAGGATATCTATTCAACATTCGCAAAAAGCCAAAAGCTGAAAATTAACAAGGTTAGCTTACTGGATGATTTTGAATTAGATATCAATAGTATTTTAGAAGAAATTGAAACAAGTTCAGCAAAAGCAATAATATTCACTTCACCTCATTACCCTACAGCAAATCAATTTCGGGAAAGTGATGTGTTAACATTAGCCAAAGAAACGAATATACCTATCATCATAGATGAATCTTATGTTGAATTTGGAAAGTATAGTCTTGTAAATCAAGTAAAGTTCTTTGAAAATTTAATAATTGTTAGATCTTTCTCCAAAGCTTGGGGTCTAGGTTCTTTATCTAGTGCATATCTTGTAGCAGACCCTAAAATTGTAAAAATGCTAAAAGATACTTATTTCATTGAGGAAATCCCCCCTATTCATGCTTTAGCGACCAAGCACATTTTACAAGCCCCTTACAAATTTGTTGAACTGATCAATGCTTTTAATGTTGAAAGAAAGAGAGTTCAAGACCAATTGAAAATGTTGAGTGGGTTGAAGGTTTATAGAAGTGACACAAACTTCCTTTTTATCAAATACAAGAAAAACATCAGAGAACTATACGAACAGCTTTGTAGCAAGGGAATTATTGTACAAACCTTTGATGAAACCCACGAATTTAATGGTTATGAACAATTTTTTGTTGTAACCTTAGGAGATAGTGAAATCAATAATAAATTCGTACTAGCGATAATTGAATCATTAGAAGCCTTATCGTAGAATTTGATTCTCATTCTAGAACTTTTCTTGTTATTTTCTTTTGAAAAATCGTTTTACTGGACTACCACAATCGATACAAGTTTTGCTTTCTTGGGAAAATTTACTCCCACACACTGTACATTTCCAATAGTATTCCCTCTTATGCCTTATACTGAAGTGTTGTGATACCACTTTGATTTTTAGAAACGCACTAACGTTTTGAACAGCGTTGTCATCACTATAGATCACAGAATCAGAAAAATCTAATGCTAATGCTAACACTTGAGTGTCAATTTTAGATAAAGCGCCATAGTCTCCTGATTTTTTAGCAATCTCTATAATCCGCTCTAGGGACTCTGAAGAAGGGGTTGCACGTATTAGTTTTCCTTCAGCTTCCAATATCGTTAATACTGATTTTGACTCAAATGACTTTAATTCAATCTCTAATAATTCAGGTATAATTAGAAAATCGTTTTCTTTCAATCTACCATCAAGTACAAAATGATGCATTATTGCAGTAGAATCAACTATGAAATAGTTTAATCTTTCTTTGTCATTATTTTCATTCATCTGTATCATCAGGATTGAATCGTAGAAGCTTTTCCCTAACCCTAGTAATGTAATTCTCTTCGAATCGGATGAAATTAATCTTATCTTCAGATTGCTTTATTTCTATAGAATCATTGTGACCTAGATTGTAGTGTACTTTTCCATCAATTACAACACTCCCAAATTTAGTCTTACTCAAATTTGTAACTTTAAGTTTTGAGCTCAAAGGAAAAACCATAGGTACTACTCTTCTAGAAAAAGGACAGATTGGCACCGTTATTATTGCCTCAACTGTTGGAACGATTAGAGACCCTCCAGCTGACAAGCCATAGGCACTAGAACCTATACTTGTAGCGACAATCAAACCATCTCCATCAAGAGTGTAAACATATTGATTATCTACATGCAATTTTAGGCTAATTGACTGACCAATTGTATCACAAGTGACTACAACATCATTTACTGCTGAGACTGTTTCCAAATCTTTTGAAGATATTTCAATGGTGCTGAAACTTTCAATGAAACCCTCACCATTTTCAAGAGCATTTAGAGCTTTATCTATTCCACTTGGATCAATTTCTGTAAGAAAACCAACTTTTCCACAGTTAATGGCAAAAATTGGAATGTTTTTCCAAATTTCATAGGTTTTAAGAATTGTTCCATCTCCTCCAAAAACGAAAATTATAGTGGGTTTTTTTCCTGGACAAGATAATTCAGGTTGCTCTAATGTGTCAGCCAAATATGTATCAAGAAATGAAGTATATCCTTTCTCCTCCAGTTTCTCGTGAAAGGACACAGCTAGTTGTCTACTATCTTTGTGTCTAGAGCTTGTAATCAGAATGCACGCATCTTTATTCAAAAGACTCATTTCATGTTAAAGAAAGAACAGAAATTAAAAAAGGTTCGGTATTAACTCTTAGACTTCTTTAATTTAGCTATGAAATATCCTAAAGTCCTATCTTGTCCTGGCAAAAATCTTTGTACATAGGGGGAGAAATCAACATCAATTGACCCCATTTTGGAAGTTTTATAGTTGTGATCAACAATCTCTAAACCAAATTCTATAGCTTGATTTATTACGCTTTCATTTTCCTCTTTAGTTATTGTGCAGGTTGAATAAACTAACTCTCCACCTGGTTTCAGCAATTGCTCACACGCAAAAAGTATTGCTTTTTGATAGTCTGAAGTTGCCTTAATCGTTTTCTTGTCTGTTCCAAGAATTAATCTAGGTCTAAGTCCAAGAGCAGTACATGGAGGATCAACTAGTATTTTATCAAATTTAACATTCCATTCTTTACTTAATTCTATAATGTTTCCAACCACTGTTTTAACATTCTTTATTCTAAATCTTGAGAGTTTATCTTCTAGGTGATTGAGTCTTCCTTTAGATCTGTCTACTGCTATTATCTCTCCTGTACCTTTACTTAACTCACTCAAATGAACTGTTTTATTTCCTGGAGCTGCACAACAATCTAGTATCTTATCTTCTGGTTGCGGGTCTAGATTCAGACTGGTCAAGTATGCCGGAACACTCTGAAAATAAACCGGATATCCTTCCAATTCTAATTGGGGTACACTTGGCACTTTGTATGGAGATTCAAGATTTTTTGCTGCAATTCCTTTTCTTTTAGATAAAATTGTTTTGTGACTCATCATAGCTTTTGCTTTTGCAACAGATATCCCTCTCTGATTTTTAATTTGCACAAAATCATTTTCTCTCACTTTGCCTGCCTTTTTAACCCCAGGAACAAATACATCTGATCCTTGATATATCATTTCAGCAGCTCGATTATCTACAATTACTTCTTTCAAATCTTCAGAATAATCCACATCAAACGGTCCTTTCGGTTGTGTTATTATTAAATTAGCAAAATTTGGGTGTTGATCTGCTTTGAACCCATTTTCCTCAATTTTTTCTATTATTTCCTGTGCTAATTCTTGTTTTTGAAAAATGTGTAAAGTGTATTCTTCCATAGGAGTGGTTATAGCTTTCAGATATTTTTCAGCTGTTTCAATGCCTAAAAGTTCACCTAAGTATTCTCTTAGCTCCTCCGTTATCAGTGGTACTCGAGTAGAAGGCATTGTTTTCATATCTCTTTTCTCATTTCAGTGAATGAAATTCTACTTTTCTATCTACTAGATTGAGAATTGCTACAGTTGGATCTTCATATAAATCGAATGTTTCTCCAGGATTTATGATCACTTTCTTTTCCACTTTTTTCAGAAGTTTCTTGTGTGTATGTCCAGTTATAACATAATCGTAAGGTAATTTTGAGTAAATCAATGAATTCAATTTCAGCTCATCTGTTCCATGGTACAGTGCAAAAGTTTTACCCTCTATTTCAAACTCTCCTATATCTTCGTAGAAGAATCCCACTTCTTTCATCATGTTACTTATTACTTCTGTATCCCCTAGATTGTTACCTGCACACAGGTAAAATTTTCCTTTGAACTCTTCAAACATTTTCACACAGAAAGGAGATATCAAATCACCTGCATGGATAATGACTTCAACCCCTTTCTCTTTGAATATTTCTAGAGCTTTCTGTATATTTGGTCTATGGTCATGACTGTCGCTCATTATTCCTATTTTCACTTATTCCACCTCATTTTACGCTAAAAAATGATTACTTTGGTGCGGGGAGGGAGATTCGAACTCCCGAACCACTAAGGACTAGAACCTGAATCTAGCGCCTTTGTCCACTCGGCAATCCCCGCCAAGAGGATTGATTTTGCTATCGATTTTTTTCTAACAAGATATTTAAATCATTGTATCTTATGTTTTTTGTATCTAGAGGAAACTGTGATTTTATGAGTTTAAGACCTTATCTTGAGACCCTCAAACAAGCTGAGTTATTGATTGATATTCCTTCTGAAGTTAAACCTGATTATGAGATTACTGAACATCTTCAAACACATTCTAACAAAGCTGTTTTATTTTCTAATGTTGAAGGTTCATCTTTTCCTCTTTTAGGCAATGGTCTCTCTTCCCGAGATCAACTCAAGTTTGTTCTCAATGAGCATGAGGATTACTACTCCTTCTTTCAGCAAGCTCTTCTTTCTCCTCAAGTTCCTTCATTGGTTGATTCCAGTCTCACTTTCTCTAATAAGGAACCTGCCAACCTTTCTCTTCTCCCCATCCCAAAATTCTTCCCTGTTGATGGTGGAAGATATCTCACTTCAGGCATTGTTTTTGCACAATTTCCAGGTACTGACGTTCCCAATCTTAGTATTCATCGAATCATGGTGTTGAATGATCAGCAAGGAGCTATTCGTCTCGTTCCTCGTAATTTGCACCAAATTTTCTTAGAGAATAAGCAAAAGGGTTTGGATACCCCTATTGCCTTTGTTAATGGTTATCACCCCATCTTAGCTTTAGCTGCTTCCTCCTCTACTCCTTCTGGTAGCTCTGAGCTGGTTATTGCCAATTCTCTTATGCGTGGCAATCTTTCTGTTATTAAGACTCCCAAGTATGGTATTCTTGTCCCCTCTGATGTCGAATTTGTTCTAGAGGGCAAAATTCTCGCTGACCATGAAGTTGCTGAAGGACCTTTTGTTGACATCACTGGCACCCCCGATGATATTCGTTCCCAACCTGTCATTCAGTTTGAACACATGTACTATCGCGATCAACCTATCTTTCAGACTATTCTTCCTGCTTATGAAGAACATTTCATTCTCATGGGTTTTCCCCGTGAAGCCGCTATCCACAACCGTGTTAGTAAGGTTGTTTCTGATGTACACGGAGTTCATCTTTCTCCTAGTGGATGTGGATGGTTAGATGCGGTTATAGCTGTTACCACTCAATCTGATATTGACGCCTATAAGGTAGGGTTAGCAGCTTTTGAAGCCCACCCTTCCCTTAAGTGGTGCACAGTTGTAAACGAAGATATCGACATCTATGACGAGAAAGCTGTTCAGTGGGCAAGAATAACAAGAGCCGGGGCCAACGACATAACAATTTTGGATAATATGCGAGGGTCGTCTCTTGATCCGTCGAGAAGAAGAGAAGATAACGTGTCAATAAAAGTCATAATAGATGCGACGAAGAAGAAAGAAAAGGAAGGGTATGAAAGGGTAATAAAGGTCTAGGGAACAGGGGAGAGAAGAAAAAGAAGAAAAAAGAGCAAAGACAGAGGATGAGAATATCTTACCACGCGCGGGTATTTTTTTGTGGTAAGATATTCAAAACTGTGTTTTTGCGTATTAGTGTGATTGAAAAAAATATTTAAAGAAAACTTTGTGATATTCTTCTGAGGATAAAATATGAACTTAATGAATGATATTTCAAGCTCTGATCCTGAAATAGCAGATATGCTTCTTAGAGAATTAAAACGTCAAGAAGAAGGAATAGAATTAATTCCTTCAGAGAACTATACCTATCGTTCTGTTTTCCAGGCTATGGCGAGTGTTTTTACTAACAAATATTCCGAAGGATACCCTAAAAAAAGGTATTATGGTGGAAACGAAATAGTTGATGAAGTTGAGATTCTAGCAATAGAACGAGCAAAGAAGCTTTTTGGTGCTGAGCACGTAAATGTACAACCTTACTCTGGTTCTCCTGCTAATCAAGCAGTTTTCTTCGCTTTACTGAATTTGAAAGATAAATTTTTAGGGTTCAGTCTTACATCAGGCGGTCACCTTACCCATGGAAGTCATGTAAACTTCTCTGGTAAGAATTATGTTTGTGTTAGTTATGATGTTGATAAAGAGACAGAAATGCTAGATATGGAAGTAATTCATGAATTAGCTAAAAAAGAAAAACCCGAGATGATAATATCTGGTCTAACAGCTTATCCAAGAAAAATAGATTTCAAAGCTTTCCAAGAGATTGCAGATGAGGTAGATGCTTACCAACTTGCAGATATCTCTCACATCTCAGGTTTGATTGTAGGTGGAGCACATGAAAGTCCTGTACCATATGCAGATGTTGTAACAACTACAACACACAAAAGTCTTAGAGGACCACGAGGTGCAATAATAATGTGTAAAACTGAAGATAGATTACATGAAATTCACCACCCTGAGAAGAAAACAAAGAATGGTGAACCTTTCAGTTTAGCACGTTTAATAGATTCAGCAGTCTTTCCAGGACTACAAGGAGGACCACATGATCATACTACTGCTGCAAAAGCTGTTGCTTTCGCCGAAGCTATGAAACCTGAATTCAAGGATTACGCAAAACAGATTGTCAAAAATGCAAAAGTATTAGCTGATGAATTAATGGCTCTGGACATTAAACTTGTTACAAATGGAACTGACAACCATCTAATTCTTATCGACTTACGTCCTGAAGATTTAACTGGTAAAGGAGGACCTATGCAAACAGCTTTGGATGAAGCAGGTATAACTCTAAACAAGAATACTGTTCCATATGAACCTTCAAGTCCATTTCATCCATCAGGATTGAGATTAGGAACACCAGCCATAACCTCTAGAGGAATGAAAGAATCAGAGATGAAAGTCATTGCTGAGGGTTTAGCAAAGGTCATAAAAGCAAAAGGTTACACCAAGGTAAATGAAGCAGTCAAAGAAGACATTCTTGAACTTACCAAGCAATTTCCGTTATATCCAGGATTATCAATCCTAAAATAGAAGCCAGATCTCAGTGCTTCTTTACTCTTTTTCTTCTTCTGTAAACAATTCTTTTTCGATGTTTTCCATGATTTTTAGTAAAATATCATTTGAAATATCTTGAATATTAAGAGAAACCAATACCAACTTTTGTATTCTTGTTGCTAATCGCTCTCCAATCATTCTTACATATTGTTCATTCTTTTGACCTGTAATATACAATGTAGATGCGGACATAAGCTCTGTTGATGGAACTGATACTCCAAAAGTACCGAATCTAGGCGCATCTTCATAAATATATAAAGAAACAGCATTTTCTAGTGAAACTATAATTAATTCGTATTTTTGATCCTGTATTTCAAAAGATTTAGTAAGAGTTACTTCTTTCATCAAAAAGAAGTAACCTTGTTTGTTCTAAATAACTTTGCGTGTATTTTATAAACAGGAATCTTTGTTTTCGATTGCTTCGTAATTTGCATAATATTTTCGGAGACATCTTTGATGTTCTTCATTCATTTTTACTTGTTTCAACTCAAAAGCCAAAAATAGATTGCTTGCTAGCATGCAAACTGTCGCAGGACCACTTCCTCCTGGAACAGGGGATATTAAACTTGCATCTTCCTTTAAGTCGTCAAAATCTGTATCTCCCATTAACTTGCCATCTTCAAAATTAACTCCTACATCTACTATGATTACACCTTTCTTTACCATACCTTTTCTAATCAGATGAGCACGCCCAACAGCTGCAATAAGAATATCAGCATCTAGAGTATATCTTTCTAGAGGTCTTGAACGTGAATGGCAAACTGTTACTGTTGCATGTTCTTTAAGGAGAAGATGAGCGACTGGTTTACCTACTATCATACTTCTACCTACGACTACAACATGCTTTCCTTGTAGAGGAACTTGGTAATGCTTTAAAAGAGCAAGGACACCTAAAGCTGTTGCGGGAACCAAATTTGGTGCAGATTTTGTCCAAGCATGTACATTTCCTGGAGATAATCCTTCAATATCTTTGTTTGGAGAAATGCTTTCAATAACCAAATCTTCATCCATATGGTCTGGTAGAGGTAGTTGGACCATTATCCCGTCGATACTATCATCATTATTCTGTTTTGCGATTAATTCTAGCAGTTCTTCTTGTGTTGTTTCCTCTGGTAAACTAGATACATCATAATCTACACAAAGACTTGCAAAAAACTTTTCCCTTATTCTCCGATAAGATTCGGAAGCTGGATCATTACCCACGATTATAGTAGACAACTTAGGTATACTACCGTATTTCTCTTTAAAAATCTCACAACGTGGCCTTAGTACATTGTCAGTATATTCTTTCGAGAATTTCCTACCATCAATAATATTGTTTTTTTCTTCAATGGAACTCATTCTTCTTCACTTGCAATATGACTTTGTATCTTATTATTATATAAATTATAAGAATTAACATTTTTTTAAACAGTCTTCCCCTTCTAGTATATTATATTATTAGTAAATGGTTTGTAATCGAGTAAAATAAAGATATTCTGAAGAGTAAATTTAGAAATTGGTTATTGAAATTCTCATTCTTGCTTTCTTTCTACTTATGCTTGTTAATCCAATAAAGGATAGAATGAAGATAATTAAAACTGAATGTGTTTCTTCTGTAGGTACATCTGTATTATAACAATCATAATCATATACAAAAGGATAAGGATCTGTTCTGTTAGTCCTCCCATCAATCTGATACTCTCCTTCACCACTATAATCACTGTAGTAATTTCCGGTGTTTGTATTCTCATCGTACCAATCATTAAAACTTTCATCATAAGCTTGTGAATACCCGTCTTCTGTTCCATTCAGATTATTACACAGAAAATAATTAGAGTAAATTACATTCGAAGTAGAAAGCGAAGTATCTATCTTAAGTCCATATTTTCTGTTTTTTAGAAGAATATTATTTACAATTTCTGTGTATTTTGAATCGACAAGTAGAATCCCTTGTCCATTAGATTCAACTGTATTATTCCAAATTTTTGCATGGAATGTTTCCCAAATTCTCATTCCTAATGTATTATTTCTACAAGTATTGTCTTCAATTATAAGGGGAATAACAGATGTAGATGAATCATAGTATGTATAGATCCCAGCATCTTTGTTTTCTGTACAAGTGTTTTTAAGCACCGTCATATTTGAACAACCATCTATTCTGATACCTGATTCATTATTTCTATTACTATAATTGTCCAATATCAGTGAATCATCTGTGTCCCTTGAAAAAATCCCATCTATATTATTTTTTGAACACTCATTATTAATTATCGTAATGTTCTGAGCCATATCAGTTATAATTCCAAAAACACCTCCAGTGCAATAATTATTCTCTATTCGATTGTGCTCTCCCCAAATCAAACTTATTCCACATAAACCATAATTAACTATGACATTGCGTTCAAATATCGAATAATCTACGTAATACGTTATAATTCCTCCACCGGATAAGGTGTTATCTGTGACAATCGCATGATTTGAATAGACTGATTTGATGCTGTTCCCATTATTGTGACAATAGTTTTCTTTAATCTCAAGATAATCCACATGATCAGTAGCTATTCCATTCCGGTTTCCATAACATTCATTTTTTCTAATAAAGATATTATTAGATCCCCAAACGTAAATCCCCTCGGAATTGTGATATGCACAAGTATTGTTTTCTATGACAACAGTTCCAGCAATAATATCAGTGATTACTATTCCATCTTCTAGAGCAGATATGAAGCAATTAGAGATTATGAAACTCTTAGTAGTATTGAATACATATATCCCAACTGCAAAGATTGTTGAGATTTCGTAATTCTCAATCCGATAAGGATTAGTAGGTGTTCCTTCACCTGGAAACCCTTGTGTTATGAAATCCTCGTCTGATAGGATAATTATACTTGAGTGAGGTGTCAAACCTGATTTTGCTTTAGTTATTCCAAGAAGAGGTTTATCTTGCAGGTTTTTTATTTGAGATAAAACCCTCATATTATCAGAGTCTGAATCTAGCTGATCTAGCTGATGACTTATTGTAGCACAAAGAAAAATTAGGACTGTGGAATAAAAGTAGATTTTTAAGAGTTTATTTGACATTTTTCTCCTCTTGTTTGATTAATTTCTTATTTATTAAAACTTCCTCTCTTTTCCAAAAAAAAAAGAAAGAAATGTGTTTGGCATCAGCCAAACCACTGTGTGTCAAGATTGTCATATAGCTGGCAGACTTGAGTTTGTGTTTTATTCAGATAAGTACTGAAGTAGGTAGCAGAATATGGACCTACTGAGCTATTTGCATTCGAGAAAGCAATATTTTCGCTATAATCATTTGCTAGATTATCAAAGAAGTAATAGGAAAACGCTCCACCATATGAATTGTAAAGGGGAGGGTCATTAGCATCCCAATAAGTATAGTTGTCTCCAAACCACATTACAGCCAAATAGTCATCTGGGTGTTCATAGTATGTTGTTGCAATTATGAAAATATCTTCACTTGCGCGTGATGGTTTTTTATACTCGAAAACAAAATCTCCACTGTCACAACTCTCGATTATTACGATGATATTTTCGGATTCTAGACATTCAATTTTATCGCAAAATTCAGAGCTCAATATAGCATCATCCATATTATCTTCTGTATTTTGACATACCATAGAATCACCGCCATTGGCCCAATCAGAGCCCCCGGTTGTATCTCCATGGGCTATCACATATAAGAAAACTAGAGAATCTGAAGTTTCCAAATCATCTACGTCATCTATGCTATCCTCCCAAATTTCTTGATCTTCCCTGTATAGTATATCTGAGAACCCTTCATAATCCACTAAATAATCGCCATACTCTTCCATAACAGTTTCATTAGTTGCATCAGAAGCCCACATAAAGAGCGCTACTCTTCCATCTATCTCAAAATCTTTATTGTGGGTAGAACTTGGAAAGGTTGCCCAAGTAGATTGGTCTCTGTAACCCGATTTTTCAATTTTCATAGTATAAAGTTTGAACCTAACAATCGTCCAAGTAAACGAATAATTGCCATTAGAGTCTGTGGTATCTGTACATTTTACAACTCCATCTTCTAGAAGTTTCACAGCTACACCGCTAATAGCGTCTTCGGATGTCTTTATGGTTACTCTACCTGTGAAATCTACTGATCCATAATAGACAGCGGATACAGGCTGAGTTTCACTTAACATAACTGGTAGAACAAGAGATACTACCAGTATACTAACTAATATCATTTTATTTTTATTCATATTTTTTCACCTTTGGTATAAGGAACTTATTCTATGATTTTTCAGTATAAAAATACAATAATCATTTAGTGACATTTCCTCTATTGTTCTTTCTTTAACAACAGACTTTAGTTTTTGGAATATCTTTTTTAATATGTTAAATAGGAATAATACTGATGAGTGGGATGAAAGATTCAACATCTTTGGTATAAGGTAGTTCTGAAGTTCCACTCATCATTAAAAGCAACCATTTTTGACCCCTTCAAAATAGCTATTCCATCAATGTGTTGCATTAGGATTTCAAAATTAAATTTCTTCTTCTGAAAACAACCAAAGAAAACAAAACGCTGCAAGCTAAGACAAAACATCTATCTACGGTGGTATAATTCTCTGTATTGTAACCATCTGGAAGAATGACTGGTTCTTGTAAGGGAAAATAATCTACTGATTCTGCATCCCCATCAATAAAGTATGGTGAGTCATGTTCAGCTTCTGACCAATAATTGCCAGCGTTTTCGTATTTATCAAACCAAATATTGTTTTTTCCACTGTCGTATGATTGAGTATATTTTGAATCACCATTATCTATGAAATCATTGAATGATACTTCCCCAGATTCACATCCCTTATCTAAGAATAAAGCAAAATCAATATTCTCAAGAAATAAATTATAGTTAAAATGGAAACGAGTAGAATCAGCAACAAATGCTCCTGTAAAATGGTTCTTTATCAATTCGTTTTTCGATAGAAATACTTGATCGCTGTTTTCTAAATATATCCCTGAATCAAGATTTCCTTCACAGATGCTTAAGAAACATCCTGTTATATTGGAAGAAATAATAGATATACCATACATTGAATTATAGGAGCAGTTATTGGCAATAAGATCGCTGTATTCAGAGGCACCAACAGTTATACCTGAGTAGTTGTTCTCAAAACAAGTATTTTCGTAAATTATTGTGAAGGGAGAAAAAAATGCAGCAATCCCAAATTTCATGTTTCCATAACATGTATTGTTATAAACCACTATTTTTTCTGAAAAGAGAATACCTATACCCATACCATTAGTACTCTTACTATTTACACAAAAGTTGTTAGCAACACCAGCTGAATCACTTGCTACACTTTCAATACAAATACCAGCGTACGAAGCATCTATGTAACAATTCTGAATAATAAAGTGTTTAGAAGTAAAACCTACATAAATACCATAGCTTTCGTTTGTTGAGATGTTTAGTCCTTCAATTATGTATGGATCATCAAGAATTCCTGTTCCATTGAAATCTACGAAATCCCCGTCAGATGTTATAGAGATGGGGTCATGTTCAACATATTTGTAATTTAGGGGAGTGTTCAAAGGTTGAAAACTCCTAGTTGAAGAATTTGACATCATGCTAGGTATGACCAGGAGTACAATTATGAGTGGAATGGTTGCTTTGAAATTTACTTTTCTCATTTTATTAATTTTAAATCCAAAATTACTTATAAAAACCAAAAAGAAAAAAACTACAAATGTCCAAGTTTTTCTCTCGTTTTTATATGAAACTAATTATTATAATTTGAATATAATGTGAAAATAAGGATAGCTATACTCTCTCTCATAATTTTGGGTAGCATGTTTATTGGGGAAAATCAGGTGATTTCTAGGGAAAAGCCTTCAGAAGTCCGAGCTGGAAATGAATCCCCACAGTTTATATTAGATGAAATAAGGTTTGAGTATGATTCAATCTCTAAAAGTGAGTGTGTTTATTCAACAACTCTAGATCTTAACTTAACTACTTATAACGCTATTTCATTATATTTCGCCGTAAGTGGTGATCAAACCAATAGTGAGGGATTAAAAGTAACATTCTATGTTAAAGATATCATAACACAATTTATTGTTGATAGATATTATCAGAATGGTGAAACTCACAATCTAACGCAAACATTTTCTCTCCCAGAAAATTATAACGGATTTGTAGATGTCACAATTATTTGTGAAGGGCAATCATCATATCTAAATCAAAAAGGAACATTGATAATCAGAGAGCAAACTAGCATCAAACCTATTCCCATTCTTACTCTCAACAATAATATAGATAATCTCCCTATAGTTCCAGAGTATCTATGGTTCCAAGGGAACATTGGTACTTCTAAATCGGAAAGCATTGTTTCAAAATTTATCTGTCTAAATGCATCTTTAAGCTTAAATCTCACTTTAATGTTCAAATCAAAGGAATTCAGTTCATCATCCCAAGATTATACCATCAAATTAAATAATGAGATTTTGGTTACAGAGAAATTTGATGATGGAATAGAAATAAAAGATAACCATATTTTACCAATTCAAGAAGGTTTGAACACTATTGAGATATTTTTCACCATCGTTCAATGTCTTACTTACATTGAAATTTATGATATCGGTTTACAAGCTAATGCTTTCTCCTATGAGAAGTATCTCGAAGAAGTATGCTTTGATTTTGTTCAGTTAAGCGAAGAGAACAATAATCAGATTATTGTTTTATCAGATTTAAAACCCTCAGAGAGTAAAATAGAATGTGTGTTACTGATATCTCTTGACTATGATTGTTTAGGAGATATTAGTTGGTCAGAGTTAAATTACGAGATATTTTCTGGAACTGATAAAATCAATGATGGCATTATTACTGATTCGGATAGTTACTCTTCTAAAACACTTCGAGTTGAAACATATACTAAGAACTTCAATGAAATACTCTACCTTAGACTATTTGGCGAAGTAGAAGGTGAGGGTATGTTTTTACTTCTCCGAACAAGTTATATTTCGACTAATGATATATTTTTACTAGAAGATCGGATAATAGATAAAACACTCTCTGAGGATAAGGTTTTTTCAATTGAGCCAAACAAACCCAAGATTCTGGAATTTTACGAGGTTCTGAAAATAACAGATTTGGAAAACTCAGAAACACAACTTGGGGTAATAATCGATTGTTATTCAACGTATGACAGACACATTGATTACGTAACCATAGTAGTCATATTAGGGGAGGAAAAAATCATCGATTCCGTCATAGCTTTCACAAGTAATACAACAAGATGTGATAAAAGAAAGACAATCAATTTCAATAGTAAATATAACGAAATTAGAATCATAATCTCAATCTATGGTGACGACGATACGGTAGAATTTAACCAGATTAAATTGTTGGTTATACCTACCAATGTGTTTTCTCAAATCGAGTTACCAACAGCTATTAATGTTAGTATGGACATTCTTTGGTCTTTGTATGGTTTAATACTGCTCAAACTTGTAGGGGGATACTTCAGTCGAAGGAGGAAAATTGTGAAAATTTCTCAGGAACCTCAGCTAGAAAATGAACCCACCGAGATAAGAAACACTAAGAAGGAATCCGTAAAACAATTATGTGTTGCAATTACAATTTCCACGATTACATACTTGTTGATGTTTTACTTCATGGTACTAGTTGTACACTTCAATAGCTTAATTGCATTTACAATCTCTCTAATCTATGGAGTTTTTGTTGGTTATATCTCTGATTCTCTTGAATTATATAAAATTAGAATCAAAGATTTAAAAGCAAAATTAGTACAACGAAGATTTAGTGATGCTAATACTTGTGAATCTTCTTCAAGATTCATGAATTTCTTCTCTTCTTCTGAATTTCTAATACTTCGAGCTACTATCATACTAACAGTTCTACTATTTTGCTGGCGTTGTATGGATTTTCTTTTTATTTTATATACAGAAATATATTCAGCAAACTTCTCTGTTAAGTATTATTGGTTCTTTTATGCGGTTATTGCCCTTAGTGTTGCAATGTTACAGTGGAGTATTAAGTTGTCTCTAAATTTCACATTTTTGGAAGATAACCTTAAAAGAGTCAGGATTTTTGGTCTTGTATTAATAGGTCTTATATTGTCATTTTGGTTTCCAATAATCTTTAGCGTAATCATCCAAACAAAAAATCTCGAAATTCTTCTTACAGTATTTACACCCTTGTTTCTCGGCTTAAATGTTTATTTCAGTAACTTCTTAGGAAAACGTATAGCTATGGAAAATAATGAATTTTTCAGGAATTTTAGGAAAAGAGGGATTATTTTTACAAAACAAGAAGATGTTAAACAGGCTCTTTCGTGGAATATAACGACACGTAAGGAGTGGATTAAAAAGAAAAACGAAGAGAAAAGAAAGAAAGATAAAGAAAAATTGCGAAGTAAAATACTGTGTGAAATTGAGGAAAAGGATCCAGTGTATCTTAGAAGACTATCTGAATTGATTGACGAAACAGCTGAAACAACAGAAATCTACCTTCAAGAAATATTAGAAGAAGATAAAGAATTGGGAACATACAATAAAGGATCTCAAGTGTTTAGAAAAAACAAAATAGAGAATAATGTTGAATATCTCAATTTAATGCAAGTAAATGAAACTGAGATAGACGTTAGAGAGAAAGATGCTGAGCCTACTGTAGAACTATCAACTATTCGAAATGATGATGAAGAAGATTTGGAGAACATTCATTTTATCAAATTCAATAAGCAATCAGGTCTATTTCGGATCAATCAAGAACTAGAAAAAATAATTGCCAAACTAAAAAACGGTGACAAAATTATTCTTGTCCACCGAAATGAAAGCGGAGAAGAAATGGAAAAAACCATTTCATTTGAATTCTTAGCAGACGGACACTCTTCTGCTCTGGTGTTAGCTAAAGCCCTTATGCAGAGAATACGAGGATTGGTGAAACAAGCCAATAAAACAGCAACAGAATATTGGGGAGAACAGAAAATAGATTTTTCTTCACTTGATGAGGAGAAAAAGCGTATTCATCTTAGCACCTTAGCTATGAGAATTAATGTAGGTCTTTCCGTGAGTAAAATCTTTACAAAGGAACAATTTGAGCGTGATGCGGTATTGTTCTGGAATGACGATTATGAATCATTTGCCAAAGATGCTGAACCCATGGATATTCTTTCAGCCAATTTATCAACAACCCTTAAGGGAGAATTTGCAATCATCATGGTTTTTATTCAGTCATTACTTCTAATGCAGAAGGATTCTCTAGAAGCAAATAGAAAGAGGTTTAACAAAATCAAAGAAAACCTTGAAAGAAGAAGAAAGGAACTAGAAGTAGGTTCTGTGAAGGAGGGTTGTTTATGTTATACTCTGACGGATTATTACAATCCTTTCATCAAACTAATCTATTCTATAGATGAGAATGGCATTGCAAAATTGGTAGGATGGGAGTTCATACGACCAGAAGAGAGAAGTTATGTCAATTCTTTATGGGGTGAAAAACTACCATATAACCCAGAAAATGAGGGTTCTGTTATTGAAGCAATCAAAAATGAATGGGAAAATTTGTCTACTAGAAGAAAGGAGAAAGAGTTCAACAATCTTCCAGAAATCACTCAAAAGAAGATTACAAGGTTTGTTGAGAAAAATTATGGTAAAGGAACAAGCTTACTTGCACTCTATGCTCATCTTAGATACTTCTCAGATGTTTCTACACAGAAATTCAAAGAAAAAATTCAAGCGATTTTAAAATTCTTTCCTACAGAGATTGCAGATTGGTCTTTGTATATTGTTGATCGTCAAATACAATGGATCAATAGGGGACAGGACATGTTTGGTTCAACCGCCTATCTTCTGATGAGAAGTAGGATCAATGAACGAGGTGAAGTCTATTCTTATGCTCTCCCTAACCCTTCTCCTTCTGGTCATAAATGGTTGAGAGAAGGTTGGGCAGAGATAGAAGCTAAATCTGGCTGGGATAAGAACCCCAAAGCGCTAGACACAAACCTTATCCGTTTCACCAACAACCCCGAGCATGGATCTAGTATATATCTTTCTGACGATTCATTATTTCAAATAGCGAAAGCAGTCAAGAGGAAAGAATATGATGTTTTGGTTAAACATAAAGGGAAAAAGAAAAAAATCTCAGAACTAATAACGGCAAAATCAGGTTATAGACAAATTGCTGGAATGTTAAAAGGTGATTACTTTAACATCATTTTTCGTTCAATAGATAGAGTAGACATCAATACCGCCATCAGCACACAAAAACACCTTCTACGCAGATTGTTGGATGCAACAGTTACTTTCCCTCACCTAATTACTAATGACGAATGGTTAGAAGCGTTAACATCTAAAGAAAATAGCAATCAGTTCTTTGAGCTTGTTCAAGCAGTAATTACCAATAAACCCGAGTGGAAAGGATTAAGACTTCAACCTGTAGAAGACAATAAAGTCGTTAAAGAGATCTTTTCTGAGTTCTTCAGCTCTCTTCTCTATTACAACATACTCCTCTTCGCTTCAGGTTTGCCTGTCCTTCAATTCAACCAAGATCTGCTCAACAAGGGGTTCTATCTACCTCAAACCATTGGTCTTGATGAAGATATGAAACAGATTAAGTTAAACACTAAGGAACCTCCAGTTTACCGAAATATCAGAGGGAGGTTAACTCAGCTGGTTTATGGTGGAACTAATCTTAGTGTTATGATCACCATTCCTCGAGCTAACAAACCTCTTCTAGTCGATCTGTCTCATAACACTTTCCAACGACCTATTTACGTCCGAAGGATCATCGAAGATGTTCATCTAGAGGAAAAGATTGTTTATGCTCCAAGAGTTATGGTCAATGGGAAGGAGAAGGTGATCATTCTTAGTTCTCAGGGATATGTTTTGAAAGAACTTGTCCTCGCAGCAGATAAAAGGGAGACTATGGTTCTAACTTCCGCTCATGAAACAGTCTATGGTGCGGTAGCTGTTGTAGAAGGGGGGTTGTATGTTAACAGCTATGCCAGACAGATGCTCACTCAACTGTTAATTTACGGAGGTATGCATATTGATGGAAAGGTGTATGAAGCCGTAATTGAGCTGTTTAACAAAGAAAAAGTGGATAGTCTAACCCTAGAACCTAAACAGACTCCGTTTTTGTTCTTTTCGCTCATTTCAGCAACAAGAGCAAGAGGAGAAGGGCAGCTAAAGGGGTTAACTAGTCCTGTAAAACACCAAATAAAGAAAGGGAGAAAAGAGTACAACTACCAGCATAGACCGGTTATTTTAGGAGTGGCTCTGACCAGTATGGAAGAGATGTTGTGTAAGGAGGTAGATTATTCGATAGCTTTTGGAAGTGGGTTAGAAAAGTATGACCTACTATATTGGAACAGATCAAGAGTAAAAGGAGAAAAAGATGTAAGGTATAATGTAAAGGGGAAGAATGGGTATGTGAACAAGTTACTGCATACTTTTCAATTGGTGTTCAGAAATGCGTTCAATATAGTTTCAATGGAAGGTAAAGGGGGGGAGAGAATACATCAGCAGTTGTGGGCACGCGTTCATAACAAAAGAGTAGAGGTTTCTTTCACTAAACCAAATGAAGAAAAGTGGCACAATGCCAATCTTAGTATTCCATTGATTACTACAAACAAATATAGTAAGAAAGACTGTTATTATTCTATAAAAACTATAGCACAGCGAATCCCCCACATATTATTGTCTAAGGATATAAGTGAGAGAAGGATAAATGATCTGAAAAAGATATCAATGAGTTTCCTTCTCATGATGAAATATTCAGAAGAGAGTTTTCATAATAAGATACAAAACTCAGTTTGGAAAAGTCTAAGAAAAATAGCTGTTAAATATAATATAGAAAAACAACCATTAATTGATAGAAAAGACTGGGCAAAAATTATCACATTCTTATTTCCAGAGGTCTTAAAAGCTTCCAGACTTATCTCCTCTACTCATGCAGAGAAATTCAAAAAACAGTCTCTCAAAAGCATTAACATAGATGAATTAGAAAAAACCAATCCAAACCCTGATGAACTTCTAAAGATCTTCCCACCTGAAACTAGAAGTGATTGGCATTTGAGAGTGCCATATCATGCCTTTTTCATTTTCTTTGGTTATTATCTAGGAAATAATTGGACGCTTCTCTATACAAAAACAAATAGCCATAAAAAATATAACAAAGTTTCTAACTCCAAACCAGATTCGCTTATTGAAAAAGTATACAGACTATATGTACCTTGGTTATTTTGGAGAGCTGAAGCTTTGAAAACATACTTTGAAGAAGGAATGAATGGTTATTCAAGTATTCATGAGTTATTATGTAAAGGATTACTCGATAAGGAATTAAGGGGGCTATTAGATTACACCTATCAAGATATCATTACTACTCAAGACTTTAGTTCACAAGTTGTCAGCCATAAGAAATTAACATTTATTGAAAAAATGATATGGTTTCATATTAAAGAAGTGCAAATTCTGGATATAATAGCGTTTAATCACTCCGGATCATTTCAAATTATGGATGAAATTACGAAAAACTTTGGTGAGTTTGATAAAATTCAAGAGGTTGCAGAAAACATTGACTCGCTGTTCGAGTTGGTTTAATTCATTGTAAGATCTACTCTTATTTGAGAAGTCCAAAATCAAAAGGTTTTTATCAATTATTAGAACCCGTGAGTAAGTCACGTGACTAGTGTAGAGATTCAAAATTATTTTTGGGAGAAATATAAAGAATGAGTACAATAGGGTATAAAACAGTTCGTGCGGTCCGTTTTGGTTTACTTAATCCAGATACGATTCGCAAGATGTCTGTTGAGCGTATTATCACTCCTGACACTTATGATGCTGATGGCACTCCTGTTACTTCTGGTTTAATGGACGGTCTTCTTGGTACCATTGATCCTGGTCAGCGTTGTAAAACTTGTGGCGCTCGCGTCGGTAGTTGTCCTGGTCATTTTGGTCACATCGAGCTTTCTCGTCCTGTTATTCATGTTGGTTTTAATAAATTGATTTACAAGGTTCTTCGAGCCACTTGCCGTGCTTGTCACCGAGTTCTTCTGGATTTAGGAGAGATTAAGGAAGCCACTGCTAAGATGGATGAATACGAGGATCAATGGGGCGTTCCTGATTATGATCTTGTTGAGGAACTAATGAAAAGGTCTGCAAAAAAGAATGCTTGTCCTTATTGTGAAGAACCTCAAAACAAAATTCGTCTAGAAAAACCCACAACATATTTTGAGGAAGTTGAGACTGAAACTGGTCAGAAACAGACTAACAAGCTTTCACCTCTAGATATTCATAGTTGGTTTAAAGAAATTACTAAAGAAGATTGTAGGTTTTTGGGAATTAACCCTGAGTTTGCTCGTCCTGAATGGATGATTCTCTGGGTTTTACCAGTTCCTCCAGTATGTGTTCGTCCAAGCATTACCTTAGAAAATGGTATTAGGTCTGAGGATGATCTAACTCACAAATTAGTAGATATTATACGTATCAACCAGCGATTGTTAGAAAACCGTGAAGCAGGTGCCCCTCAACTAATAGTTGAAGATTTGTGGGAACTTCTACAATATCACGTCAGTACCTATTTTGACAATGAAATTAGTGGTATTCCACCAGCTAGACACAGAAGCGGGAGAGCATTAAGAACAATTACTCAAAGATTGAAAGGAAAAGAAGGCCGGTTCAGAGCTAATCTCAGTGGAAAAAGAGTTGATTTCAGTGCAAGAACAGTTATCAGTCCCGATCCATTGTTAAGTATTAATGAAGTGGGTGTTCCTAGAGATATAGCTGAAATACTAACTGTTCCAGAAAGGGTTACTGAATGGAATATTGAGGAAATGAAAGAGTTGGTCATGAAAGGACCAAGAAACTTTCCAGGAGTAAATTATATTATTCGTCCTGATGGAAGAAGAGTTGATTTACGTTATGCTCGTAATTTACAAGCTGTTGCAGATTCTCTTCAACCTGAATTTATTATTGAAAGACATTTACGTGACGGCGATGTAGTTTTATTCAATAGACAACCAAGTCTTCATAGAATGAGTATTATGGCTCATGAAGTAAAAGTTGTTCCTTACAAGACTTTCAGATTAACATTACCTGTTTGTAGACCCTATAATGCTGATTTTGATGGGGATGAAATGAATCTTCATGTTCCCCAAAGTGAAGAAGCACAGGCAGAAGCAAGAATCCTGATGAGGGTTCAAGAACAGATCAGTACTCCTAGATATGGAGGACCTATTATCGGAGCAATTCAGGACTTTATTACAAGCGGTTACTATTTAACACGTAATACAGCTTTCTACATCAAAAGTGAAGCTGCTCAACTTATTACTGCTGCTGGTTTAGAAAATTTACCCAAACCAGATAAAAAAGATTCTAAAGGCCAGCCTCTATGGAGTGGCAAAACACTCTTTAGTGCTTTATTACCTGACGATTTCAATTTTACAATGTTTAACAATCTATGTGAAAAGCATGAAACATGTAAAAAGACCAAATGTTCAGTTGAAGGGTATATTTTGATTCGTGATGGTGTTTTAGTATCAGGAATTATAGATAAAAAGGCATTTGGTGCTGAAGTACCAGATAGTGTTCTTCACAGAATCCTTAAGGAATATGGTGCTGATGCAACTCGAAATTTCTTAGATAATGTTACAAGAATGTTGACTATCAATATCACCCTACGTGGTTTCAGCATGGGAGCTAGTGATATTGATATTCCCGTTGATGCAGATAACAAGATTGAAGGTATACTCACTCTTGCAAAGAAAAATGTTCTCAAAGTAATTAAAAAATATGAAGCTGGAACTTTGGAACGACAAGCAGGTCGTACTGAAGATGAAACTTTGGAAGCTCAAATCATGGAGATTCTTTCTAAAGCAAGAACTGATTGCTCAGATGTAAGCGCAGAGTACCTAGAAGATGATAATGAAGCACTGATTATGGCAAGAACTGGAGCGAGAGGTAATATGCTTAACTTAGGTCAAATGAGTGCATGTGTTGGACAACAAGCTGTTAGAGGACAAAGAATTCAAAGAGGCTACAAAGATAGGGTTCTTCCATTTTTCAAACCTGGAGATTTATCTGCTGAAGCACATGGTTTCGTTGATAGCAGCTTTAGATCAGGTTTAAACCCAATCGAATTTTTCATGCATGCAGCAGGAGGTCGTGAGGGCCTAGTAGATACCGCAGTTCGTACATCTCAAAGCGGATACATGCAAAGAAGACTAGTAAATGCTTTGCAAGATATCTCTTCTTGTTATGATAGAACAGTTCGTAATGCAACTGGAGAGATAGTGCAATTTCTCTATGGAGAAGATAATGTAGATCCCGCGAAAAGCGATCATGGAAAAGCCGTAAACGTTTCAATTATCATAAATAAGATACTTGAAACCCATCCAGAGGAGACATCGGAGGAATAAAAATGGCACAGCTTCTTACTAAAGATCAAATAAATCAACGTTTGGATATATTCCATAAGAAAAAGGAAGTTCCAGACACAGTTTATAATGAATTGGAAAGAGAACTCAAGGGTAAAAAACTTACAAAAAGTCAACTAGAGCAGATTATTAAAGAAATCATTAACAGTTATGAATTTGCTCAAATTGATCCGGGAAGTGCTGTAGGTACAGTAGCTGCACAATCAATTGGAGAACCTGGAACCCAGATGACATTACAAACATTCCATTATTCAGGAGTGGCAGAAATGTCCGTACTTAGAGGTCTCCCCCGTCTAATTGAGATTCTTGATGCTAGAAAAAATCCTAGTACTCCTACCATGAAAATATATCTAGATGAGTTCGCAGAGAAGAATGAGGAATTAGCTAAACAAGTTGCTAGAAGAATAGAATTAACAACTGTTAACAAAATTGCACATAGTATCACTCATAGTTTCTCTGAAGGCACTGTAAGAATCAAACTTGATGAAGTTCTTCTTAAAGATAAGGGAATTGAGATTCAAACAGTCATAAAAAAGATTCAATTTCGTAGAAAAGAATGCAAAGTGGAATCTGACTCAGAAGATAAAAAAACTATCATTATCACACCGCTTAAAGAAATAAAATTCAGCGATCTTCCTAAACTTGCTGAAAAAATACGAGAAATACCAATTAAAGGAATTAAAAATGTCTCACGTGTAGTTGTTATGAGAGATCGAGAAGAGAACTACTTCTTGCAGAGTGAAGGAAGTAATTATAGTGAACTATTGAGAATTCCTGGAGTAGATCCTACAAGATGTTATACTTCAGACATTAATCAGATTGCAGAAACACTTGGTGTCGAAGCAGCAAGAAACGCCCTTGTAAGAGAATCTTTATTCGTTATGAAAGAACAGGGTCTAGATGTAGACAAGAGACATGTTATGCTTGTTTCCGATTTAATGACTCATACTGGTGAAATACAACAAATTGGTCGTCATGGTGTTTCTGGAAAGAAAAGTTCTGTTTTTGCTAGAGCTGCTTTTGAGGTAACTGTTAAACACCTCTTGGATGCTGCCGTTCATGGAGAATATGACCCACTTGAAGGAATTACTGAAAATGTTATAGTTGGACAAACTATTGCTCTTGGTACTGGAATTGTTGACCTTACTATGAGTTCAAATTATAGAGAATTTAGTGACGATAAAAAGAAATGAACCAGCTTACTTCTTTTTCGTGTCTTTTTTAATTTAACTTGTTGTGACGCATAAGTAAGTGAACAGAAAGTTTTTATTAAAAACTAAGGAGGAAACTCTAACCAGAGTTTAAAGTCTAACAATGGTACATACATTCGCACTAAAAAATGTGATTTAATATGACTGGATCAAAAAGTCCGAAAGGAGAATTTGCTGCAAGAAAGCTAAAAAATAAGAGAAAACACTTCCGTTGGAAAGACATCCATTATAAAAGAAGAATGTTAAGATTGGACAAGAAAACAGATCCATTAGAGGGCGCTCCAGCTGCAAGAGGGATTGTCATAGAAAAATATGGTGTTGAAAGTAAACAACCTAACTCAGCAATGCGAAAGTGTGTAAGAGTTAGACTAACTAAGAATGGAAAACAAGTTGGTGCTTTTGTTCCTCACGATGGTGGTCTTCTTTATATTGATGAACACGATGAAGTCCTTGTTTGCAGTATAGGCGGTGCCCAAAAAGGAGCTATGGGAGACATTCCAGGTGTAAAATGGCAAGTAACACACGTTAATGGTACTGCTATCAACCAAATTGTTATAGGAAGGAAAGCCAAACCTCAAAGATAATTCATTCTTTTTCCTTTACCAGTTCTTTCATATATTTCAAATATCTTCGACTTGCATTATTGTAACCAAAATCCTTTAAATATATTATATTAATAAAAGTTAAATAATAAAGAAAGAAGAACTCGTAGGAGATATAAACAAATGTCTGAACACGATATCAACCCTGTAAAAGCAGGCCAAATAAAAGAAGGCTATTATATTATTCACAATGATGATGTTTACTTAGTCCGTTCTACTGAAAAATCAAAAAGTGGTAAACATGGACATTCGAAATGTAGAATGAAAATAGAGAATATTTTCACAGGAAGTAAAACTGAAATCAACCTCCCTGGTGATTTTAAATTACAATCTCCAGTAATTGATAAGAGAAGTGCCCAAGTTTTATCTCTATCTGTAGATAGTGTTCAACTGATGGATCTTGAATCATATGAAACTTTTGAAGCAGCTGTACCTGATGAAGAAGATATCAAGAATAATATCAAGGAAGGATCAGAAGTTGAATATTGGAATGCTATTGGAAAAAGTAAGATTATGAGAGTCAAAAGTTCTTGATGGAATTCTCATAAATTTATCATCTTTCCCCATCAGTGTTTATTTTATTTTATCAGTTTACAAAGAAACCGATATTCTTGTCTCTCTTGGGCCGGTAGATCAGTCTGGGAGATCGCTTCGTTCGCAATGAAGTAGCCCCGGGTTCAAATCCCGGTCGGTCCACCACCTCATTTTTAACACAATTTTTCAAAGTTAAATGGCGTTTTCACAAGTAAAATCCTTTTTGTCGCAATTATAGATTAGAGCAAAAAGATTAAAAGGTTATTACATTAATTAAACATTAAGTATTGCGGAGGAACTACTATGAGAGATGTATTAAACTTCACTCGTACTATCAGAGACCCTATTTACGACGAAGTACGTATGACAGACATAGAAAATAAAATAATCGATACACCTATCTTTCAAAGATTACGCTGGATAAGCCAGCTTTCAGGAGTTCGACAGGTTTATCCTTCAGCTATTCACTCTAGATTTACACATAGTGTTGGAGTTATGCATTTAGCAGGTAAATATTGTGAAGAAGTTTTCAGAGAACATGATGATGTAGTCGAAATAACTCAAGCTGCTCGAGTCGCTGCACTTCTACATGATATTGGTCATGGTCCTTTCAGTCACACTTATGATGATGTTGTTTTCAAGAGAGTGTATCCTGATGCACCTCATGGACATGATGTTCACAGAGATAAAATGGTTTTCTCTGAATTTCTCAAACCATTTATAGAGGAGTTTACTAATCCAGAAGAGTTAATGAAAATCTGGAATGGTGAGAACTATCTCGTTCATCCACTAATCCAAGGTGCGCTCGGAGCTGATCGTTTAGATTTCATGCTTAGAGACTCATTCTTTGCAGGTACTCTTCATTTTGGCATAATAGCAGTAAACCGCATTATCAATAATACAACTATACAGACTCATATTGATAAAGAAGCAATTCATTATAATTGGAAATGTTTAGATGACATATATTCTTCGCTTATCGGTCGATTTTTTGAATATAAGAACGTATATTTCCATAAAACAGCAAGAGCAGCTGATATTACAATACATGAGATGCTTAGAGAGGCATGTGAACCTCTTGAACTTATTGAACGAACAAACGATTTGTCCAGATATACATATCTTAACGAATATACTCTCCTAGGAGAAATATTTTCCAAAGAATCAGAAGAATTAGCTGTAGCAAAATCACTAGCAAAGGATCTATTTGATCGTCGTTTATACAAAGCAGTTTGGGAAAAAATCATTGATGAATCAACCGCAGATAGTTTAGGCATCAGTGTTGAAGAGCTATGTAATCTAACTGCACAAGAATCTTTCATTAAAAAAGTTAAAAAATATGCAAAGGGAAACAAAATCAGATTCAAATTTGATATGAAAATCGATTCAACATATAAATTATCTACAATAAATGAGCAAGAGTTTCAAGCTTCAAACATATATATTTATGACCCATATGATCGAATTCGACCAGGTACAACTTCATTCACACTAAATGAAGCACTCAATACCACATCATATATAACTACATTTTCGGGACCTAAAGCCTATAGAACACTATTTACTCTAGTCAGAGCATATGCTCATCCAATTGATGCAGGAAAAATTAGAGAAATATGGAAGAACATAAGACCTGAGACATCTGATAAAGAACCGGATGTGTCAGTTACATCTTATTAATTGAAACCAAGTTCTACTTAAGCAGATGAAAATAATTTCTCTGCTTCCCTAATTATATCTATGCTGGACTTATAATCAAGTAGACTATTTTCTACTTGTTTTATTGCATGATCTAATTCTTCTGAGGAGATAATTGTTTGATTTTCTGCAAGAGAGTAAATCCCATTATTCGTAAATTCTACAGTCTTATTACAACACATATGGCGTAAATACGATGAAACAGTCTCTGAAATAACAGAATAGCCATTGAAATACCAATCAAAAATATTGAAATCCTTCTGTTTAGAAGACATTAGAAACAGACCACTGTGTATTGTTTCTTCATGTTTTGGTAGAAATTTATGCACAAGACCAGCGATGTAAGAATTAATTTTTAAATCTTGTTCCCCCATAATTATTCCCTCATTGATTCTCCTCAAAAGCAATTGTAATACGGAAGCTTTTTACTTATTGTTTCAAACAAATTTTGAAAACAAATTATGATTTTATAGAATCTTCTAAGAAGGTGTATCAATTCATTTTAACTCAGAAATCAAGCTATAATTGTACCATAAAGTTTGGCTTTTAGTGAATCATTGACCAACACATCAGTAAGGGTTAAGTGAAGAACGTTATATTCATTCAGTAATTTACTGGCACTTTCTTCCATTACATCCGCCACAACTATACAAAGAAATTTGTTTCTTAAGCCTGCAATTGAGCTCAAGTTTTCAACAATTTCGTAAGCATCACGTTGATTCAATATATCTTTGAAAAATCTGACAAATACATAATCTGAGCCTTTTCTTAGTACTAAGTCAAAGTTCTCTTCAAAAATCATAGTTTCTTTGAACTCAAATTCTTTGAAGATCTTGTTTATTCTTACTTTCAGGTATTCAGTATCAAAAACTGCATTCATCGTTCTTGGGGCAGGTACAGTAAGTTCTTCAATATTACTAGGGGAAAACTCCTTTATCGTATCGTTGACTACACCAATTGCAGGTTTTTTATGTATAATTTCTGCCTCTACCTTTTTTCTTACACTAGGATATGGTTTCATTCTTTGAAACATATCTTGAGTTATCGCTGTTTCCATTTTTCTTGGCTTGGGTGTTACTTCAGGTTGAATAGAAACAGCCTTCACCTTTTCAGTAGCAGGAAATGGAACGACTATGCGTCTGCCTTGCATTGTTGTGCTTAGCAATTTAGGTACGTCAACTACATCATTGAGTACTCCATAATGCTTTATCCAAGGGACAAATAATCTAAAATTTGTTTTGTACCTAGTTATTTCCCTCTTTGTAAGAAATTGAAGTTGACAATTCAATTTTTCTGTACTAACAGAAATATACCTCTGAAATTCCTTTTCTTTTTTCTGAATCAACTCTTTCTCATTACTTCTTGTCATAAACATTATTCCCCAAGTATTAGCACGTTGACTAGCATCGTCCCTTGTAGCAAATTGTGTCAGTATAATTGAGAAAATATCAGCTTGTACAAGATCCTTAGCGAAATTACCAAAATTTCTACTAATCGATTGAAGGTTAGTACCTACGCCAGATAACAAACAAGTTAAGAAATACTGCTTAGTTGTATTATTGTTGTAATTAAGAACAGTAAATTTACCATCTTGTTCTACTTTTCTTATCGCAGGAATAAAAAAATCTTCTGTATTTGCCACCTCTTCTAGAGAGTATGATCCTTGCAGATGTTTCAACAGATTATCTCTTGTTGACTCATTTCTATATAGATTGTTCAGACTATAGATGACTAGATGGGTTTTTTCTTTAGAGATTTTTATTGAAAATGTGACACCTCTTGAATAAAGCTCATTTATTAAGTGTGAAGAATTTTTCTCAAAAACCTTAGTAGTTACCTCGTAGACTCTAATATTTAGATTTGTTTCTTGATTAATATCTGAACTTTTTGGAAAATCGTCTATTATAGTTGTTGCACTCATATTCATCTACTCATCCATTGAATAACTTCTTCTGTATTTTATACTGAAGTAATTATTTAAACACAAGAATTCCTTCTTCATTCGGCACAAAATCGCTCTGTCTTCATTGAGTCTCATAAAAAATAGAAATAGAAGATATGAGATCACCTAAACCCACTATTACTTTTGGGTTCTTTACTACTATTGTGGGCACACCTATCAAAGAAAAGGAAGAAGAATGAACAATCCCATTTTGTAGCAGATTATTTTTTATGGAATAAGTTGTTTCTAGATGTTCTTGGAGTTGTTTTATGTCCTCAAGTCCTTCTTTTGAAATATCTATAGAAGCACTCTGGATTTCATCTAAAGAAGTAATTTCTTTGCCTTCTGCCTTTATCGCGGCAAGTAATGAAGACATAAGGAGCCCTTGTTTCCGTATAATTGCTTTCCTTTGTTCAATAGGCTTAGAAAGGATCAGATAGTAACCAAGATAATGAAAATGAATTCTGAGATTCGGATATCTGTTCAAAATCTCGTTCAATGCTTTAAACACTAATACAGAACCCATAGATTCTCTTAAATTATCAGTAAGCTTGGAACTTATTACTTCAATGAAAGACATCAATTCTTGCTCATTTAAACCAATAGAATCAACTAATGGAAACAATGTTTCGATGATTGTTTTTCTTAATTCAATATCCTTTGTAGAAGCAATTTCCATATGTAAACAGAGGTTAGGGGTTGTAAGTTTCCATTTCTTAAGCATTGTTTCAACAGGTTTTATTACATCATAGAAAGAAAGAGATGGATTCATTTTTCGATCAATTAGATGAAACCCAGAGATTATTGCGAGGGAATATTCTGAAAGAAACTCACCACAATAATCTAAGAAACCTACATTGAACTTCAATTTTGTGTTTATCTCATCATGGGAAAGAATGAATCTATTTGCCCTATTACAATCAATCTTTTGATTACCGATCACATAAGTTCCTGTTGAAAATTCGAATATATAATGCACAAGTGGCTTTTCTATTGGGTCATCTTTCCTTGAAATTTTATTAATAGAATAACCGGTATCACTGTTTGAGAGGGTTAGAATATTAGAATTTAGTAAACTAATCAGATTATTATCTAATACGGGTAAACTCAGTAATACTTGCTTTAAACCCAGTGTGCTATACAAATTTGCAATTATTCCTGCTTGACCACCAATTTTAGTTTCTTTAATCTCGAAAGTTTTTTCAATCCAGTTTGACAACTCCTGAGAGTTTGTTAATACTTCGTCTGCTTTTCCATGTTTAATTGAATGAAATAAACATAAGAAGAAATCAACGACACTTTCAATATAGGAAGGGGGATTTTTGGTTAAATCAGTTTGATCAAATGCTTCTGAAGAGATTATTTTTGAAATTATCATTGGATTTATTTCAATAATTTTGTCGATATTGACGTTGAAACCTATCAAAACACCTTTTCTTTTATCAACTGCATGAGGTTTCAAATTTACCATCATTGAATAAGTATCAATCCAATTTTCCATTGATTTACTTGGGCGATATTCTTATAAAGAGTTTTTTCTTAAAAACATTTGAGAGTGGTAACTTGGACTGGAAATAGCCTTTCTTGGATTGTTTTCCCTAATCAGTAAGTTAGAGGAGATTCCAGTACAAGATAATCAAGCTTTTAATTGTAGTTTCTTTTCTATGAGGTGTAAAAATGAATCAAAGTACGGAATCCCACGATATTGAAAAACGAGAAGACTATGAACAAATTCTCAAAGAATTTGGTATTTCAAAAATAGATAAAATTCTCCCTAGAATTGGAACAGAACATCTATTCTTCAGAAGGCGTGTTGTTTTTGCCCATAGAGATTTTGACAAAATCTTAGACAGGGTTGAAAAGAATAAATCTTTTGCCATAATTAGTGGTCGAGGACCTTCTAATGATTTACACTTTGGTCATCTAATATTATTTGATTTAATTCGATATCTGCAAGACAAATATAGTTGCCAGTATTTCCTACCTTTTTCTGATGATGAGAAGTATGTATTTCGAAAGGTTGATACCTTGGAAGGGACTTATAAGTTAGCTATTCAAAATGCAATTGACATCTTTGCTATTGGCTTCAAACCAGAGAATGTACATGCATATGTTTCAAGCATAACTCCTAGAATACATTATTTAGCTCTTACTTTTTCAATAAATCAAACCTATAATGCAGTCAAAGCTGCTCTTGGTCTTACAGGAGAGGAAAATGTTGGTACTAGTTACTATACCTTTATCCAAGCAGCACATATTCTACAACCCACAGTTGATCATGATTTACCAGTGGTTGTACCCATTGGATTAGATCAAGATGTATATATGAGATTAACTAGAGATATATCGAGAAGAAGAAAAATAACATTGCCTGGTTCTCTATATATCAAGTATCTAAAAGGCTTAACTGGAGGACCTATGTCTTCCTCAATTGAAGAAACATGTGTATTTCTAAGGGATGAACCTGAAGTCATTAAGAAGAAAATTATGAATGCACTTACTGGCGGTAGAGCCACTATCAAAGAACAAAGAGAGCTTGGAGCGAATCCCGTTATTTGTACTGTGTTTGATTGGTTCAGAAAATATTTCGTAGAAGATGATGAAGAACTACAAAAGATAGAAACTGGATGTAAATCTGGAGATTTAATCTGTGGTCTTGATTGTAAACCAAAACTTATCGAAAAGATACTGAATTATCAAGAAGGTTACAATAGAAGGAAAAAGGACGTTATCAAGAATATTGACAAATACTTTGATCATGAAGTTGATTTATCAGTACTTGGAAGTGATTAATTGTGACAAAAAATCAACATAAAGGAAACCCATTTAGAATTGTCAAGTATGTTCCTTCAGTTGATGAAATAATTTCAGTTGCATTTAAGCAAGCAAAGTCTGTGAGAATGAAAACCTCTAAACGCAAATCAAGAGAAGAGAAAATTGCCTCACTCGAAAGAGACCGAATCTCAAAACTTTCAGACGTGATAACCGACAAATTACACGGCATAAGTAAACAATTTCCTTGGATAGAAGATATACATCCTTTCTATATTGAGCTTTGTGATTTACTGGGAAGTATAGATCAAATCAGGAGAATTCTGGGGAGAGTAGAAGGTATAGCTAATCAAACTAAAGAAATTGAGAGAGAACAGTTGTCTAAACTAAGATTAACTGACCATCCTTTAGAAATGTCTAAAATCAGAAAAGAAAACAGTGGCAGAATTGCCTCTTTGGTCAAAAAATCTAGAGGAGATGTTAACTATCTCATAAGAATCATAAAAAAACTGAAAACTATCCCAGATTTTAACGTCACATATCCTACAATTGTTATTGCAGGAGCACCCAATGTGGGAAAGTCATCTCTTGTAAGAGAAATTTCTTCAGGAAAACCAGAAGTTGGTGAGTATCCATTTACAACAAAAGAAATTGTTTTTGGTCATAGAGATTTGACTCTTACCAATGTTCAAATTGTAGATACACCAGGTCTATTAGATAGACCATTCAAAGAACGAAATATAATAGAAAGACAAAGCATTGCATCAATGAAACATGTTTCAGACATCATTGTATATATCTTTGACATTTCTAAGGATGCAGCAATTACACCCGATGAACAATTAAGTCTTCTTGAAGATATTGAAAAGGAATTCCCTAATGTCCCAATAATAAGGATTTTGAATAAAACCGACCTATTGTTAGAAGATGAAATTAGTAAAAGTAGAACAATATTCGAAACTGAATTTCATATATCCACTAAAGATGTAAGCAGTTTGAATTCTTTAATATCTGTTTTAGAAGAGAAAATAATAAACATCGTTAAAACTGCTGAAAAATTCAAAGAATCACAGAAAATAAAAATATCTGAAGAATTTCTTCCCCCTAACGAGGAAGAAATTAATTATGAATTTTAATCTATGTTGTTAAACAAACATTCCCTCATCTGAATCCTTCTCAGAATCTTTTCTGGATCTGCTTGCTTGCAGAAGAGATTCAATTTCCTTTTCTATCTTTTGTGCCTCATCAAGCAACTCTTGAACATTGACATCAATATCTAGAATTTTGTTGATTTCTTTTACTGCAATACTTGCTGCAACAGGGTCTGGTCTTGATCTTTCTGCATATGGTAAAAGCGCTATTGCCTCAAAATCATTCAATTCATAGAACATTAACATATAGGCTAAAGGACCTGTAACATATAATCCTTCATCAAGAAAGGGTATTTCTACATCAGTTCTATTTTCTCTAAAGGCTTGTGTATATATTGCCTTAATCTCCGCTTCATCTTGCAAACGTCTGTCCAATCCACCGATTAGGACGGCTTGCTTGAATTTTTGGTCTATTGACCATTGAACAACAGACTTTGTAAATATTAGATGTTCAGATTTAATAGGTTCGAAAATCGGTAAAATAACCACCATATCATCTCTTCTATAAATTTCAAATGGAAATGTTATTTTGTTGTTCTTTATTGTTATAAATTGTGGAATGTTGCTTGTAATAATGTAACCTATTCTTTCTGCACCCAATTTGTCTACAAGATGACTCATTGAGATAAAACCACATTCACCAATTCCATGCCAACCATTAAGTAATGTACAACCTTCAAAGTTTTGGGGCTCCTTAAAAACAAACTCTAGGTCCCCATAAAGATTCTTGTCTTTCATAATTATCTCCTTGATGTAAAATTCCTAACTTGCTTTATAATGACTGACTTACCATCTTCATATTAAACTTATGTATAATCTGTTTAAAGTCTGTTTAAAGGAATAGTGAAAAGAGATATTACGGGGGCTTTTATAGGAAAACCAGAGAAAATTACTGATGATAACATCGTTGAGAATAGAGTGCATAGAATTAACCTATACTCCAGCTTTAAGCAAGCTTTGTCATCACGTTAAGAATCTCTACAACCGAGCGAATTTTCTGATAAAATCTTCACTCAACAAACAGAACAAGGTGTTAAGTTATTATGAACTGAATAGCTTACTGAGATCTGAAGAATGTTACAGAGTACTACCTGCTCATACTGCCCAACATACTCTCAAACTCCTATGCAGAAATTGGAAGGCATTTTTTCAAGCTCAAGAGGAGTTTAAGAAGTACCCAGACAAATTCTATTCTAACCCAAAACCTCCTAAATACAAACCTAAGAAGGGAGAAGGAGTGGCGATTATATCAAACCAGCAAGCAAAGATAAGAAATGGGTGGGTAGTCCTTCCCAAGAAAGTAGGGTTCTACTACAAAAAACGACTAACTAAGCGTATTGTTTTGAAAGAAGCAAGAATCGTTCCTAGAAACGTAGGTTACACCTTAGAACTTGTTTATGCGAAAATCCTTCCAAAACGGAGGAAGAAGAACACTAGAAAGGGAGCTATTGATTTAGGATCTGTCAACCTCATGACCTTCGTAGATAACCTCGGGAATCAGCCGATTGTTGTCAAGGACCACGGCAAAGGTATCAAAAGTATTATCCAGTATTATATGAAAAAACAAACTCAGTTAAGAGCAAGGTATGTCCAACAGCAAAAAAAGAATTTGAAGCAACAACAGAAATTGGTTTATGGGAAGGGCTACTATAAACTTAGTGAGCGGTACCGTAAGAAACTCAAGAACGCTATTCATCATCTTACCAAATATTTAGTAGACTTGTTCGTCGAACGAGACTTACATGAAGTAGTTATAGGTTACAACCCCAAGTGGAAACAACACGTAAGATTGGGGAAGAAGAACACACAGATGTTTGTTACTATTCCCTTTCTTAAAATTATCAATCAATTGAAGTATAAAGCTGAAGAACAAGGGATTGATGTAGAGACTATACCTGAGAACTATACATCTAAGAGTAGTTTTCTTGATAATGAAATGTCACAAAAACGAGACAAATATATTGGTAAACGCTCCTCTCGAGGATTGTTCACTTCTGCTCAAGGACACAAGATCAATGCAGATGTGAATGCAGCATATAATATCTTAATCAAAAGCGATCCGAAAGCCATACCTAAGCGTACGGTGAACGGGGTAGGAGGGTACGTGATGTACCCACGTAGGGTGTGTGTGGACCCACCAAGAATGATATGCACATCGACTATGAAATAGGCTCAACTATGTTCGGCTAAGATGCCAGTATGACAAAAACACATCATAATGACTAATTTTTGTACACTTTGAATCAAATATACGTCCTATTATTTGGAAAAATAAGACGAAATTTTTCCTCCAGCTTGGTTTCCAAACTAAATCTACTCTTTTTCTTTTTTCTTTCTTGTCACATTCTTTCTTGAGGTGTTTTAATAGTTTCCTTGCACTATTAAGGTAACCCTTTCCTACGAGTGATTTATAATGTATAACAAAATATACGACCCTGATGAAGGTGACGATGGTATCCTCCCCCCAGCTTGGCTCCCTTAGTAAAAGAGAGCTATCTTCTTCTTTATTTTTCTTCCAATTCTAAACTAGATATTTCCCTAGTTTATATATGAAAGTAAGCATTATAGTTTGAATAAATCTCTAAGATTTATCAAGGCTGAGTTATATGAGACCAATAGAGATAAGGAAGAAACTATCTGTTTTAAATTCCAAAGATGAATTGAGAGAAATAATATCTCAGTTAAAAATTGTTGCTTCAAATAGAAGATCTGATGAAAATATAATCCATATAATCGAAGACAGTATTGGTGTAGCAACAGAGATTAAGGATTTTGAATCTCTAGTCATTCTAAAAGGTCTTCTAATCCTTCAATACATTCAACAATCGACTAATATGGAAAAATCTATCCGAATTCTTGAGAAAATGCAATCTTTAGCAACTAAAATAGATTATAAAGAAGGATTAGCGTTTTCCTTTTCTTTTGCTTGGTATATAGCACGAATTAGAGGAAATAAAGAAGAGAGAAGAGAGTCTATTATTAGTGCTGTAACGTTATTAGATGAAGTTAACCAACCAAATCAGTTTATCTACTATTTTGTAAAGTACACTCAAGCATTAGAAATGTGGTTTGTATCAAGAGATATTAGATGTGTAGACATCTTAGAAAATTGTATTGTCTATTTTTCTGAAAAAAGACTTTACCATAGTCTCGTAATGTCACTTGGTATTCTAAGCTTGATTTTTCAGCAAACTCAAAACAAAGAGAAAGCTATAAATTTAACAAAAACAATTCTTATGAGAAGAAACTTTCTTAATCAAGTACCTGAGGAAATCAGATCTAATATTCACTTCTTTATTGGTTTTAGTCAAGAATTATCATTTAGCCTCAATGTGGCAGAGAAGCATCTAAAGGAAGCAATAAGGATACTACAACCTATCTATGAAACCAGTATTTACTCCAGTTACTATTTGACTGCTCTTTCCTATCTTACTGCAACCTATGCACTTCAAGGAAAGCTAGAATTAGCTTACAATCAGATAATAGAAGTAGATGAACTGATAGAAGAAGGAATAGCAACAAGAAATCTAGATGACTTTAATAGAGGGCAGATGAAACATATCTTTGACTTAACAAAATTCTATATCCTTTCAAGATTACGAAATTTTGCACCCAAAAATTTGTATGAATTAAAACAAAAAATCCTTGAGAATATAAGCAAATATTATAGCAACGCAATCTTTTTCAGTGAATTTCTCTTAAATGCTGAATTAACAAAAGAGCAACTTATAGAAATAAAGGATTTAAAAACCCCAAGTACTAAGAGGATTGAGCACATACTTAATTTCCTAATAGAAAGAGCTATTATAACTAATGAGCAAGATTTAATAAATTCAATTTTTGAATTGAAGAGAAGACCTGCGAAAAAGCGAATGACTTATGAGGAAAAAGCTTTTGCTGATTTGTTAGCTGCACAGGAATATTACAAAATCAGACGCTTCTCCGAAATCTATCCTCTTCTCAAGAAGTATAAAAATAATCTAAATCGAATTGAGGTGCTTGAACTCCGTATCTTTATGGAAGCATTTATCCAAATTAGTGCCTTCAAGAACGGTGATCCTATGGGACTTGCTTTACAATATGTGGCTATCAGAAAATGCCAACAGTATGGTTTCAGTGGGTTAGAAAACAAATTGTTAAGCTACTTAGAACTTCAACGCAAGGATGTTGTTAAAGCTTTATTCTAAACCAAGAGACAACAAGATGAATTTCTGCTCTTACAGCGAAGCGAGAACAATAGATTTCCATCTTACCACTTAATCAAAAATTACGTGGTAAGATAAATTTTCGAGAAATTTGTGTACTGCAAAATCTGAATCATAAAATTCATTTTATCAGACTAATTATGCATAACATATATAGTGATTTGCGCTTAGAAAAATCTCGAATAAAAATAAAAAAAGAAATAAAGTGGGTAAAACTACTTTTTACCTCTTCTTCTACCACTTCTTCTAGCCGCAATCAAACCAACCTTTCTACCAGGTTGTGCATGCCTTGATACTGTTGTTGATCTTGGAGGACCTTGATGTGCACCACCACCATGTGGATGGGAAACCGCATTCATCGCTACACCTCTAACCTTTGGATAGTAATGTCCTTTGGCTTTCTTTAGATGGAATTTATTACCAGCCTTTACAAAAGGCTTTTCTGTTCTTCCACCACCAGCAACAATACCAATAGTTGCCCTACATCTTTGTGGAATTTCTTTCATTTCTCCACTTGGAAGCTGTAGAGTAACTTTTCCTTTGTCTCTACCAAGAATTGTTGCATATCCGCCACTAGAGCGTATTAATCTTCCTCCATCTCCGGGTGTTAATTCTATGTTAAAAACAGGAGAACCATCTGGAATTGATTGTAAAGGCATGGTGTTACCTAATTGAACTGCTGCTGTAGCGCCATATTCAACTTTTTGCCCTACTCGCAAGCCTTCTGAAGGTAGAATAATTTTCTTAAGACCATCTTCAAATAAGACTCGAGCTACAGGAGCACCTCTACCGGGATCGTGTACTAAATCTCTAATTTCACCTGTAATGGTTCCTGTATATTCCAGCTTCGCTAGTTTTCTATATTTAACACTACCTTTTTTCTTGTGTGAAGCGGCTCTAAATTGTGAAGTTCCTCTTCCGCGTCTTTGAACTAATATCTTCTTACCCATTCATATCACCTTCTTTAGAACAAGCCCATCCTTGATGCAATATCTGCTGCATCATCAAAATCACTAAGTCGCACGTATGCTTTCTTAGTTCCTTTTGGAGTTATCAGAGTATTAACACTATCAACTTTAACGCTGTAAAGTTTCTCTATTGCTTCTTTGATTTGCTGCTTAGTTGCTTTGAGATCGACTAATATTACAAGTTTATTTTCCTGTTCTATTAACTCAAAATCTTTTTCAGATATGAGAGGTTTCTTGATTATTTTATATGGATCCATTTTTTATTCACCCAAAACGTTCAGTTAGAGATTGTATCGCATCCTCTGTCCAGATAGTAAGTCTGCCTGGATAAGTTCCTGGTGCTAAAATCTCGGTAGTAAGCTCATTGATTGTTATAACTTCTGTACCTAGAATGTTCCTTCCTGCTTTAATTAGGGAGCTTTCTTTATCCTTTACTACAATTAAAGGTCCTACTGGAACTTTGTATTTGCGTCCCCTCATTTTACCTTTGCCTGCACGAACTTTCTTACCTATTTTTATTCGCATAAGTTCTAAAGATAGTCCTAGATTGTTTAGCAATTGGATAGCATCACTAGTTTTTTCAATGGTTTCAGCTTTAGATTCAATGATAATTGGAAACTCCATTTTACTCTCAAATCTATGTCCTCTGTCACTTACGGCATCTTTCTTAGATGTATAAGCAATTGCAGATTTTAAAGCGAGTAAATGTTCCTTTCTGTTAATCTTCTCTATTATGTTCTTCTCAGCTGTTGGTGGATGTGCTTTGTGACCACCTCTAGCTTGTGGAATGAACGCTGTTCTTTGAGCACTGTGTGTTCGAGATCCCTTTATACGAGGAACACGTGCTACACCTCTACCAGTACCCCAATTTTCAACAGCAACCATTTTACCTGCTAATGGACTTACGCCTTTTGGTTGTCTCTTCCAACTTTGTTCAGCAAGAACAGCCCTCTTAATAACATCAGGACGCAAGGTTGATTCGAAAACATTTGGAAGTTCAACTTTTTCACTCATTTTTTGTCCTTTGATTGAGTATTTTGTTACATTCATTTTCATCTACCTCTTTCTAACCTTGCTGACTCTTCGTTGAGATGAAGAGAATTTGTGGCTCTTTTATCGCTTGAGGAACTTGTCTAACAGGTCCTCTTAGCATGACTGTTCGCTTTTTGGATCCTGGAATTGATCCTTTAACCAACAGATAGTTATTTTTCACTATACCATATTTTACAAAACCACCTTTAGGAACAATTTGTGCTCCATCTGAACCAATTTGCATAATCCTTTTATTATAATCTGTTCGCATATGGAAACCCATTTGACCATATCTTGGTATGGTCCACATAGTTCTTGCAGGAGTCCATGGTCCTATAGAACCTACTCCTCGTTTAGTTCCTTTAGATTTGTGTTGGAGAATTTTAACTCCATGTCTTTTAACTGGTCCTTGGAAACCTTTACCTTTGGTTACACCCATTGCATCAACAAATTCTCCTGCTTTGAAAACATCTCTTATCAACAGTTCTTTACCTAATAGAGAAAGACCATATTCATATCCTTCTTTAATAGAGTTACAGCCGATTTTGATTTCAGCAATTTGAGGTGTCTTCATCCCAATCCCAGTTAAATATGGTTGTGTATGAACAACAGCTCTGAGTTCCACAATAGCTTCAAGATTATCGTCAAATTTCTTTTTAGATTTCTTAAAGTCATAGTTCTTTGGAAGCTTAATCTTTCTTTTGAGTTCTTCTTTAGTTTCAGATGCCATAAGATCTGCTGCAATCTGAAGCCCATAAGCTGTTTTCTTGTAACCTCTTAGACTAAATATAACTATTGGAGGTGTTTCAATACAAGTTACAGCTGTAGTAACCTCTCTATTCGCCAAGTGACTCCTTGGTCGATCCTCAATGTACGCACAGTGTGTCATCCCTGCTTTTATTCCCAGAAATCCTAACAATTTCGGAGCACCCTCGTATTGTTGCCAATCGCGAGGTGCGGGGACGATCCTTCTTGCTCTTACCCTTCGGTATCCGAGTGATGACCGATGGGGAGCACTGACCCTTCGATGCCCCATAAACATCACATTTGTTTATTTTAGTTTATTATGACACTTTTATACATATGTCGTACTTCGGCACAGGTAGCATCATATAAATATGTCGTTAAGAAAGAACTTCAGACAAAATTACCCATTAAAAGTAGTTTTAACTCACAATGATTCTGAAACAATTTTCTTCCTTTTCGTAACTGACATTTCGTTTCATAAATCTACGAACCAATTCAATATTAGTCCTTGTATGATTTGTTATTTCAGTTGTTGTAATCTCAGATTTACCTTCAGTTAAAGCCATTGGAACAATCAATTGATCAGCTGCATAAGCGTCGATTGAAGCAGAACTATTAGAGTTCTTTTTCCAAAGTAAAGCACACATTTCACCTATTTTTTCTGAAGATAATTTTCTTTCTCCTGGAACAAAACATCCCATTCGAGTTCCTGAAGAGTAATGATCTACAACAGTTAAACCAGTACCAGCTGACAAACTATCCACATATTGAATATGCTCAATCACATCAACTCTAGAATTTACTCCCTTACGGAATGATGTTATTTGACGTTCAGCTACGTTTCTTTCGGCTAAGCTTTTTGAGGTTGTAGAATAAATCTCAATCTTCTCAAGTTCTCCTCTGTCAACCATAGTAAGCGGTACTAGACAATCGTGAGAACTGAAATTAATACTCACTTCAGCTCCACCTCTTGGAAAGAAACCATATCTAGATGGTGAAACGGTGATATTCTTGTTCATTTTTCCAACAATTTCATTTGTTACATGCCGAATATACTCAATTGAGGGTGCCCATTTACCATGAGTTGCACCACCTTTGATAATTAACTCAAGATCTCTCTTTTGCGAAAAGGAATAGAACATAACAGCTTGAGCAACTAAACCAATACTACCTGCCGTTCCTATGTTAACATAAGCAACATCATTTTCATTATTTTCTTTTGTAAGAGCTAATTGAGATTTACCTACCTGTAAATCTTGGGATGTCATGCCTGAGAATTGTTTTATTGCACTTATTGCTTCAATATGCTGAGCTCTAAGTCCAGGTTTAGTCCTATTTGCCCGGATATTGAATAGTTTGATGTCATTATTTTGACCAGCAGCTAAAGCTACTGATACTCTGACTACTGACCCTCCTCCTTCACCCATAGAACAATCTAATTCAACAGTCATTTAATTAAAAATAAAGTAAAGAAATAAAATAGTTATCTATATGATTTCTGGAATCGAGATCTTGAACTTTTTCCACCAAAATGTTTTGGCTCAGTTCTTCTAGGGTCGCCGGATACGATTGTCTTATCATACAGAACAAATTTTTCCTTCATACCAAGATCATCGAAATACTCGATTAAACCTCTAGCAATGGCTGTTCTTATTGCTTCAGCTTGTCCCATATAACCTCCACCCCTTACATTGATTTTTACATCAATTGATTCTCTTTTGTCTTCCCCGGCTATAACAAAAATCTCACTAATCTTAATCCTGCTTAACTCATTTGGCAAAACTTCTAGAGGAACACCATTTACTCTTATTCTACCTTTGCCTTCCTTGAGAGTAGCTCTAGCGATTGCAGTTTTTCTTTTTCCTGATGATACAATTACTTTACCCATAATTTTCACCTTTTTATTCCTTCCATCCGAACTCTTTGCATAGTTCACCGATTGTTACTCTTTTGCTTGTAAGTTTATTTGCATCTGCAAATTTAGGTTTTATAATCTCACTTTTGGTGAATTCCTCTGGAACTCCAATATAAGTTAATAGTCTATGATATGCTTGTTTTCCTCTGGGTTTTTTCCAGGGGAGCATACCTCTAACAGTTCTTCTTACCAAACGATCTGGCCTTTTAGGATGGAAAGGACCTCTTCTTGGATTTGTATGTGTATGTATCTGTTGCATAACTCGGTATTCTTTTAAGATAGAGTGTTTTTTACCAGAGATTATGGCTTTTTCACAATTTAGAATATTAACTGCATATCCCTCTAACAGGTATTTGGCTACTTCGGAACTCAACCGACCCAAAATTGCATTGTCTGCATCTATATTGATTTTTTGTCTTACGACTTGAGTTGCAGCCACATTATTCTGTTTTTTTGACATTTTTATTTCCTCAATTAGATAATTATTTTCATTTTGCTTACTTCTAACCCAGATTCCATTAGTTCGTCGAGAGTAATTGTCTTACTATTAGTAGAACTAATTTTCTCTTTTGCTCCTTCTGAGAATCTGAGAGCAGCAATAGTGACCTTGTGTTTAAGATCACCTGAACTTAAAACAGAACCTGGAACAATAACAATATCATTGGTTTTTGAAAACCTATTTATTTTACTGAGATTCACCGCGACTCTTTGTCGTCTAGGTTTTTCTATCCTATTTGCGACAGTTTTCCATAGAGCTTTGTTTGTTTCAGCTGATTTTTTCTTTAGTTTATGTATCAGTTCAAGTATGTTTGGATCAGTTGGTCCTGTTCTTCTTGGCATTTTGATCACTTTATGATTCTTTTTCTTTATCAATCAATGTTGATTCTAATGTCTTTTTGAATTCGTCGATGTTGGAGATAAGTAACTCACCGGCTTTTGTTAAAACTGTAGCAGGGTTCATACCTCCATTGGTCTCAAACGAGAAGATAACTTTTGTAGGATCATTGTTAATAGTTATAGCCCCTGGTTCACACAAATCTAAACAATAACCACACAAAGTGCAGTTTAGAGGATTTGCAACTTGGACATTGTCACCTACTTTTTGAAAAACACCTCTGTAGCATGCTTCTATGCAAATAAGGCAGTTTGTACATTTGTCTTTGCTTATCTTTGGAATTGGAAAAATCTGGTAACCCATAGCTGAAACAGGTTGCCATTTTGCATGTTCTTTACCTTGACCAAGTTGTGCCATGCATTCAAGTTCCAAAGCTTGATTTGGACCCAATTTTACGATGGGGATGGTTGAACTTATTGGTTCAACACCTTCAGTTGACGAAATCAAATCAGAGCTATAAACGACTGTAGTTGTTTGATTATCTGTTTCTTTAGAAATTGTTAAAGTTACAGTACACATATTACAACCAATTCCACCGCAATCACATTCATCTCTGAAATTCAAATCGAGATCATTGATATCATATTTCAATGGTACTAATCCGAGCCGATGTGCAATAAACTCATCAAATAGTGGAGAAGTATTTTTTAGAACGTAGACATCCTCAATTACTAAGGATGAAACTTCGGCTAAACCTGTCCTTCTGATCGCATTAGCAAAAGCTAAAGATACATCTGATAAGATAAATTTTATCGAATTAGGAAACAGTTCTATAAGCTCTATATCCATAGACACACCCGGCAAAGGATTCTATATCGCACCCCCTTATGATACTAAAAAAGGTTTTCCATATCCAAGTTTTTTAGTTAGAGTGTTATAGGGTTGGTTTTGATTGTTGAAAATAAATTTACTGTTGATTATCAATATTACTGTAAAACGTAGAATCTAACGTTCTCGATTTGTGGTGCTTAAATATCCGCATCAGTATAATAGCTGAGAATTATGTTGAGGATATTATTATTTAAAGAGCTTAAACTCTTCAAAAAGAAGAGAGGATCACCTATACTAGAGGAGATTTTACTCATTGGCATCGCAATCTTAATCTTCGCAATTATCTTTGGAGTTATTTTCAGTCTTATTGATTGGTCAACAACATCTATAGATAATTTATTTGGCTGAAAAGTAAAATTTGGTGCGGAGAGGGAGATTCGAACTCCCGGACCACTAAGGACTAGATCCTCATTCTAGCGCCTTTGACCACTCGGCAATCTCC
>JAAFKJ010000080.1 GCA_021399395.1 Candidatus Heimdallarchaeota archaeon
GATGAATTGGAAGTCAGCCAGCATGATTTTAAAAGAAAAATGGCTCAAGAGATACAGATTAAGGAGAGAATAGAGGATAGATCAACCCTATATGGGAACATTACTGATTACGAACGAAGGTTGATAAAAGATATTATTTTCTTCAAAGAAAAATTACAATCCTCTAAATATAAGAAAGAGATAGTTGGACCGATTTACGAGATTATCTCTATTAAATCTGGATTTGAAGAATATACTGATGTTATCAAAGCCGCAATAGGACGATACCTTTTTGGTTTTGTAGCTGCATCACATGAAGCTTATACTGATTCGAAAAAGATTTATGATGAAATCTTTCCCTCATACAAACCTAATTTTACGGTCGGTAGAGTTCTTGAAGAAGAGAAAGGACCAAAACCAAACTTCTTAGTCCAACTAGCACTTGAGTCAAAACCAAGTGGAATTATTGATTATGCTATTAATCTCATTGAAGCACCTTTTCAAGCAAAAATATATCTAAAAAGATTCGTTAAAACTCTATTAGCTACTCCATCAATTTCACCCAATATACTCACTGATTATGCTAAAAGGTATAGGACAAATGTTCTGACCACAGATGGGAAAAGTTTCTATCTTTCGCAAGAAGCTTATTCAAATCCTCCGCGTAAATCCAATATACGACTTGGTGTAGGTTTATCTAAATATCAAACTGTTGAAAGAATTAGAGAACAGTTACAAGTAGTACAATTCGATATAGAAAAACTTACTGAAGATAAAATAAGAATCAATCGGGAAATTGCAGATGTTGAAGATGAGAAACGAACGTTGGAAAATCAACTCAAACCTTGGACTTTAAATCCAGATGCTATAGAGGATGAATTCCTGAAAATAGAGCAGCTAAAAAGTACAGCAGAAGCACAAATTCGAACTGAGGAGATAGGTCTCACTACTTTAGATTCATCAATCTCATCATTGTCCAAAGATTTGATCGAGCAAGAATCAATATTGAAAGAAAAAGATCAATTCTATTCCTTAAAGAAAGAAGAATATAACAAATTGGATGATCAAATTCAATTAGCTATAACAAAAAGAGAGAAACTAATTCGACAACTAGAATTTTTGAATGCGGAATTCCAAGAAATCAACGAGCAATATCAGATCCTGATGAAAGAGGCTCAAGAAAAAGGTTCTCCACCTGAGAATATCAGAGGAGAGCATGAAGAAATATTCTCAGAATATAATCAGATAAAAGGTCAGCTCGAGCTTCTTGAAATAACACCAAATATATCACAAGAAGCAATTCTAAAACAGGAAAGCCATGTTGATATGATTAAGGCTGAAGCACACAAAGCTGAAGAACATCTCCAGAATCTAAAATTAGATCTAAATAAACGAATTACAGAATGGGAAGGTGGCTTACACAATATTGTTGATCATATGAATAAGATGTTGAACCTTCTTTTACAAGATATTTTTCTCAACGTATCTATTCAAATAAAGAACTATAACGATGAACGAAATGCTGGCCTGTACATAGAAGCTGAGACTAAAGGAGACAATAGAAGATATAGACAATTGTCTGGTGGAGAAAAAACACTACTAGCACAAGCAATTATTTTGGCTCTACATATGATTAGTCAATCACCAATACATGCAATTGACGAGTTTACTCAAAAACTTGATAGAAAGAATAAGACACTAGCTTTTTCAATGGCTCTATTGACATATCGACTCGCAAAAGAAAACCGAATGATAACCCCTCAGTTTGTTCTAATAACTCCATCTTTAGATGATGTAGAATTATCAGAGGAATTTTCTCACAAAATATTGATAGAAAGCAGAGTAAAAACAAAGGGAGTAAGAAGATGACAGATAACGACTTCGTAGAAAGTGAAGCAGAACCAAATGCAGGTTATTTAGAACAAGCCAGTGAATGGTCAGAGAATATGTTCTATCTGCTTTTTGAACTTAAGAAGAAATATGATAAATCACTGAAGAACAAAGAAGTTGTAACTGTTAATGAATCAGAATCTGACAGAGGAAGTGTGTCAGATGCCTTTCTCTATCTCCATAATGAAAAGGAAAGTTTAGTTGATGCTGCTCTTTATGAAGGGTTCATAAGAATGAGCGAACTAAGAGAAAAGAGCTTCCTAGATCAAATGCTACATCCAGATCAACGGATGGGAAAATTAGCTGATATTGTTAAGAAACTTTCTACTCCTATAACCTATTTCTCTAGAGTAAGCAAATTTACTACTGAAGAAATTGTCTCAAGTCTTGACGAACAAATTATAGAACTTGCATCAGATGAAGAGATAGAACAATTCATCAATAAGTATCAGCAATATGTTACCAAATTAGCAAATAATTTCTTGAGTAAAGGGGATATTATGAATATTGAAGAAATAATCATAGAAAAGATAATCGATAAAAAAATTAGAAAGAGTGAAATTAATCTCATTCTTACAACTGTTGAAGCTGAGATTTTATCTAAAATGATTAGTGAAAGGAAGATTATAGCAGTTCAAGAAGATGAATTCCTTAGTTTCACATTGAGAAAAGATGATGCGCCTATAAAAGGAATTTCAAGTTCCGTTCTTCTATCTCCAAAAAAACAAAGACCTGAAGGTAAATGAGATGGATGAGGACCCCATAGAAGAGGGAGAGGAATCTCTTATTGATCCCACTGTGATTAGCATGCTCCCCCCATCTATATCAGATGATGAGAAAGGGCAATTATTCAAGGAATTAACTACAATCTTATCTAGAAAATGGACAAAAGATAAAACCACTGTTTTTGGGTGTTCTGAGTTAGATCTCTTATTAGCTACAAGATTTGACGTAGCATCGCTCAGGGAAGCATTGGACGAGTATAGATTGTTTGTGAAAATCATAGGATTGGATCTGATTGAATATGATTTGACTGGTGAAAGGTGGTACTGTTTGAAGTCTTCTTATTACGCACCATCCGAACTTCAACAATCAGAGCTTGTTCTACTTGGGCTAATTATGGCTATGGTAGAAGAGAATGATCCTAAATCCATAACAACTGAGATAATAAAGAAAAAATTAGTTATCTCAGGAAAAATGAAAGAATATTTAGTAGATTTAGGTTTGAGGAACTTAGTCAAAATGGGATACATCCAAAGAAAGAATAATGTTTGGAGTTACAATTACAGAACGTTGATTGAATACGGAGATGAGGAAAGGCAGAAAATATCTGAGGAGTTCAAAACAATTTGAAAGATCAAGATTTGATTCAATGTTATATCCGTTGTACTTTCTGTAATGAAATGGTATCCTTAAAGGAAGCTGCCGTGGACGGATGGGAAGTGTGCCAAGGGTGCCAACTTGTCTTCTGTGTAAATTGTAAAACCTCAGCAAAAGACCAAGAACTTTGTCCAGGATCTGTATACACAATTAAACACAAAGCTATTTTTCAATTATTACCAGTTGAACAAATTTTGGAAACTGCTCAAGGAATAGAAAAACCAGTAAAAACTGGTAGCTATATTTCAAAAATCTTTTTTGATGATGAACGAAGAAAAATAGAATTGCTGAGAAAAGAACAAAACAAAAAAGACCCAATTGATTTCAGTGTTTTTCGATTTAGAGAAGAACAGTGGAAAAAGTTTGGAACTGTCCTTGTCAAACGCAAAGATGGTAAGTTCCTTACTTGGGGTCAATTTGAATAAAAAAAGAAAAACAGAGTGGGATATTATATCCCTGTTATTGCTTCTGCTCTTGATCCTAATATCACATTTGTTATGAATAAGCTAAATATCTGTAGTAACATTAGTAAAACACCTAAAGCACAGAATATTTGGAATTTCAAAGGATTCCAGGCCATATACCATGTGATAGTTCCAGCTTGAGCACTGAAAATCAAGAATATAGTTGTAGATACTTCTGATAGACAATACAAGAACGACACAAGAGAACCTGCAAAGATGTTGAGTGAAATTAGCGGAATAGTTATCTTACCCATGGTCCTCATTCTTGTAGCACCTAAATTGAATGATGCTTCTTCAAGAACTGTATCTACTTGTTGTAGACCAGCATACGCAGATCTAAGCGTAAACGGTATTTTCCGTATTGTATAGCTCATTATCAACAGCGTGACAGCAACTCCAATAAATGGATCTAATTTCAAACTAGCCGTAACATTCGCCATCATTCTATTAAACCATGTAGGATTGCGACTAACTATACCACTCCAGTCAAAAGTTCTATAGTATCCTATAGCTAAGACTATACCAGGGATAGCAATTGGGAGAGTCACTATGGCATCTAGTACACCTTTACCTCTGAAGTTTTTACGGCTGACAACATACGCCGCTAATGTGCCTATCACAATTATGAGCATGGTTGCAATTACACTGTAGATAAGCGTATTAATTACATAGTTCGGTATATTGTACCGTGAAGATACGAAGACTAGTTTGTAATTCTCAAACGTGAATTTGATGTCAGACGGCTTCGTACCACCTAGTGTTTCCATAATAGACATCAAGAAAACACCCACATGTACTAAGAGCGAAAATGCGAATAGAACAATCAAAAATGGGTAGATAAACAATAATTTCCATTTTGCTTTGGTTAATCTATAATGACCAGCTCTTCCTTTGCTGACCATTGAATAGGTTCTCAATGAAACATACTTTCGTATAGCAAAGAAACCAAGTAACGCTATTATCAGTAGGATTCCTCCTAAAACACATATCTCAGGCGTAATCTCCGCCGATCCCGCTTTCGAATAATTCTCAAAGATATGATATGGTAGAACTTTCTTTGCTGCATTATCTCCCATTGCTGCAAATATGATTGGCGTTCCTACGTCTTCCATAGCAAGGATGAGTACTAAGATTGCACCAGCACCAATACCTGGCATTGCTAGTGGTAAAGTTACAGTAGAGAATAATCTGAGTCTTCCTGCACCTAGATTTTCAGCCGATTCTTCCATACTTGGATCTATATTGAGAAAAGATGAAAATGCATTGAGATATACAAGCGCGTAGAAATGGGACGTTTGTACAAAGACTATCGCGAATATTCCTGAAAATACAAGTTTAGTCTCGAACGCTGGTATTAGAAAGAAATTATTTAGAAAACCATTAGGACCTAGAATTAAACGGAATCCCATACCTGAAATAAAAGGCGGAATAATTAAAGGAGCAAGTGCTAGAAGACTTACTAGTCTCTTACCTGGAAATTCATATCTGGCCAAGATAAAAGCTAAAGCAACTCCTAAAATAACTGAAAATATAGTAGTTAGAATACCAATTTTGATGGTGTTTAATACCACTCCATGGTTCTTTCCACTTAAAGTGATAACTGTTATCATAATTGTATCTTCATAAATGCCTACGTTTTGAAGAACATAGATATCCTGACTATCAATTATCATCAAACCTGCACCCGATCGAGCTACGTATATAAGATCATTTGCGGGATCTAACCACAGATCTTCATTGATGTAACCAATAGATTGAAAACTATTTGTTAGAGTAAGATTGGATGGGTCGGAGATATCGATTATTCTCAGATCATACTCAAAAAGATTATGATTAGATGTTAACAAACATGCATAATCTTCTCCAATATAAACATCATCTGCACGAGTATTTGTTGTAAGATTATAGAACCCTAATGTGCTCACATTTGCTACATCTGAAATGTTAAATGCAACTAATCCTTCTTTATCTGCCGCAAGATATGCTGTATCATTGACTATTTCAATACTTTGTGGAGTTAATGTTTCTGTTGAAGCTGGGAAGTGATTATACCTATACAGTTCAATAGGATTTGATTTGTTACTTATATCAAGAACGACCATTCCTGTATCATAACCTACGAGAAACGCATAATCGTCCTTTATTGCAATATCCTTTACTTTTTCTCCAAAAGCATACCCTTCATACCTTGTGTTTCTAGATAAAACTTCTGGATTAGATGGATCAGTGGCATTGATAATTGCAAACCCTTGCTCATCAATCCCTAGATAGACATAATCTCCTACAACGTTAAGAAAGGTTGTAGAATTAGCAAGATTATAGATCTCAGAAAGTGGTTTGAAACTTTCCTCAATATCTGAGATATTAAAAATCACTAACCCACTTTTGCCTGCAGCTGTATATAGTAAATCTCCTTCTATTTCTAGCTCCTTAAAACTGGTCAATTCATCATAATATTGCTGAATCTCGACTATGTTATTAGGATCCGTGACATTAAGTATTTCTATCCCTAGTCCTCTCTCTGCTAAATACGCTATCCCATTGGAAACTGCTACTGCCTCAGTTGGTCCTCCATAGGGTTCCTCGCCTTTAGTGTAGAAACTTGTTCCTTCCTCTCCTGCAAAATTGAAGTATAATTCATCTGTAAAAACATTGGCGATGGGGGCTCCAGACCATTGACCATTGAAGTAAACCGCTCCCGTTAACACTGTAAAAAGTGGTATGACCATCCAAATGATGAATACGAACCCAACGAGAACAATGATAAAATTAGTAGAAGGATCTTTTAAGAGTTTTACATATAATGTATCGATTAATGACCTTTTCTGTTTTCCTCCCCCTTTATCGTCATTTTCTTTACTCGCACTTGCCATATTTATTCTACTCGAAGGTATAGATGATGAGATAATGAGCTAATGCTTTTTGAAGTTTCTCCCTAGCTTTAAAAAATAATGAATTAAAAATGCGATTGTATAATTGTTAGAATTTTAATAAAAGAAAAGGAAAAGGAAAAGAAAAAATTATCTTTTCTTTCGTTTGTAGATTAAAGTTACTGTTGCAATAATCAGTGATGCCATCAAAGCTGGAATAAATCCAAATGGTGATGGATCTGTTTCAGTTTCAGTTTCAGTTTCTGTTGGATCTGGTCCAGAAGAACAAGGATCGCCTAATACTTCGAGGATATCACAATACTGATCAGCGGCATATTCTCTCCATTCTGCATCCTTATCAGCTGCAAATATTGCATCCGTTTGATACTGAGTATTCCAATCCAAAGACTGATTCTGCGTCATTCCTGGTACTCCTAATTGATTAGAGAGGTCAAGAAACTGTGTTGCATTAATTGTGAGGTCTCTATATTGAGTTACTAATGTTCCCCAAGTTCTGCGTAGCAAATTGTGTTTTTGTGTGATGGTGTTGTGGAAGTAGTAAATTGTAGTATCTAAATTGTTAGTGGATAGTTCTTCATCGAAATCAATACCTTTATTTGCTAATGTTTCATTGTATAAGGCCCATAATTCTGTATAAGTTGAACCTTCAGGAGTATAAAAAGCTGAATCATTTACCGGAAGACGATCAAGACCTTCTGTCATCCATGCAGTTTGACCTGCTGGTGATGTAACATATTCCAAGAAAATGGCTGCTTCATCATAGTCATCTACATGAATTCCCATTGCTATAGGATCTCCGTTTACAATAGATTGTCCTTCTGGAATGATATATTCACAAGCAGGATTCTCTCTGTTAGCAATAGTGCCGTAGAAATCAATTGTCATGGCTATACCGACTTCACCGCTTACAACTGCACCTCTTGTATCACCTGAACCTGGATAGATACCTGCGTTAGCACCCATTCTGGTTATGATTTTCCATCCTTCATCCCAGCCAAAAGCTTGGAGAATGATCTGGTAAATTCTGGTGTTAGAAGTAGTTAATGGTGGATCACCCATACTAATTGCTTTCACGCTATCACTGATATAATAGGTAGGTGTAGCCAGTTCTTCCCAAGTAGTTGGAATTGGCAGACCATATAAATCCAAGAAATCGTGATTTACGGTAAAACCAAAGGATGAGATAGCATTTGCTGCCCAAACTAAGTCTTCACCTGCATACTTTTTCATTCCTGCTCCTGCTAACTCCATAGGAACACTATCGTTGATGATTGTAAATAAAGCAGCATCAGCTACGGGGTCTATATGATATAAAAGTCCCCAGTTTTCCATTGTGTTAAACAATGCTGGTCCTCCACCCCAAGCAATATCGACAGATTTTGCAGGATCCTCTAGATATTTCTTCCAACCATCATCAGTTGTGGCATATCTAAAATCCAATACATCAATATCTGCAGCTATAGCTTCAGGTGTTGCCAAAAATCTGTTTGTAAATTCGTCAGTAATTGTTACGTCGTGTCGAGTAACAATAGTCAAAGTTACACCATCGAGTTCTGGATTTGAAACAATTGTTGAATCTTGTTCTGCAGTAGACAGAAACATCGTACTACCTGCTGTTAATGTAACAAGTAACAAAACTAGAATAGCTATTCTTTTAATTTTCATTTTTTAATCAACCTTCTTATTGATATCTAATGAATATCATATTACATTCTAGCTTTCAGACTATAAAGTTTTTGCACTTACGATAAAACAAATTTTCGTTTAAAACTTGGTTTAATTAAATAATTTTGATGTTTGAAAGTATCTAAAAATAGGCATTTTCATTAGCTATCGTTTGTTTATTGATAGCTCTATTATACAACAATGTTCAATAATAGCTAGTGAATTCATCATTAAAAAGAAAAGTGATTCTATGAAAAAAAAATTGCTGACTTTAGTTATATTAGTAGCGTTGTTTTCCTCTCTTCAAGGATTTAATACAACGATTTATTCTCAACAAAAACCTAGCGATTATATAATTCTTAATGATTCTGTTCTACCTTACTTCAAAAATGTAGTTTTCATAACTTGGGATGGAACAAATTACAAGGTTTTAGAGGATATGATAGGTGATGGATTATTACCAAAGACAGAAAAAATAGATCAAATAGGATACAGACAGACAATCAGGATTACCTCACATGTAACAGGAACAAATCCAGGTTTAGCTTGTATGGAAACAGGCTATGGACCTGACATCAATATGATTCCATACAATATGTTTGGGTCTGGAACAACAAAAACATCAATCCCTGAGAATCTAACTATTGCTGAGAGATTAAAGAACAATTTTGGTGATGATGTAACTACCATGTTCGTCTATGCATGGCAAACAGCTGAAATGGATATGACTTATATGAACCAGGATCCAATGATTGACCCAATATATGATAACATGAAGAACGAAACTGATATGTATTTTGCTTCAGAAAATCTTACATGGGTTCCTGGTGATCCAGATGCTCTAGCTGCTGCCCTTCATGGTTTCAATGAAGATGTTCAATTATATTATTCTCCTGTAATGAGAGCAGATTATCTAGGAGGTGTTGCAGTAGATTTCTTGCAAAACGTTACTTCTGAAAGGTTCTATTTGCGTGTGCATATGACTGAACCAGATCAAGCAGGACATGGTTTTGGCGTTACTGATACAACAACTGGTGAATACACTGAAGAGTACATGCAATCCTTAGTTGAATGTGATATCGGTACAGGTTTGATTCTTGATCAATTAGAAGCGATGGGTGTAATGGATGAGACACTTGTTATAATAGGTGCAGATCATGGTATGTATGATCATGGTCACGACGGTGGAGTATGGCCTGAAAATGAAGACGAGATAACTACAAATACATTCATCATGAGTAATGATTCAGTAAAACACTCACTAGGTGTTCCTAATTACCAACGCGATATAGCTCCAACAATACTTGCATCTATGGGTATTGACACACTAGCTGTCGACCCAGCATTTGTAAGAACAAGTCAAATTGGTGTTCCTTTCTGGGATTTAGATGATACAACAGCTCCAAGAATTGATGAGGTTCTGTATAAGGTAGCTGATGCCAGTTCAGCACCTATAGACGAAAATGCAAGTATTAATGCTATTTTTGATATTAGTATGGGTGTTTTTGATTGGTGTAATCAACTAACCGGTGTTCTAAAAGTAGGTGATTTAGAATTTCTCTCAACTTCGTCAACATATAAGCGAGTAAAATGGGGTGGAATTGACCTAACCTCTTTAGAAGGGGGACAAATTACATTAAACTTCACTATTACAGATGTTTTTGGGAACAGTGTATCACAACTAATAGAAACTCAGGTCAATGTTGAAGAAGCACCAATATCTCTATGGTTCTCAATAGTTGGTATATTAGCTGTAGGTACTGCAACTTATATGAAAAAGAAACAAAAATAACTTCTTTTTTCTTCTTTCTTCTATTCTTTTATTGAAAATTAATTTTCTTTTGTTCATATCCAATTTTGTTACCATTTTCATCTTGAAATATGAAGTCAATAAAAGTCGGTCCTAAAAAGTTTGTAGCTGGAATTTCAATCATTATAGGTTCATGTGAATTTGGCGGAATTAGTAGAGGTAGGAGATGGCTAGTATACAAACCTCCTCGAACAAAGGAAACACGGAGTGTGCCAATCATTGAAGTTTCATTACGATTGTAGAGATGAATAGGAATATTGAACGGTTTGTGAACAGGAGCTGATTCAGGAGCTGTAACCCTAATCTCTATCTCTTTATCTTGTTGTTCTAAATCTAGACTTGGCAATGAATATTTGAGATTTAACCCTTCAAAGAAGGTTCCTTTTATTCTATCAGATTCTAATGAGGAAGACTCAACATACGCTCCTGAAGGTTGTCTATCCCATATAACATTTTTATGAGAATGAAGATTAATTTGTTTTGAATCCATGTCATCATAACTGTAACGGACTTCTCTGATATTGGTGTCTCCCAAAGTATTTCCTCGTTGAATGATAATACAACTTGGGTCTCTGTATAGATACCTGAAATCATGTTGGAGAGTAGGATCTATGGGAATCCATATTCCATTTGAGAAAAACTCAGCTTGAGAATGATATACCCAACCCTCATATTCACTGAGAATTATGCTTGTTGTCATTCTTGCTGGAACCTTTGCTGAACGGCATAAACTTACAAAAAGTGAAGCAAATTCTGTGCAATCTCCAACGTTGTTCTCAATTGCAAAACCTGCTCCATAATCACCATTTTGAGGAACATAAGTGATGTTATTTCGAACATACTTCAGAAAAGCAAGAACTTTGTTTATTGGTGTGTGAGAGCTATACTTCCTTGCAACAGCTTTGATTTTTTCATGATCAGACTCTAGAAATTCTTCTGGTTTAGTATAATTCTTCTGAGTTTCAGGATAAAATCTCGAACTGTCCTTCTCTTCTCCCTTTATTCTGGTAATGTCATAAGAAATCAAACGAGTGATGATTAAAGCTCTATATGCGACAGTAATTTTCTCATTTGGATTGACTTGGTGGAAATAGAATCTTAACCACCTATTCCCCTCTTTATCAGTTACAAGTTTAGAAGGTTTATAGTTACAACATACTTCTGCAATGTTTTGAGTAGGAGAAATGTTTGGAGGAAGTGCAACGTCAACAACGAAATTATTTATTGGAAAGCTATTTGGATTTGTTATTTGAACACCGTAATAAAGTATCCAACGATAAATCAAATGTTTACTAGTTCGAATATTTATCTTCTCTCTAAGCTTGAAATCACCATCTATTTGCAGTATATACGTACCTGAAAACAGATCTGGAGTAATAGGAAACGAATAGATTCGTTTTAACCCAGTATCATCCAGCCGTACTTGATCAGAATCAATAATTGTTCCAATTGGAGAGATAAAAAGAATATGCAATTTTTGATTTCTTTTCGTTTGAACAAAAGGAATAGCATCACGTTTTCCAGAAATCAAAATAGTGTCCCCTACTTCAGCAGGATTCTTCAAAGAAATCGGTTGAATTCGATTATTTCTAACATGAAATACTTCAATCATTTGTCAACCACTATTTTGTAATTCGAGCATTAGCTATGAAGTACTGTACTTCTGCAGTTATTCCTCAAAGTTCATTATCAAAATTTTCAATATAAATATACGTAATATTGTAGGGTGCTGAAACATCGGAATTCACAAGAAAACACTATACATTCCAATTATTGAAATAAATTCTCGCAGATAGCGGCTTAGTAATTTTGAAGTATTTTTGTCGGAAACTACGTTTCAATCCCTTTAGCAGAAAAGTTTAATTAGGAGAAGTTTCTCTTTATAATTGCACACATGTGCACGGTGAAATAAAATGAAAAGAAAACATATTTTCAGTTTAATTCTAATAGTAGGAATGATCGCAGGCATGACACAAACTCAAGCCGCAATTTCTACTGAAATTGAATTTACTGGCCTAAAAATCGCTTTTGATTTGTATCATGGTGGTTATCATGCAAATGATGTAGACAACCTTGCTGCAAATCTAACATTAGCTGGTAATACAGTCGTTTACATCAATCAATCTTGGAGACTTGATGACGATGTTGATGTACTATTCCTAACAGAAGCAGATGTTGGTAGGGATTGGTCTATTAAACAAATAGTTGACATAGCCTTCTGGTTTGCTCAAGGTGACAAGTTACTTTGGGGCGCTGGAGATTCAGATTATGGCGGTTATTATGACCCATATGCAATCAACAACGTTTTAGAAGGTCTCGGCTCTATTATAAGACTTGATGCAACCTCAATTTCTGATGCTGTCTATAATGACGGTGCTGCATACAGAGCAGCTGCTACAGAATTTGGTGTTGGAGACCCTCTATATGATACCGACATCGTTGGAAATGTATCAGAAGGTTGTACAGCTGGTGCAATATTCCATGGACCTTGTTCAATAGTAGCTTTTGATGGAACATATTACAAAGACCTACGATATGGTAAATCTATATTCCCAGAAAGAGTTTGGACTTTGATGACATACAGTGTAAATGCTACTTCTGATGACTCAGATGTCAGTGATGATTGGCAAGGATTAGATCTATATGCTAACTCTACTACAAATGGATTATATCCAGCTTTAGTATATGAGCATTCATTAACCTATGATAGTCACATCGTACTATCTGGTGAAGCAATCTACTCCGACTACAAGTATATGTATGACCAAAAAACAGAAAACGGCGTTTATAACAACGGCACAGCATTCGGTCAAGTAATTGTAAACAATCTTCTTAACTTCTTACTACCCTTCCCAGAAGACGTAGGAACAGAGGATACAAGTTTCTTTGCTTTAATTCCAGTTGTTGCACTAGGTGTTATTTACGTAGTTATGAGAAAGAGAAAGTAATCTACTTTCTGTTTTTTTCTTTTTTTATTTCTTTAATTTATTAGTAAATTGTTCACTAAATTTTTAATGATGATTCTATTTCTTCTATTAGTAGAGTTGTGACATATGCAGGTAATTTGGGGGTACTCACCTGAAGAAATTTTAGACTTCTATAAGGAAGTAGGGAATGAAATCGTCGCTGTAAAGCAACTGTTTTCTGCACTTCTATTTAAGAATGGCATAAAAGGAATCTGTGCTAAGATTGCTACATCAGAGTCAAACTCATTGATACAAATAGAACTTCACATTGATTCTGAGAAAGTGTTCGAAGAAGTTATTTCCCCTAACGAGAAACAAGAATACTTCTTTGAATTAGATGAAGTTATTGTACCAGAAATAAAAATAGAAGTTATTTTACAAGTTAAAAACGGCTCTGTACAACTACCTCTATCCTCAATAGGTACAGGAATGGGATTTCAAAAAACTACTGGAGACTACCAACCTACAAATCATCTAGCATTAGGGTTAATAATACCTGACTCATAGTTTTTTTCTCATCGAAAGGAGTTTAATATCAAAACCTAATTTATTATAAAAATCAACACCTTCTTTATTCTGTGAATGAACATATAGTGATAATTCATTAGCATCATTTTGTTTTGCAAACCCCTTCTCAAATTTCTGCATGAGTGCAGTACCTACTCCTGTTCTTCTATACTGCTTGACTACAGCGATATCAGAGATGTGGGCTATTATTCGATTTTTGAAGAATCCAGAATGTTTCTTAACATATCCAAAAACAAAACCAATAATCTCATTATCCTTTTTGGCAATATACACTGTTTGAGTAGGATCATGAATTGCTTTTGAAACCATGAAACCAAAATTTGATCTTCCATCTTTATCTAAAGCAAAATCACTATCAAAACTGGAATGCCAATTAATGACCTCTTCCCAAATGTCAACTATTGTTTTTACGACTTCTTTAGAAGCTAATTTAAGTTCCGTTATGACAAATTCTTCTGAATCACTGACCATAAGAATATTATGTCTTTCTAGTTTGTATGTTTTACTGTTGATATCTGAGGAACGGATCTTTGTTGATGACTAACTTTTTTAATAATCAATTTGCACTAAAATCAATAGGAGTTGTAACCATGCTTGCTAATAATCCTACAAAAGATTTCTTAATATTCGAAAGAGATTTCTCTAACATCCTCAAATTTGAGGAGAAAAAATCGATTTATGATTTGAAAGTCAAAAATAAGAGAGTATTGGTTAGAGTAGATTTTAATGTTCCAATAAACGAACTTGGTGAAATTACTGATTCACGAAGAATAGAAAGATCCTTACCAACCATCAAGTACTTACAAGAGATGAATTGTAGAATTATACTCATATCTCATTTAGGAAGACCTAATGGGGAAGTAATAGAGAAATTGAAGCTTACTCCCATATTTACCAAACTTCAAGAATTTCTCCCTCTTACAAATATCTACAAAGCAGATGATTGCATAGGTCCTGATGTTGAGGATGCTGTTTCAAGATTGGACAAAGGTGAAATACTCTTACTGGAAAATTCCCGTTTTCACAAAGAAGAAAAAGAAAATGATTCTGGTTTTTCAGAAGAACTTTCTAGGTTAGCTGATGTTTATATTACAGATGCATTTGCGACCGCGCATAGAAGACATTCCTCAACATATGGTGTTTGCGATTATCTTACTGAAAACGGATATGGTTTCTTGATGAAAAAAGAACTTGAATATCTTACTCAGAGTATCGAAAAACCAAAGCGACCTTTTACTGTAATCTTAGGTGGTGCAAAAGTCAAAGATAAGCTGGATGTTATTGGTTATCTTCTTGGACTTGCTGACAATATCCTAATAGGTGGAGGGATGGCATATACCTTTCTCTTAGCAAAAGGTTACTCTATTGGTCAATCTATAAAAGATGAATCAAAACTTGATGAAGTGAAAGAGTATTTTATTACAGATTCAAAGGGAACGAAAATCTTCCTTCCTGAAGATGTTATAGTTTGTGATGATATAAACTCCCCAAATAGGGTTGAAGCAGTATCTATAGAGAACATTAAAGAGAAAGATATTGGTGCAGACATAGGTAAAAAAACTATTACTAAATTTCAAGAAATACTTAAGAATTCGAAGCAAGTTCTATGGAATGGTCCTATGGGAATTTTTGAGAAAGAAGAATTTGAAAGAGGAACCAAGGATATTGCTGAATTTCTAGTTGAGAATAAGATTCATACCATAGTGGGAGGAGGAGACAGCGCTGCTGCTTTTGAAAAATACCATTTACAGGATAAGGTTTCGTTTATTTCCACTGGTGGTGGGGCAAGTTTAGAAATAATGAAAGGCTCCCTTTTACCAGGTATAGAATGTTTGAAAGACAAAAAATAGGATTAGAATAATAATATAATCATATAACTAGCAAATGCAAAAGTTGCACCCACAATAATGCTAAATAGATTCACAAAATCATTTCTAATCCATTTCACACCAGAATGGTGTTCTGTTTGTTTTTCACAGTGTTCCTTTTTCTCTGTGATTTTGCCACATACTGTGCATTTGTTCATTTTCTGTATAGTACAAGCAAAAACACTGTCCATATATGCTCCAATAGTACCTCCTATGACAACAGGAATTATGAATTTCCAAAGAGAAGAGGGTAACTCTAATGTTGTTAATGTGTCAACTTGTGCAATACCTAAACCTAGGAAAGCTATAATTGCTGCTCCAAGGATTGATGACACTATTCCTAAGAAGGAGATAGCCCCTGGTGTGCCTCTTGGTACCTTTACCCATGGTTTAGTAGACAAACGTGGTTCTCTTCTAGAAAGAGCACCAATTTCTGTTCCAAGAGTATCTGCCAAGCTTACAGCTATAGCACCTGCACCAGCCATAAGTACCATCAGCTCCTGCTGAATAGGTACATGACCTCGGACAAGAACTATTAGAAAGGACATAACAGCTGGAATTATACTATTAACCATTGCTTGAACACTATCTCGCGCTGTATCACCCTTTTCATATTCTTGACTAACGCTCTCTTTTGATTTCCTTCCAATAAAAGAGGAAAGACTGCCTAAAATGAAGAAGATAAAATACATTATACCCCATGTCCAAGATCCTAATCCAAGAATTACTATTCCAAAGTAGAATCCTGCCATTCCCCCATCCCAAGTTAGAGCCTTGAAAATGATGCTAACAGTTGCTATGATCAGACCAATAACAGCTGCAATTATAATTGATAAAATCGAAAGTGCTTCATTTAGATTAATGAGATTCTCATTGAATAATTTATAGAGACCAAATAGTACTATTGCATTAGCTGCCGGAACAGCTATATTGTCAAACCCTTTAGGAGTTAATGCCTCAATGAATGCTGTAACAAATCCAGTTAAGAGACCTATATAGATACAAACTGCAACAGATTCCACTGTTCTGAAAAGTATCAAACAACCAATTGTTACCGAAATGAATGTTGCAAAAGCAGCAGCCCAACTACCAAGCAAAGTCTTAGTTCCGCCAAAGATCTTGTAAGCTTTATTATTTCCAAATTTCGACCCTATAACTGCACTAATTCCATCCCCCCATACTAATGGTAGAAATGACCCAAGCAGGATAACATTATTCTGATTATTGGGGTCAGGATCGAAGAAGAGTGCAACTAAAACTGTAAGAGAGATGGCATAAAATACTGTCCCATAAGTGTGACCTGATTCTACACCTTTGAGTCTAAATTTCTTGATTGGTGATGCGGGACCTGTAAAGTAAGTGAAAGGAATAAAAAATACTGGACCGATCAAGGCGAACCAATTATTTGTAAATACAAAAGGGAATATTAGTATTACATTTCCCACAGATAGATGAACTATCTTTCTGGATGTTGGTCCTGAGACCTTGTCTTTTCTTCGTAAGATTTCTGCTACTGTAAGAGCAGAGAGAACAAAAACAAATAGACCTAGTAATCCAAATATGTTGCTTAGCTCAATAGGTGTTGTAAAGCTGTAATCCATGATGTTTCCTCAAATGTAACTGGGTTAAATCTTAATCAACTTTAATGGAGAAATCAAGTGGGTGGTTAAAAATCTACTGCTCGCTAAATGCATCGCCTTTTTCTAGACTTTCTAGTGCTTTAGCTTTATCAACAGCAGACCCCATTCCTTCACAACGAGGGTGATAAAATTGTTCACAATTTCTGCATACTTGTTCATTCTTTCGGTCTCTGAATCTAGTGAAATAAGCACGACTAGAGAAATAGATAAACAAAGTTATGAGAATAACAGCAAATGCTCCCCAATCCATTCCTTTGGTTATAGCAACTATACCAAGTATAACTGATAAACCAGCACTGATCATAGCAATTCCCAATAAAAATCTACTAACATCTTTAAACCACCTAGGGGGTTCAAGAAAAGCACTAATTGGTGTAAAAATGAACATGGAATTGGTAGCTATAAACGCAACCCAGAAGTTAATATGTAAAACAAAAACAACAATTGGGGCTAGAATCAATCCAAAAATCATTCCGCTATATAAATTGACACAACCTCTACACACTTTTTTTCCTCTGATTCTATAGACATGTTCATCAAATTTAGAGCAAAGTGGATGGTGGGCTAAACGATAAGGTGAAAGCACCCATTTTTCGCGTCTAGTAAGCTTCTTCGGTTTTTGGACCACTTAGTTCACCTGAGTTAATTAGAGAAATAATTCTAACCACCAAATCTGCAACAATTCCTTGTAATAATAGTTTCGTTTCAACATTACTACTTTCTATCTTGTTGAACAGATTTTGAGTAATTTTACCATAAAGTAATTTCGCATTCTTATATGAAATATTATCTTCAAATCCTCTTACATCTTCTTGTTCATCTTTTAGGAAACTGATCATCAAGTTTTGCTTTATCTTTACTAGCTCCTTCTGGTTTTCCTCTACGATAGTTGACCATTTGAAATCAAACAAATATTTCTTCGATATAAAACCTAAAATTATACTATAATAGATGATATCAAGATTCAACATCTGGGTATGTAAGCTTACTATTTTTTGAGATCTTATCCTTTCTATATTTTCTCTGATATCTTCAGTAAGAACTTGCTTTCTAGCTATTCTTGACAATAAGGAATGTAATTTACTTTCGTTCTGCAGAGATGGTAAGAATTTCTCCCTTTCTTCTTGCTCTATTTGGATAAGATTCAACATTAGTAAGAAATATGGCGATAATTGAGCTTCAGCAGCAGGATTTCGTGATTTGAAATTAATCACCAATCTTTCCAATTTAGATAAGGTAAGTTTGCTAGAATAGATAGTAGACAGTAAATCTAGGTAGAACAAAGGAATATGGGTTTCTTCAAATAGAAGATTATGCTCCCTGCTGTGAGATTTTATGTGTCTTTCATTTTCAGCTAATTGTAAGGTACGGATAATGGTATCCAAAACAGGTTTTCTGTTTATCTGAACATATTGACTTAGTTCCTTTGCAGAGACAATACATTCAGAAAAATTAGATTGTTTCCAATCTATTCCAAAAAGTAGATCTAAGAACGCAATTGAAGTAGGGTCTTTATGTTTAGATGATAGCTTAAATCCCGATTGAGCTAATTCCTTCGCCTTGCTCAAGCTACCCATTACATACAGAATTTGTGATTTTGAAAAATGAATAGCTATCAAACTTTTATCATCATGAAAAAGTGTTGCAAGTTTTTCTAGTTCTTCTAAGACATTTAGAGAACTTTCGTATTTCTCGTTTTTGAACAAATATTGACTTTTCAAATGCATTAAATTGGCAATTTCTGATATATGCAACTTCTTCTTTTCTTCATCAAATGTCTTTGCAGCTTCTAAGGCTTTATCTGTAATTTTATCTGCTTTAAGTGATTCACCATTTTGAAGTAAAGAATCTATTAACAATATCACCATAGGTAAATTCTGGCTTGTAATGCTTTTAGCTGAAATCGTTTGAAGATATCGTAAATTCTTAATTACAGAAGCATAGTTTTTGAGATTATAGTACATTCGTGCTTTAGTGTCTAACACTGTATGTTCTCCCTTTTGATGACCCAATTTTCTGAAGATCTTTTCCGCTTTGGTTAGATACGATAAGGCATTCTTTTCACTAAGCATATTAGCGTATGTGGAACCTAAATTGAATAAGATGGTTGCTTCACCTACCAAATCCTTGTTTTTAGAACGTATTTTCAAACTTCTACCATAATAATCAATAGCTTGATCATATTCGCCCAAATAAAAAAATAATCCTCCTAGTCCTGAGAAACTTTGTGCTAACCCCTTTTCATTCTTGTTCCTTTTATCGATTTCAATAGCTTGTTCAAATAATGTTTTACTCTGTTCAAAAGTACCTTTTTCAAGATAGAGATTAGCTAGATTGTGATAGATGGTTGCTTTAGTATCTTCATCTAAATTTTCTTGATGAACCTTTAGAATCTTATCGTATATGTGTAAAGATTTCTCCTTCTCTCCCAATCTTCGTAGAATTTTCGCTCTTTGTATTTCTACATTAATAGTTTCCTCAGTTGTACTAGATACTTCACTCAGTAATTTCTTACAACTTAAAATGTCTTCCAGTGCTTGTTTATTTCTACTTAAGAAATAATTTGATTGAGCAGAAAAGAGTAACATCTCCTTCCTCTCATTAGCACTCTCTACTCCTTCTAAATTTGAGTTTACAATATTAGATACTTCTCTATACTTTTGTTGTTCAAACAATTCCTGTATTTGAGCTATGAGCGAGTTTGACATTTTTTCATCAACAGAGAAAAATATGTAGAAGATTTTATCTATCTTCTAATACAATAGTACCTGCTAAATAATCCCCAACTCTTCGACCTTCTTCATTACACAATGGCACAATATAGTCTATTCCAAAGAGAACACCTAAACATAAAGTTCTGACACATGATTGACCTGTTGTTATTGGTTGTCCTGTGTCATAGTCAACTACTCTGATATTGAGCATTGATTTTCCAAAAGACTTCCCTTTTTCAGGAATAACATCTCTGAAACACCAAAGTGGCGGACATAAATTGTATAAGACACTGTCTATAAGTAAAGCAAGGCAACGATCCATATAACTTGCTTTGAATTGGATATAGTTCGCTGGTAAGACTGCTTGTGGACCTGGTTGAGCTTGTGGATATGGTGCTGGTTGTACTCGATCATAAGGGCCTGATTGAACTGGTGCATAAGGACCAGATTGGGCTGGTGCGGGGGTTTGCTGAGCTTTAGGCGCAGGAACAGATTCTTCTAATAGTTTGTGACCACAATTCAAACAAAACTTGTCTTCTGGTGCAATAGAAGACCCACAATTTGGACAGAAATACTTTTTCGACATTTAGTGAGACACCTTTCGTTAATATTTATACTGTTAGAATATTTAAGGGTATTTTAATCAAGATGATGAGTTTTTGTCATGTTGGCATGTTAGGCAAACATGGTTGAGCATATTTAGTAGCAGATGTGAGTGTCATTCCTTGTGAATCTACACACACCCTACAGGGGTACATCACGTACCCTCCTACCCCGTTCACACTACAAGTAGTGCTTTCGGATCGCTTGTTTCCCATTCTTGATGGGTATAGTGGAAAGGGTTCCATTTCTCTTGCAACTTGACTACAATCCCCTGTGGGAGGTGGTCGCATAGGTTACTTGAGCGGCAAACCTCACTCCTATTTTATACTGATTTTTTGACTATAAATACCCAGTAATATCTTACTTTCAGTCTTCTTTCAAAGAGATTTGTCGTAAGATTAATATGACTATATGACAAATTTACTTTATAAAATCTTTCTCGATTGTTGGCGTTCTTATCTAAAAACTAATTTGATTGTTTTATAATTTTCTTATAAATTTTTACAAGATTTTTTCCTATAATTGCATAATCGTAATTCTTCAAAGCATGATTTTGTGATTTATATGCTATTTCCTCACTAATTTTCTTATTATGCACAATTTGAAGCACTTTATCTACTATTTGCTCTCTTTTATTCGGAGGATATAACCAACCACTATCAGGAGGTAACATCTCGTTCATAGGTGGTCGATCCATAGCTATTACTGGCAATCCGGATGCCATAGCTTCGATTAATGGGGTTCCAAAACTCCCTTCTCTTGAAGGATAGAGCAGAATGTTACTAACATGGTAAGCTAATAACAATTCTTCATCTTTTATGTAACCTGTTATTGTGATTGCATCTTCAATTTTCAAATCAACGACTTTTTCTTTAATATCTTTTAGAAGTGGTCCGTCTCCAATTATTAAGAAATGCGTATCAGGTTGTCTCTTAAGAATTTCAGGAAAATATTCAATAACATCGAGTTGAGATTTACGTGTTATAAAGGGCCCTTGTAGTAAAATGGTTGTTTTATCTTGAGTTAGATCATATTTATCTCTAAATTCTTCAGTATCTTCTATTTTTGAAATTTGAGAGAATTTCTTGCAATTCAGAGCATGTTGAACTAAAATAACTTTGTCTTCAGTTTTACTTGGTAATCGTTTGACTTTATCTAGTAATGACTTTGAATTAGTTATAATAATGTCACAATATTTAACAATTCTTCTAAGAAGTTTGGAATAAGGTCGTTTGACCCACAATCTAGATTTAAAATTGCCTGTTGTTACAGCTCCATGAATGGAAACAATTAATGGGATAGCCAGTTCTTCCTTCTTCTTCGCAATGGCAAAAGAAAGGGCTGAAACTTCCATTGCATGAATGAGTGAGAATTCTTTTTCAGCTGAAAGTTCAGTGAAAACATCAAATGCTTCCTTAGAGAATTTTCTGTGGTTTTTAGCATTAAAATTTGTTAGGGTACTATAAGCTCCTCTAGCTGAAATTTGTTCAGGTAAAAGATAAAAATTAATATTTTCTCTGTTCATCAATTCATCGTCAGAAGACAACGCAGTTGTTGTTGCGATGTGGATTTCTATATCTTGATTTGCTAAAGCTTGAATTAAAGAATAGGCATATCTGCGAAGTCCAGCCATAGGGCCTATATATGGTGGTCCTATCTCTATCGTAGAGACAAAGATGGAGAAATCCATATGTAAGAATATAGTTTACCTAAAAAAGCGTTTTGGTGAACATTTCTAAAAGTATTTTGAAAGATTTTTGTTCAACCACAATAATAAAAAGAATTGAGAGCTGAACTTATTCTTATGAAAGAAACTGAAGACAGAATATACGACTATGTTATTGATAATGGTCTTTCCTCTAGTTCTGTTAATCTAATTAAGGAAAACATTTCCAGTGTTTCTAGTACGTTTCTTGCAGACATATTAGTGGAAAATATCAATTTACATCTTGAATACAAATTACTACTTGAATTCCTTCCAAATGTTTGGAAAGAGGATAATCAAAGTTCTAATCTTCTCGCTTATATTAGCGGTGTTCTTCATAGGATGTTCTATTTGGTAAGAGAACAACCGTTGGGAAAAGAAATCTCAAAATTTCATAAGAAAGAGTTTGATTTATTTCATCAGAAACTTTGTGATTTTAGATCTGAATGTTTGGATGCGGTAGAGATTCTAGAACAATATCAGTTTGGTAATGTCGAATCTTTAGATGATTTAATCTCAACATTAGATTCGTTACCTCAAATGTCTCCTGAAATTACAGAAATGCTAAGAATAGTATCTGTGTTATTTCTTCAATTCGCAACTCACAAAGAACAAACAATTAACAACATTGATGAATTAAGTTTGTTCTTGAGTAGATGCCTTATTTTATGGAAACTTAAAACTCTAACAAATTTTGAACTTAATGAATGCTTGAATGGAGCATTAGAGAAGTATTCAACACCTATCGACTTAACAAAATTTGAGGAGATTCTATCTCTTGAAATACAGACCTATCAGTTTCTTCAGTATGGTTTAAATCACGATGCTCTAAAGTTGATAGCTGGTACATTTAAGAAAATCTACGACAGTAAAATCTATACAAAATAAATTAGAATCTAGGATTAGATTGTTTCTTAGTCTACTTGCTATTAACGTAGGATTTTAATTCCTCAGAAATTCTCGATGCTTTCTTGAATTCTGGAGCAAGATAATTTAATAGATCTCTGGGTACTCCCTTTCTACTGAATATGTTTGTTAGTATTTCATCTAAAACATCATTCTTAAGATCCGGATTATGAAGCATTTCTTTAACAGAAGTGATTTTCATGCTTGCTGGTAAATTATCTTCTAACATTGTAATTGATGACCATGCTTGAATAGTAGAATAAACTGCCATATCGGGAGTTACTATATCTAAAGCCATTCGAAAACGCCATTTCTTGACCTCTAAGGGGGCACTATCATCAGCTATTGCCCTACCTAATTTCATAGCATTATCCTGATTTGGCTTGAGACTATATTCTTCAAGCAAATTCCTAATTGTTTCTTTCGATGGTTCTTTGTCCACTCTATTCCCCAACTGTTCCTTAATAAGATACTAGTTCGAGTATATATATACCTTATTCTTCAAAGGTGTAGAGGAAGCGTTTTCAAGAAAGTAGAACGCCTACCTTCTTATAATACACCTTCTGCTAAAGATGACTATGTAAAAAAGGTGGGTTTACAGAGCACTTACTAACCTTTCCGCAAGGTTTCACCTGTTTTTCATGAAAAAAATTCTTCTAGATTGTAATTCAAAGCTTATGTGTTGATATAACAGTAGAATAGAGAAAAAGGGTGAAAGTGTAAGACAGAGAACTCTTACCTTACTCCTTTTATGATTTGAAGAGATTATAGAAGGCTAAAATCGAATAAATCGCTGTTCCTTTCCATAAAATTTCTTCATCTATATCGAATTTAGGATGGTGATGAGGGTGTATTATACCCTTTTCTTCGTTATATAATCCAAGCGCAATGAATGCTCCTTTTGTTTTATTGAGATAGAAAGCAAAATCTTCTCCACCCATAGTTAGATCTACTTCTTTAACTTCATCGAGAGGTTTTAGAATATCAATAACATCCTCTACACTATCATCATGATTGATTGTTGGTGGATAATAAATCCCATCAATTGCATATTCGAACTTGCCTTCACATCTCCAAGCATGACTGTACCCCTCAATAATCTCTTGCATTCTCTTCAAGATGTGATCTCTTACCTCATTGCTGAAAGTTCTGAAAGTTCCTTCCATTTCTGCAGTACCTGGTATAACATTGCTAGCATCACTTCCCCTTAACATAGGGGTAGAGATAACAGCTTTGTCTAGTGGATCTATTTCTCTACTCACGATCTTTTGAATTGCATTATAGATATCTACCATAACAGATGTTGGGTCGAATGTTTGATGTGGACTAGCTGCATGACCACCTTTACCTTTAATCCCAATCTTAAATTGATCAGCTGATGCTAAGAAGGGTCCCTTTCTGGTTCCTATTACTCCGCTTGGTAGTTCTCTCCAAACATGTATGCCGAAAATTTGATCTACATCATCAATATGACCTTCTTTGACTATCTTATCTGCTCCTCCCCCACCTTCTTCAGCTGGTTGGAAAATGAGCTTAATTTTACCTTCAAGTTTATCTTTATGCTTATAGACGATATGGGCAGCAGCAAGTAACATTGCAGTGTGTGAATCATGACCACATGCATGCATTTTACCAGGTATTTTACTGCAGTATGGTTTATCATTTTCTTCTGTAACATTAAGCGCATCAATGTCTGCTCGTAGAGCAATTGTCCTTCCTTCCTTCCCTGAATCAATAATCGCAATTAACCCAGTCTTTGCAGTTGTAACAACATCATAACCAATTTTAACTAATTCTTCTTTAAGATAAGCAGATGTCTTAACTTCTTCATACCCTGTTTCCGGATACATATGGAAGTGTCTTCGCTTTTCAACAATATATTCTTGCATGTCTTTTGATTCTTGTATTAGAATCTGTTTGAATTCATTAATATCCATAGGATTTTTGAAGTTACTCGCTATTTTTACTTTTCTCTTAAACTATGGATATTTATGGTGTTAATTACTGTTTTTTGGAATTACGTTTCTATTTGTCTGTAAGTTTTGGGGGATAAAAACTTAAAATTAACACATGGAGTAGCGATTTTGTATTTGTGGAGGTACCTCAAATGAATAATGAATACGATGTTATTGTCGTTGGAGCAGGATGTGCAGGTCCAGCCGCAGCAAAGAAAGCAGCAGAATTGGGGTTGAGCGTTCTATTACTTGAAAAATCCCAAGTTCCTGGAGAGAAAAATGTTTCTGGAACATGCTTAAATGGTGCTGCAATTTTGGACCCAGATTTACAATATATTGTTGAATGTCCAACTGAACGATTAATCAAAGAAATGCGAACCTATCATATCAATGATGACAGAACAACTGTCTTTCATGAGATTCCCTCAGAAGGAGTATTGTTATTGTCTGTAAGAAGAGATCATCTTGACTCTTGGCATACAGAAGAAGCTAAGAAAGCAGGAGCAGAAGTGAAACTATCAACCACTGTTGTTGATATTATTGAAGAGAATGATTACGTTAAAGGTGTAATTACAGACTCTGGTGAGAAGTATTTTGGTAAAGTTGTAATTGATGCAGCTGGAGTTAACTCCATAGTTGGTCGTAAAGCTGGGTTGATTCCTAAAAGAAAAGGTACAAGCATGATTCTTTACATCACTGCAGCTGTAAAATTAGGTGAAGAGGTGATCAACGAGCGATTTGGAGATTGTATTGAATATTATCTATCTCCAGACATTCAGTATAAAACCTGGCCGTGGATATTCCCAAAGAAGGATACTGTTACTCTAGGAACAGGGGGATATATGGATGAGAACCTAATAAATGATGAATTTCCAAATGTTAAGAAATATATGGATAATTTCATGAATTTACCTATAGTTAAGAAGAAAATTGAAGGTGGAGAGATTGTTTCTTGGGGAGTACATCTTGAGTACGATGAAACTATAGAAAGAAGAGTTAGAAATGGTTTGATCTTGACTGGAGAAGCTGGTGGATTTGTGATACCTTTCTTAGGTGAGGGTATGCCTGAAGCATTCTTCACTGGAATTTATGCAGCAATTTCTGCAGCAGAAGCAATAGAAGCTGGAGATTTTTCTGAAGCTAAATTGTCAGAAAGATATGAACAGCTACTTGGTGATAACTTCTTCATGCAAGCTTTTCGACATATTGCTGCAGTGAACAAAGAAGCAATTCTTAGTAAATCTGATGAAGAAATAACCCGAATGATGCAACAAGTAATTATGGGTGGGGGATTTATCTCAAATGCAATTCACACGAAGTGGATGAAAGGTGTCGAAGACGAAGATATGGAGTTAATTCAAGAAGCATATGACTTTCAAGAATTAATTGTACCTTATGCATCTGTTGATCCGGATTTTGAAAATCTCATAAAAGAGAGGGGAAGAAAATGAAGATAGAAATGAAATTCAATTATTATCCAGGTGACACTGGAGAGTTCATAAAAGTTGTCGAAGACAATTGTGTTGGTTGTGGTGAGTGTGCTAAATTCTGTACTGCTGGTGTATGGGAAGCTGATGGGGCAATTTATCGTCCTATTAATCTCAAACAGTGTTTAGAATGTGGTGCATGCTGGAATGTTTGTGAATATGACGCTGTCATCTTCGGTGACCCCAAAGGTGGAACTGGAATACGTTTCAGTTACGGTTAGGTGATTAACATGGTAAATATGGATGAAGTAATGGATACTCTAGAGAAACAAAAAGATAAGTATACACACGAAAGTGTTGCTAAACATTTCAAAGACTGGAACAAGAAATTACAATATCACTTTACTGACATTGATGAATACTATGTTATAGAATTAGTCAATGGTCAACCTCAACCTGTTTTAAAGGAGAAGTTGGACAATCCAGATATCTCGTATGCAATGAGTACAGATACTTTTCTTAAACTAAATAAAGGCGAAATTAGTGGCTTTAAGGCTTATCAAAGAAAGCTTCTAAAAATCAAAGCTACAATGCAAGAAACGATGAAACTTCAGAAGTTAGATAAAATCTAACTCTGTCTCTAATTTTTTTGTTAAAGGATAATTTTTAAGTGATTACAAGGATAACTGTTTCTGAATACAATGCCTGAGCTACGTGGAATTGTCAAAGGGATGGACTGTGCTAACTGCGTTGCTAAAGTAAAGAAGAACATAGAGAACTTACCAGGCATTGAAGATGTAAAAATCAATCTTATTTCAACGAAGTTGATAGTTGATTATAACGAAGATGTATCTTCAGAACGAGATATCATCAAGAGTATCAAGAGGAGCGGGTATGGATTTGATAGAGCTTATGAGGCGAAGTCATTTTTCAATCTTAAACATAATAGGAATTTGCTTTTTTTTCTAATAGGTGCAGTGTTTTTAATTATTGCTTTATGTTTTGATTATCTAGAAATAGACCATTTCTATCCATGGTTCTATCTACCAATAATAATCATCGGTGGAATACCTATTTACATAAAGGCTTTTGCTTCAATTAGAGCAAAAACAATCGATATTGATATCCTAATGGTTATAGCAGTAATTGGGGCAATGATAATCGGTTTCTGGGAGGAAGCTGGAGCGATTATAGTTCTTTTTACCCTTGCTGAGTTATTAGAAGCATTTTCTATGGATAAAGCTCGAGAGTCTATTAGATCTTTAATGGATTTAACACCTCCAACAGCTACTAGATTGTTGAAAGGAAGAAAACACGAAGAAGTGCCATTAGAGGATCTGGTAGTAGGCGATAGAGTGAGTATAAAACCCGGTGGAAGGGTACCTATCGATGGTAAAGTAGATTGGGGAACTACAACAGTTGATCAGAGTCCTATTACAGGAGAATCTTTACCAGTACATAAGAAGATAGGAGACCAAGTGTTCTCCGGTTCCATTAATCTTGACGGATATATTATCATTCGTGTAACCAGTATGCCAGAAGAAAGTACAGTTGCAAGAATAAGAAAATTGATCGAGGAAGCAGAACAACAGAAATCAAAAAGAGAACAATTTATTCAGAAGTTTGCTAAATATTACACACCAGCAATGGTTGGAATCGCTCTGCTAGTTTTTCTAATTCCAGGGATTTTTCTAAACATACCAGTAGATATTTCAGTACTGCAAAATTGGCTTTATTACAGCATTGTAATCTTGGTAATATCATGTCCATGTGCATTGGTTCTTTCAACACCAATTACTGTTGTTACAGCAATAACACGTGCCTCTAAAAGAGGAGTGTTAGTAAAAGGTGGGAAATATCTTGAAGCAATATCTGATATAAAGACAATAGCCGTGGATAAAACAGGCACACTATCCACTGGCAGACTCAAATTATACAAGACAGAAGCGTTTGAAGGTTTTACTGAAAGGGAAATTATAGAGATTGCTTATAGTCTTGAAACTCATTCCGAACATAAAATCGCTGAATCGATTATTGAACTAGGAAAGAAAATGGGTGTTAGACAACTTGGTTTTAAGGATGTTAAAATCATTCCAGGTAAGGGAATACAAGGAACAAGGAAGAAGAAAACTTACTACATTGGAAATGAAGCTTTGATTGACGATGTCATCGGTTTGGAATCTTGTGATTTAGATTGTGAAGAAAGCGAAAGTGTAGTTAGTTATATCCTGGAAGATAAGAAAATAATCGCACATCTACACATGTCCGATGAATTAAGAAGCGAAACAAAGGAATCAATTGATGAACTAAAAAAATTGGGTATAAAAGAAATTGTCATGCTGACTGGAGATAACGAAGAAGTAGCATCGAAGATAGCAGCTGAACTTGAGATTTCCTATGCAGCTGAACTATTACCCGAACAAAAGATGCAGTATATACAAAATCTGAAAGACCAAAATCAACCAATAGTCATGATTGGCGATGGAATCAATGATGCCCCCGCTCTTACTCTAGCTGATGTAGGTGTAGCTATGGGGGCAGCTGGTACTGCAATTGCTATCGAAACAGCTGATATAGTTCTCTCATCGGATAACTTGTTCAGTATCCCCTATTTGTTCAAATTAAGTAAGGATACTAAACGAACTATCCAGATCAATATTGCTATATCTTTATTCATCAAATTCATGTTTTTTGCTTTAGTCTTCTTAAGCGTAGCAATCCCTAGCATTGCCAGTTTCTTTGGAAACTCATTATTGTGGATTTCAGTTCTTGTTGGGGACATGGGTGCTTCTTTATTGGTTATCCTAAATGCTATGTTAGTTGGCAAAAAAAGATACTAAAATGAAAACTAATTGCCAAAGAAGTAGATTAATAAACATTTTTGTTAAATGAGAATTGGTTAATAATTATGAGTAAATCAGATAAGACCTTAAGTAAACCAGTTGTTTATGTTTTAATTGGGTTGATTATATTAAGTTCTATTTTCGCAATAATGATGTTTGGACCCGGTCCTGGCCCTACAAATTCGTTGTTTGATACTTCATTGCGTTTTTACACTAAAGGTACTCAAGAGTTATATTATGTTGATTATGCACAAGATATTATTCAAGATATAAGAGAAATTGGTGTAGATGTTACAGGCTTGCCATCAGAGTACACAATTTTTCTTGATGAGGTATTTGGTTCAAAAGAATACGAAATGGCTGTGGTAGAATTTGAAGGGTTAAATTCGCCGCATCTTGATTTATTACTCAGAGAAAATTCGAGTTATAACATTTTCAATTTTAACGATGATATGGATAATGAAATTACTCTGAACCTACTGAATAACATCACAATTGAGACTGATTTTAATACAAGACAAACACTAATGTATCAATTACAAGAGCATGTTATGTCCAATGTTCTTCCCATGGTTCCCTTATTCACCCCCGTAAGAACATTTGCTTATTGGGATAATATAGAGGGTTTCACTAGTACTATGGGTATATCAGATAGTTTATCCTACATGACTTTCAATGGTTTACATGAATATCAAGACTCATTAGATGAATTGTTTATCGGAGCTGGGCGATGGTTTGATCTTAATCCGTTATCAATGAGTGAAGATGCAGAAAAATTGATTGTCTCACTGATGATGGACAAACTCATTGCAGTAGATGAAGAAGGTAGGGCTACTAAATCGGGGTTAATTGATGA
>JAAFKJ010000081.1 GCA_021399395.1 Candidatus Heimdallarchaeota archaeon
CTTCTGGTTCTTCTAGAACTTCCTCAACTTCTACTTCTGGTTCTTCTAGAACTTCCTCAACTTCTACCTCTATTTCTGCTGCTGTTTCATCTACCATAATTTCAGGTTCTATTGATGTCTCTACTGCTGTTTCATCAACAGTGATTTCTTTGTCAATTTGAACTCTCTCTTTAGCTAAGTCATAAAGAAATTGGGCAAATCTTACAATGTTCTTTTTGTCCCAATCGAGCAATTCCATTGAATCTTCTTTACCATTCATACAGCAAACACTTTAGGGCATTGAGCTAAAATCTCAATTTCTACTACTTTTCATGTTTTATTAACTTTTCTTAAGCTTCCATCTTGATTGAAATTCTGTTTGAAAAATTCACAGCTTATTTAGGTATCCTATAAGGAGAAAAATTTTCTTTTAACAAAGTGCCTACTGCTAAACTAAAATTTAAGAACTCAATTTTATAATATTTTATCATGAGTGAATCACTCAAACCATTATTGATTCAATTGGTGGAGTCATTTTCATATTATCTCATAGATGAAGCTCGAAGAGAGATCGGTAAAGATGTTTTAGAAGTACAGATACAAGACATTGAATACATAAAAACAGGAGGAAGGTTTGGTGATGTTTATGTTATAGATGTTATGTACACCTCATTTTACGATAATCATAAAACAAAACTAGCTATCAAATTTATGGAGAGTCCAACTGAGGCCATAACTGAGATAAAGAATTCCTCATTTCTGGAAAAGAAATTTTCTACACGTTCATTGGTTCAAATCCCAAGGTATGTTTATGTCAACTTAAAATCACCAGTGTTTATAGCTTATGAAGGTGTTACAGGAATTAACTATGAAGACGCATACAATATCAGAGATAAAAGCTTCTGGGCTGGATATGTACTATCCATAATCCATGAGGGAAAACCTCGGCCTGCAATTACAGATATCTATGAGGAATTATATAGGCGCCTCGTACTTTCAGTATTTGGCGGAGAAAACATTGAGCAAACAATAATGGAACATTCAAAAAATCTTATTGAAATGATTGCTACTTCGCAGGGTGGAAGTGATGCTTTTGGAGATTTTCATCAAAGTAATCTCATGGTACGAACATCACCTCAAGATGAAGTTTTAGCGATTGCTCTAATAGACCCAACTTTCTGGATGCAGGGTGCATTTGATCGTTTTGAGGATGTAGGAACATTTTTTGGAAGACAAGCCTTCTTAGAATACAGGGTAACTAAACAGCTTGATTCAACGATTGATGATATTAAGAAGTTTATCCAAGGTTATAATGTTCATTTAAGAGAAGTCAATGCTATTCCACTAGAAGAGTTGTATCCAAAAGGGTATCCGCTTGATTTCTTCTTGGCAATTTGGGCTATGATGGATATTCTTGATAAAACTACCACTCAAAATATTCCTCTAAATCATGCAGATATCACCTTACTGAAGGAATTAGCATTTTCACTATTAACTGAACATCCACTCAGTAAAGAAATAAATAATTTTATATGATTCCGTTGTAAGAAATATTTTAAAGATAGAAATGCTAGGAGTACTTTAGATGACTAATTCTAACCAAGAGATAATAATCTCCGCTTACGTATTAGCAAAGATACTTGCAGTTGATTCTTTAGACCATTCAAAGGAATCAGCAGGATTATTACTGGGATATGTAGATGATGATGGGGAAACATTAGTCATTACAGATTTTGATACCGGAAAACAACAGCAAACATCAACTTATGTTGTGATGGATGATGAAGCTCTAGTTCAGATTGCTACAGATTTACTTAAACGTGATAAGAAAGAAACAATTGTTGGATGGGCTCATACGCATCCTTCATATGGTTGTTTTCTATCAGGGACAGATAAAAGCACACAAAGAACCTACCAAAGTCTTTTTTCAAAAGCTGTTGCATTGGTAGTAGATCCTTCGAAATACTATAATTCATCTGATCAGAAAGATTTAGAGATTAAGTTTTTCAGAATGATAGATGATGTAGATTACAAAGCAGTTCCTTTTGGAATTTTCTACGATGATGTAACTACACATTTAGCTAATCTAGTAGAATTTGACATCAAATGGGAATTACCTACTCTATTACCGGACGAAGTTAAAATCCTGCATCAAAAAATACAATCAATCAAGCCTTCTTCAATGCTTGAAGGTGACAAACAGCTGTTGCATGGTTTCGTAGATGTTCTAAGTACATCGTCAGAAGAATTTGTTTCTTCAAATGAAGGTAAAGAGACTTTGGAAGCTATTGATATGAAATTAAATCATATCATAAGAGATGTAAACTATATCTATGGAGAAGAAACCTCTAATCTGTATGCAGTACTAAATGTGATTGCTGTGATTATTATCACAATATCTTGGTTATTAGCTGCATTCATAGCTTAGTTATTCTCAGTTGAAAAAACAAAGGTAGAAGAGTTTTTTTAATAAAAATTGAATCTCTCTTAATGTCTCAGATTCAAATAATCCCAATTCCTTCAGTAAAGATAATTGAAATGAAAGATGATTTGTTCTCCATCTTACTTGAATCTTTAAAACAAAGTACCATACATTTGGAAAATGATGATATCTTGGTTATTGCCAGTAAAGTGGTTGCAGTTGCAGAAGAAAATATAGTATTCTATTCCTCATTAAATCCTTCAGTTGAAGCTATTGAAATAGCCAAAAAAGCACATATGGATCCGGAATTTGCACAAGTTATTCTAGACGAATCTAACGGTAATTATACTGGATCTGTACCAGGTGCAATAACAACTTTGAATCAGTATGGACTTCTAGCAAATGCGGGTGCGGATCAATCTAATGCAGGCGAAAAGCAAGTTATTCTCTTACCTGAAGATTGTAAAAAATCAGCTGAAGAACTTCACAAGAAGATATTAGAGCAAATGGGTTCTTATGTAGGAATAATCATTGCAGATTCTAGAACAACACCTTTGCGATTAGGTACTGTAGGGTGTGCATTAGCTACATATGGATTTGAAGCTCTTTTAGATGAAAGAGGAAGTGATGATCTTTTTGGTAGAAAAATGCATATCACAGTTCGTGCAATTGCAGATCAATTGGCTACAGCTGCTGAAATTGTAATGGGTGAAACCAACGAAAGAACACCATTTGCTGTTATAAGGGGATATCCTATTAACCGAATAACAAATAATGAAGAAGTAGACCTGAATACACAAATTACAGCTGAAGAGTGCATGTTTATTGGTCCATTTGTGAGAAAACAGAAGAAGGGATAAGAAATGATTAGAGGAATTTTAGGATCTTTAGAAGTTGGAGATAAATTACCTGTAAAAATTGTTGGTGTAGTAAATCTATCTTCAGCATCATTTTTCAAACATTCAATTGCTCTTTCTGATTCTGATATTAAGAAGAAAGTTATCGAGATGATAGATGAAGGAGTAGATTGTCTGGATATTGGTGCTCAGTCAACCAGACCTGTTCAGATATATGGTGGAGAGGGTAGAGTCGATAAAAATACAGAATTAGAGATTGTGGAATCAGCACTAAAAATATGTTTAGACATATTGAGCAGTTATGAGAATATTGAAATTTCAGTTGATACTCAGAGAAAAATTGTTGCAGAACGAGCATTGAATATGGGTGTTAATATTATTAATGATATTTCTGGTTTTAAGAAAGAGAAAGAGATAGCTAAAGTTATAGCTGACTTTGATGCTTCTGCTGTAGTAATGGCTGCTAGAAAAGAACCAGGTGATGTATTCACGGTAAAAGATATTTTGCATGAATTAAATTCTAGTCTCAAAACAGGTTTAAAAAACGGTATTCAAGAAAACAAACTCATAATTGATCCAGGTTTAGGAAGTTGGGAGGCAAGAGATTATCAACATGACTATACCATAATTAAAAACCTAGAAGAACTTAGAAATCTACAAAAACCAGTCTATGTTGGAATAAGTAGGAAAACATCAATAGGAAAAGCTCTGAATGATGCTCCTCCAGATCAAAGATTATTTGGAACAATAGGTGCTACAATAATCGCTATTGTAAATGGGGCTCATATAGTAAGGACACATGATGTTAAACCAACATTAGAAGCTATACGTGTGGCCGAAGTAATTTTGAATAACCCTGAGTAATCTAATCTGTTTTTTTGAATATTACTCCTTCATCCACTTCAACAATTCTGACAGGTAGATTTAGTTTTTGTTTTAACCCTTGAGCAACTTCTTCCGTATTGTCTTTTGTCATTATTACAACACTTCCCCCAAGCCCCGCACCTGTTAATTTTCCTCCAAGTGCCCCCAAATCTAAGCTTTCTTGGACAATTTTATCTAAAATCGGTAAGGAAACATTAATTCCTTCCTTAAGTGCTGAATGCTGTTTTGTTAATAACTCGCCAAGAATTTCAATGCTTATTGAGGTCTTTGAGAGCTCAATCTCGGCTTGTTCAGTATACTCTTTGATAGAAATAACACCTTCAAGAATCTTGAAATCAGCATTCGTTAGTTCTTTTTGATTCTTGTTCAATATATCAGATGAGAAATCTGGAAGCTGAGTATTTGTTAGTTTTTCAAAACGATTTACGATTTTTTTAATAGTTTCTACTTTGTTCCCATGAACATCACTGGTAAACTTTGGAGTTTGGCTGTCAACAACAATCAAATCGATATCAGGCTTATTTAATTGAACAACTTCGGGAGGTTCAGTGCTAGAGAGTCTTATAATCTCTCCATAAGAACAAGCATATTGATCCATTTTCCCACAAGGTACGCCCAGTATATTGTGTTCTGCATCATACGCAAATTCAGCTATCTGATTCTTTTTCAATTCGATACCTAAAATACCGCTTAAGTTTTTTATCCATCCAACTAAAAGTGCCGCGGAGCTTGATAATCCACTTGCAATGGGGATCTGACTCTCTATTGTGACATTGAGTGAAGGAACGAATAAATCGGGATAACTTTTTTTGAATGTTAATAGACCTGCTTCTAAATATGAATCTAAACTCCCCCTCTTACTAACTGATGATGAAGGTGATTTCGCTATTTTGATTTTTTTGTTTAAATCTTTACTAGTTACGTGAATCCCGTTGTTTTCCGATAGTGTGGAATAAATTGATAATCGGAGATTAATTGCAGCTGGAATCACATTAAGTTTGAGATAATCTTGATGCTCTCCGTAGAGACAAACTCTTGCAGGTGATGACGAATAAAACATTGTATTCATCAAAGATTTATTTAACCAGCTTAATAATTCTTATCGTCTATTAGAAAGAAATGGCTTTAAATTGGCATTTCCTTTTTCCGAAGTAACAAAGTATTTAAAGAAAATTTGTGAATAAAAATTGGGGATACTTTGTCAGAAAACCTATTAGATCGGGTCTTTAAGATTTCTCAGTACATAGAAGATGATGAATTCGACGTTCAGAATCAAGAGTTTAGAAGAGACCCCTGGACAATGGATCCTCTCCCTGAGTTATATATCTCCTCTGAGAAGCTCAATAGTCAAGTTGCACATTTAGTTCAGATTATTAGCACAGGAAATTCAATTAATTCTATTAGAGGTGATATAAAATCTGGAAAATCCTATCTTATGAACCTGTTAAAGGAAGGATTGAAAGAATCTCTATGGAAATATACTGATTTTGACAAGATACATATTCTACTTTTCAATGAAGAAGATTTCAAAGAATACACATTTACTAAGTATGTACAGAAAATGTCAGAAAATGTTTTGAACAAATTCTTTCCTACTAAAGAACTAAATACATACGAACTACAAAACCATGTTAAGAAAACCAATTCTTTGATAGTGGTTCTATTAGATGATTTCACTGGAGATAAACTTCATAATATCTCAAGTGATACTGCTAAAATACACAAATCGTTGAAAGGAAACTTCTCATCTATAATCTCATTCAATGTAAATGACATGCCACTAAGTCTTTCAGGTTTAAAAGAAAAAGGATGGGATCATTTCACTTATTCGATAAGAATTCCAGAGCTTTCCCTAATAGAGGCAAAAGATCTCATTCGTTCTAGAATGTGCTATTCTTTGAATAAAGCTTCTTTTAGAGTTACAGAAGTATTTTCAGAAAGTGCGATCGATAGAGCATGGAGTACAGCAAAAGGAAATCCTTGGATATTAATATCCATTCTCTCAAATGCTTATGATTACTCTTTGAAAAAAGGATCTAGAACGGTTAGAGATGTTGATGTATCTGAGGTGATTGATTTATTCTCACCTTCAACAGTTCAAGACGGACTTGAAGATCATGATAAATTCATGATTCAACAAGCACTTAACAACTTCCCATATAGAGAGAGACAAGTTTGTGAGTATCTGATGCATAAAGATGCCACTGCCAAAGAAATAACCATTCATCTTTATGGAGAGCTTCCCTCCTCAGAGTACCGAAGTAAATATATGGGAACCAAGAGTTTTCTCAAGAGATTGAAAGATAAAAACGTCGTTGTCGTCGCAGGTGAAAAAGGTCGTTCTCTATTATTTGGTTTAAATCCAAAAATGAAGGAACGATTAACTCAAGTGACAAGTAGGAGTCAACAGAAAACCTCTGATGAACAAGAAACTATCGCTTTTTAAAAAATAAAATAGAAAGAAATGAATAGATCATTTCTTAGAAACTGATTTGAAAAATGCTATTATTCTGAATATTATATATGCTACAAATAGATTGATCAACAGTAAAAATGTATACTCTGTGAAGATTGCAATTACTGTAGGCATGTTCAGATAGAATTCAGCATCAGCGTTTAGTCCTAATATAACAACATTACTTAGAAGTAAGCTAGCTATTAATGGAGCTAAGTTTAACCATAAGAATGATCCTTCGAAATTAAATCTCATTTTGTCTGTTGTTCCTTGAGCTCTCTTATAGACCATTATTCCCATAGCGATACCCATTGCAAAACCAACTATAGGTAAGATGTAGAATACATTTAGATATTTTACAAAAGTGAAATCACCAGAAGGTAGTTTTGAAAAGATAATATTCATGAAATCAGTATTTGTTTGTCCATAGATTAATACTGCTTCAGCTTGAGTGTATTTGAAACCAGCGAATATCATGAATACAATTCCAGCTACAATACTTAAGAATATCAGAATTTGTCCAATTATCTCATGCTTATTAGAGGTAACAGTTGTTGATACTCTTTTGCGGGAAATTATGATGAAGACCATCATATAAATAATGGAAAATATCCCAACAACAGTATCATAAACTGGAAATCCATTAATCGTTTCTCCAAAAGCTATGCCCAAATTTTGCAGTTGATATGGTTCAATTGCTTGTGCAAAGTTTAAGCTAAGGTACAGACTTGTTCCTGCACCAATTAAACCTTGTAGTCCGTAAATAATCCCTATCAGCAGTAATGCTGTTCTACCTGTCATTTCCATTGTTGCAAAAAATCCTGCTAACAGTGCTGTTAGAAGATAAATAACAATAATAGCCCAATATCCAGAACTAAACAGATTGTTTGCATATAAAGTACTGGTAACATAAGGGTTATAGAAGGAGAGAATAGCAGCAACAGCTAAAAAGATTGAAGAAACAATATTCTTAGCAACAGCTGAACCTACCATTATAATAGCAAGAGTAAAGACAATTGTTGCTGGAGAAAGCCATTGTTGTATTGCTGGAATGTTGAGAATTTCAAGCCAAGGAAGAACAAATTCGGTAACTGAGATTAATCCTACTCCAATTACTGTGGTTATTAGTGCTCTAAGGCTGAAAAACTGTCCAAGATGAAAGAATTTTGCATCAGTCATAAACATCGTTCTCTTATTATATTTAATGTTCTTAACAAATGTTAGGATGTATATCAAAAAAAAGGTTGTGATGGTATTAATGACAATTATTATCTTTTAAAGCTGTCACCAAATGACATCAAAGTGGCCCCAATATAGGTTATCAAGCCCGAAAACGCAGATATGAGGATTACCCAGATACCTGGTATAACAATATTGAGCGGTTCATAGTTACTTTGCCATATTCCTAGAAAAACGGTTAACAAAATAAGCGCTGCGAGCATAAACCCTGTTAGTGTTAAGTAAGCATTCTTTTCTTTCTCTTGAAACGACGCAGAAACGGATCCTAAAGAGAAACCACCTAGGATACCTATGCCTAGATAAAATAGAAACCACCAATAACCTTCTGTCAATTGTGTTATTGAAATAATAACTCCAAAAATACCTATAGCTGTTAAAGCTCCTCCTATAAATGCAGCCGGGCGCGCCATATTATCATCTCTACTTTTCTAACACCTTGCTTGCTATATTAATATTTCTAAATTATTTGTGAAGATAGTTACTTATTTTTACTTCTTACCTTTTACTTTGAATCTATCAAATACTATTGATAGTGCAAGATCCAAGTTTTTTATCACATGAAAAATACGACTAGTTCTGACATATATTTTACGTAAGGCTTTGACAAACAAGTTTTGTTCCACAATTCCCAGTTCATAATAGAGATATTGTTCTTGTTCCTTGCCTTTAAGACAAATTTTTCCTAAAGGATTCGAAATAGTTATCCAACCATTCCAATAATGACCTCCCTCTTCTCCGAAACGATTAGCATTAACCAACCAAGCATCATAACTTCGCGCAAGATAGCCAATTCCAAATTCTCTTAAGTCTTCATCATCTGCTAAACTATGTATTATCAAATCTAGTTTGTTTTTCCTTAATGCTCTGTTTACCTCTTTACTCTGAACATCATAACATATTACTAATCCGGTTTTAATGCCTTTAATATCAGTAACTGTTACTAGATTTTCACCTGGAGAAAAGAAAGTTTCTCTCATTTTTGTTTTGCGATGAACTGCAATAATCTCGCCTGTTGGGTCAATTAGAACTTGGGAGTTATGAAACCTATCTTCATTCTTTTCGTTTATTCCAAAACAAAGATAAACATTTTTCTTTACAGCTAATTCTGCCATTATGTTTGTGGTTTTTCCAGGTATTGTTTCAGCGATTTGGTGATGATAATTAGCTGTCTTATCAAAATTAAAAAACCACCCATGGATTGTTTCACCAAATACTACTAATTCAACAAGGGGGTGATTACTTTTAATGTCTTCAATGAATTTAGTCATTTTTTTTAAGTTAATATCAGGGTCTTCATCACAAACCATAGAAGTTATTGCAATTTTCAAATGATTAGTAGCTCTATTGACGTTGTATAACATTTATCCCATAACCAAATAATCTGTTATGTATTCACTAATAAGATTTTTTGGTTTGACTGAGTAAATGCAAGCAGACCCAAGATCAGAATCTAGAATGTGTTTCAAACGTCTTAAACCTGCAAATAGGATAAATGATTTTGCCGCTCGTTGATCATTTGTAAGAATACCAAAATTATCAGTATTGCACCAGTAAAGAATTCAGCTAGAAATTTCCCTACACCATAAGACGACATTACACCAGTTGAACGCAAAGGTGAAACTTCCGCAGATTCAAGCTCAGCAACCATGTTTCTTGGAAAGGAAAGTTGAATAAAAAGATTCTGCAAAAATTGTCCAGAAGATTGAATTAACTAAGTATGTCCTTACTTATAGTGCCATCATTCATTATAAGTTGTCTTTGAGCTAATGATGCAAGGTTAATATCATGAGTTACGAAAATCAGTGTTTTGTTATTTTCCTTACTCAAATCAATTAGAAGTTTAAGTATCTTCTTACCAGTATTTGAATCTAGGTTTCCAGTGGGTTCATCTGCCAGTATTATCTCTGGATCATTAGCCAAAGATCGCGCGATAGCAACTCTTTGCTGCTCTCCACCTGAAAGTTGATCTGGTTTATGACTCCTTCTTTCAAGTAAACTAACACTTTCTAGCAAATGATTTACCTTTTCTATTCTTGCCTCTTTCTTTATATTTGCAAGAATTAGTGGCATCTCCACATTTCGTTCTGCATTAATCTCTTCTAGTAAATTAAAATTCTGAAAAACATAACCTATTGTATCTCTTCGCAATAGACTTAATTCCTTATCGGACATCGAAGCAAGTTTTTTTCCATTAATTTTGATTATCCCAGAATCAACATAATCGAGCGCACCTATAAGGTTCAAAAGAGTCGTTTTACCACTTCCAGATGGTCCAACAATAGAAACTATTTGACCCTTCAAAACTTCTAAAGATACTGAATTCAGTGCTTGAACTTCAACTTCCCCCATTTGATAACTCTTAGAAACTTTAGTAACTGTTATTATGGCTTTTGCCTTTGAAGATTTACGTTGCTTAGCTTCTTTTTTTGAAGTAGTCATCATTGTGCTATAGATTTTGACTTATTTTTGTGTATCGATTGGAAATCTGTCTTCCATTATTTTTAGTTCTTTGTGCCAAGCATCTTCTAAGTCTATTTCCATATAGATACACAGTTGGAGAAAAAGTGAAAAAGCTTGAGCAAACTCTCTTGACAAATCTTCTTTTTTTGGTCTCTTGTGACCAATATCATCCTTGTATTTAGAATTGAATAGAAGATAATTTCCTATCTCACCAAGTTCTTCATAGAGATGAAGAAGAACATCATTAGCTGAGAATTCTAACCAATTGCGTTGTTTGAGAAAATAAATAAATTTTTCTTGAATCTCTTTTAGTTCCATTAAAATCACTTTTATGCTTGATATTTCTTTAATGTCCGTTTTGTAACCTTTGTTTTGCACATCGGGCATTCTTGCTTAATCCTTAACCACTGGTTCATATGATCTTCATGAGCTAAATTGCTGCAGGATGGACATTCAACAACGATGTCTCCTCTTCTAACTAATCCTTGACATACAGAACATCTTGCAGGACGTTGTTGACAGCTACTACATGGTTCATAGGCTGATTTAAGCTCATGACCACAATTCAAACATAGGTTCTTTCTTAAAGGAAGAATGAGTTTACCACTCCTCTCAAAATAGGAAGTTGTCAAAGTTCCAGTATAGAACCCTTGGGCAATCATCTGACACATCAGTTTAAACACATCCAAAGGATGCATGTTTGATTTAGCTGCAATGGTGGAGAGTTTTATTCTTTTCCTGCGTATCTTTTCAAGTTCATTTACGACTTTGATATAAATCTCTCCGAGTTCTTGTAATTCTAAACTAGGTAGATATTTTTGGTGTGAATTTAAGTAAACATATGCCCCCCTAATTGAAACATTCAATATCCCTGAGCCTACTAATTCATAGATAATATTTTTTGCGGCAATGATAGATTTTTCCCAATACTTCATTATGTTACGAATTGAAACACGAGTATTCGCGATAATATAGCCAAATATCTCTTGGTAATGAATTGGCAAATCATCTAGTTGTATTAATGGAGGGAATACGGGAATTTCTTCGGGCTCTAAGCTGTTATTTGAAATTATACCTTTAATTAATCCCTTACCATAGAATCCATACATTTTTTCTTTTGCATTAAATTTATCGATCCCTAGAGATTCTGCAATTTCCTTAGTTGTAACTTGGGTTTTAGCTATTACCATTCCAAGAACGATTTTTTCCCATCTCTCTAAGGTGCCTTCTTGTGTGCGAGAGTATCGTCTTAAACTATCAATATAAATTGTTCTTCCTCGTAAAGTACAAGAAATAAAACCTTCGAGATACAAAGTAATTACGCCATCTAAGATTTCATCAATACTCCTATTCATTAACACAGCAAGTTTCTTCAAAGGAATTCTATCCTGAGTAGAGAGTAAACCAAATAAGGCTTCATAGTTGAATAGTGATAAAGATGCCATTTCTTCAATTGTCTCAGTTGGTTTAAGATCGGGAAAAACAACGGGGACGATTTTATTATTTTCATTAAAAACGAATTGAAAAGTCCCTCTTGCTGTTAGGAAAGCTAAAATTCGTACAATTTCTTCAGGTTCCTTATCGATATAATTTGCTAATTCCTTAATACCCACTTCTCGTTTGATTAATGAAAAACCTACGATATCTTTTTCTTCTCCTGTTAATGCACCAACAGGTAGGATTCGAGGAGCAATCAGATATTTGTCGATGTTTACCATTAATCTATCAGAACCCAACAAACTTGTTGAGTGCTGGAATTTAGCTTCCAATTTTCTATAATGCATTAGAGCAGTAATTCTTTCCAGTATAAACCTTTCAGAAAATCCAGTTAATTTTGCTACTCTTGATATTTCTGCATTGCGTAGAATCATACAAGTTCCAACTAAGAAGGTATCATCAGAATCAATTTTAATTTTCTCTGAAGGTTTCCAAACATAACTAGAGATGAATTCGTTATCTTTTAACGCACCTATCAAAATTCCTTTGCTTATTAGATAAGATAGGCTAGCAATAATCTCGGTTTTTGGTATTCTAAGAATTTTTGATATCTCAGACAAAAACGTTTTCTTAGTTTGTGATAATAATCCTAGTATTGATTTTCTTAAAGGATTCAACCTTCCTGGATTTACGGAAGGATACCTATAAATTGAAGCTAAAATGAATCTATTCTTTCTATAATTCCCTCGTATAATTAATGCTTGAATTAGAAGTTTAATATAATCCTTTATAGATTCTTCAGGAATCTTATTTGAATCTGAAAATGAAGGGATGTCTATGACTCTATAAAGATAAAGGTGAGTGAGAATCTGAGCTTTCTTGTTCTTATTAAGAGATATCTCAGGAAGTTCAAGTTCCTGAAAATCTATATTATAAACATCTTCTCTTTCAAAACTCAGTTTTTTCACCCAGAGTAACTATCCTTTATAGGCTTCCGTGACTTATTAAAGTTGCTTAATAGAAATAAAAAAGAGAAAGAAAAACAACTAATAATGATTAAGTTCTTTCTAAGTAATTTTCATATTCCCATTCCCACTCTTCTGATTCTCCTATCTCTTTGGCTTCATCATATTCCTTACATTCATTTCTTTTTACTTTGAGAAATATTTCGAGAAGTTCTTTTCCTAAAACATCTTTTATAAAGGAATTTTTCTCTAATGCATCAAGAGCTTCCGATAAACTACTTGGTAATTTGGAGATTCCCATTTCCTTTCTTTCACTTTCAGATAGATGCTCTATGTTTTTAGTTGTGGGTTTAATAGGTTCAATTTTATTCTTTATCCCATCTAAACCAGCTGCTAGAAGTAGAGCTGAAGCTAAGTAGATATTTGATGCAGCATCTGTGGCCCTAAATTCGATTCGGGCACTGCTTTCATAGCCAGGAACTCTAATTAGTGCTGTTCTATTGGCAACACCCCAAGATTTGTATACAGGAGCTTCGTGTCCCGGCACTAATCTTTTGTAAGAATTTGTAGTTGGATTGAGAATTGCAGTCATAGCATCGACATGTGCTAAAATTCCGCCAACAAAATAACGGAGTGTATCGCTTATACCCTTCTCCTTGTCTGCAAAAATATTCTCTCCGTTTTTAGTAAGATATTGATGGATATGTAATCCACTTCCTGCTAGGTCTGGGAAAGGCTTTGGCATAAAAGATCCAATAAGGTCATTGAATAAAGACTCTGCCTTAATGATGAGTTTAGCAGTTTGAGTGTTATCAGCTTGTATTAATGCATCAAAAACCATAAATTCAATTTCTTGTTGAGCGTTCCCAACTTCATGGTGAATTGTTTTTACTTTGATTCCCATATCTTGCATATCAGCTGCAATGTTCCTTCTCAGAAATCCAAGTTCATCAAAAGGTAAAGTGTCCATATATTGTCCTTCTTCAAAAGGTTCAAGATCATAATCTAGAAAATACCATTCAAGTTCTGGTCTAGTTTTATATTCAAACTCAAATTCTTTTGCTTGTTCTATGACTTTTTTGAGAATGGTTCTAGGATCAGAAGGGTGAGGTTGATTATCATTCCCATATATGTCACAAATAAACCTTGCAACTCTTGGTTCCCACGGTAAAACTGCTAACGAATTTAAATCTGGGATTATTTTCATGTCACTTTGTTCAGTGGCCAAAAAACCAAGCGAAGATCCATCTACACCTGTACCATCCTTCATGTGATCCCATATATCAGCTGGGAATTCTACTGACTTTAAGTCACCAAAAACTGTAGTAAACTGAAATTGAACAAACTCGACATTGTTTTCTATGAAAAATTCCTTGATATCGCTCATTACACTCATCCATGCAATTTGTTGGTAAGAGTTAGGAACTTAGTTAATTTAAATAGTTTTTTGAAAGTCGTTAATCCACATTTAATTTCAATTCGTTTTCGACAATTATTTAAAGAGAGTTGAAGATGTTCCACGAAGATTATGGGTATTCCTACAAAATATTGGACTGTAGCTGGCACAGGTGAATCTGATGTTTCTCAACTGGTAGCGATGGATAAAGCCTACATGGATTGTGGTCTTGGTTATCAAAATCATGTAGTAGTATCTTCTATTCCACCAGTAGAAAGAATCACTCCGCAAATACATAAAGACAAAGGAATAACTTTTGTTACTGTAATCAATGAACTCAGAATGCTTCCTTTTAGTGAAGTTATTTATGTAGTAAGAGCAATGAAGAAAGGAACAAAAGGTGAGATTTTGTGTAGCAGTGTCTCCTTAACTAAAATTACAACTCTAATTGAGGGAGAAGAGCATCAATGCTTGCTAGCTTATGAAAGTACAGGTACAGATCTTAAGAACACAGAACTAGAATCACTAGCTGGTTTAATAGATATGGTACAGGAAAGAAATGCAGTGGTTGATGAATCCTGGGGTAATGATGGATATGAAACAATTAGCTCCTCTTTGACAGTAAAAAAAGAATTTGGGTGCTCTGTAGTCTTTGTTGTATTTGACCCATTTACTTACCAATACTAATCAATTTAAGTAGTAAAATAAAAAAATCATTAGAAATAAAGCTTAAAAATAGTTTTAAATACCACAACCAAGCAACACTCAAGTGAAGACATATGAAAAATAAAAAAATATACTCGTTTACATTCATTCTCCTTGTTACTATAACTATAGGACTAGGACAGTTGACAAACTTCAAAGCTACTGCAGCAGATGATCCCACAGAACCTATTTTCGAAGGTTTTGCCGCAGAAGGATATGACGAAACTAATGCTATTAATTTTAATGAAGAAACAGAAATTACAGTTGAATATTCTGTTGGTCGTTATGCAGAAGTTGCAGGAATTAATATCTATGGTTTAGGATCAGGATTAAATCTAGCTCCTACAGATGGATTAGCTCTCAATTTTTCATATAGTCTTAAAGAACGAACATATTATGAGGGGTCCTTCACACTAACTAATCTAACACAATTCAGAGGATATGCGTGGGTTGGGGATATCAATAATGGAACAATTGAAGATTTGGATGTTTTTAATCATCTTGATGCTTGGCATTATCTATATGTTAATGAAGATGGTACTCCTCCTGAGTTCATAAGATTTTACAATGCTTCTTCAGTAATCAATAATCCTTCTGTTTATAGAGCAGCAGCAAATAAATCTGATAAACCAATAATGGTTGTTTATAGGGTGTATGGGGGAACTCCTACAGATCTTGTTACTGTAGTTACTTCTGTTTATAGAGATGTTATAACAAATGCTTCCGTAAATGTGTTTGATGGTTATCTAAATGTGATAAAAATGAACTTCTCTGTAGAATCTGAAACCTATGTAGAATTCAATGCAACTATCGAGTTCAATGATAGAACACTTTACGTATGTGCAAATAATTCATACGGCTGGGATTCTTGGGGATCATTAAATGAGCTTCGAACTACTATGGACATAAAAGCTCTGTACAATGGTTACGATTTCTACTCACAACCTACACTAGAAGATAAGCTGACTGATGTGGATAATATCAGATTGAATATTACTACATACAATACAACTGAAACAGAGAGTTTTGGGATAAACTATTATGTTGAAGAGAGCGCTGATAATGATACTAGAATTATTCCTTGGACTGAGACAGCTGCAACTCTGAATCAAACTTATTATGAAATCAATGCAGCTGATAACAACGAAACAATCCGAGAATATCTTGTATCACTTGGTAGTTTTTCTGCAGGTAATATTTTGTTTTATGAAGCTTACAACATCTATTATGGTGAGTATTATAATGAGACATATGGTCAAATGAACAGACTAACAATTCATGATTCTTTGCCCAGTCTATCTTTGTTCCCTCTTAATAGTTCGTATATAAATCGAAACAATATTACATTCTGGTATACTGCGGATATAGCTAGAGGAGAAATCACCGAAGCAACACTTGACTTTGATGATGGATCACCAATTGAAATTCTTGGTACAGGTGATGACAATATTACTTATCATATCTATCCTGAAGTTACAGGATCGTTCAATGCAACACTAAACGTTACCATAAATATCATTAGAGAAACTGATGTTCCAATACTAATCAACAACACAGCGAATGTAGTAATATACCTGGATTTTGAACCACCAGAACTAACAATATTGGATAGAACAAGCAATGATACAGATATTGTAGACGGTTATGTAGAACTTTATTTTGATTATACAGATGATTATACTGGGATATTTAGAGTATGGGTTTTCTGGGGTGATGGTACCACCTCGAATGTTACAGGAGATAATTATGTTAACCACTATTATACCAATAGTTCAACCTATATTATTACAATAATGGCTGAAGATAAGGCAGGAAATCAATTTAACTTAACTATAATTTATAATGTAGTATTTCCTGAAATACCAATTATTACACCAACCCCATTTGCTATTATACCTGCAATATTTTCAATTATGCTTGTTGGTTATGTTGTGAAAAAGAAGAAAGATCAAAGAACACAATAAAAATTTGTTCTTCTTTCTCTAATCTATTTTTTCTTTATTTGAAAAGTTAATTACATTTGAAAAATACTTTTCACATCGGGATTAAGTGTGAGTGTTAACTAAACTATTTGTCTTTTGTATTAGCGTTATAGTAAAGAAAAACAATAAAAAATTACTTTAAACGATAATTTTATTTCATTCAAAATTCTGGAAGTAGAGGCCTTCTATCCTATTTAATTTAGCTAGCTTTATATAAGCTCATGTGCATCAATTGATAGAGTGAGTAATGTGAGTGAAGAACGCTGCCCCAACTGTAACTCCAGTGAGATAATCAATGATTATACACGTGGTGAATCAATTTGTAGTAACTGTGGGTTAGTGGTTTCTAAATTAATTGATACGACTCCTGAATGGAGAGCTTTTACTGGAGAGGAGAAAGCTAATAGAAGTAGAACAGGTTCACCTGTATCTCCACTGAAATCTGACTTTGGTGTTTCATCTCAGATAAGCTTTGGAAACATCGATATTTTTGGAAAGAAACTTGATCCAAATGTCATGGCAAAAATGCGAAGATTGCGATGGTTGAACAGAAGAGATTCTAGATCCCAAATCAGAAACTTGAGAATCGCTTTACGTGAATTAAGAAGAATTGTAAGTCAATTGGAATTGAGTGATGAAATAGCTGAAGCATCAGCAACTACATATAGAAAAGCTTTGAAGGCTGACCTCATCAGAGGAAGAAGCATCGAATCTATGGTAGCTGCAGCAATCTACATAGCCGCAAGGCAATATAATAATCCTACAACTTTGAAGGATATTGAAAAACATATCAAAGCTGATAGAAAAGTTATAGCCAGATGTTTCAGATTGTATGTTCAAGAATTGCACATTAAACCAACACCAATAGATCCTGCAGTTTTGTTGGCAAAATTATGTAGTGAACTTGAATTGACAACTGCAACACAGAATGAAGCACTTAAGATTCTTGAAGAAAGCAAATCTAGAAGACTAGATATGGGTAAGAATCCTCTAAGCGTTGCAGCTGCTGCAATTTATATAGCTGGTATAAGAACTGGAGAGAGACGAACACAACAACAAGTTGCTAAAGTGGCAAAAACAACCCCTGTAACATTGAGAAATAGATTTAGGGAAATTGTCGATTCCTTGGAATTAGCAAATGTCATTGTTAAAAGAGGTGCTGCTAGCGCTCCCGTTTATGTTCGAGATCCTTGGAAGTTCTAACCCCTTTATACTCTTTTTAGTATTACCCAAATGTTATTACTGTATTAATCTGCTTTTAAGTATAGTTTGCATCTTTCATATTGGGTGTAAATATTGGGTATTAGGAGAAAAGTTTCACGAAATACCATTGATGATATAGAGGAAGTACCCTTAAATCAGAGTACTCCCGGAGTAAAATTCTATTCGTTAATAGATATAGTCAAAGCAGAACATATTATGGATGAAGTCAAAGAAGGGAACTTAATATTCCTAAATCTAAGCAGAATTTCTGCATATCCTGAAAGAAAAAGTGAATTCTTACAATCACTGAAGGATACGTCTGCTCAACTTCATGCAACATTGAAAATGGTGTCAGAAGAAACACTAATGGTTGCTCCTCAATCAGTACCAATTGAGATTCGTTCGTTGTCTCCATCAATGATGAAGAAGAAAAAAGTGGAGAAATAAGAATCCCAGTTACAGAAGATTGCTTAAGGAATTTTACCTTAAGAGATATTGGATTCTATTATATTGTAGATTTTAGACATGACATCAGTGACATTTTCTAAGATGGGACCTCCTCCTAAAGCTAAATCTCCTTTTCCTCCGCCGGAACCTCCGACTAGAAGGGATAATTCTTTTACTATTTCAACAATGTTAGCTTTGGATTGTGGATTTCTACATCCAACAATTGTCACTTTTTTATCATCACTAGAAATAAGGATACAAATTCCATCATCAAAATTCTTAACCGCAGCTGAAGCTCTTACAATTAATTCCTTTTGATTCCCTGAAACTTCTTGAACAATTACATCAGTTGATTTTATTTTCTTTGATTCAACTTTTGCTGAGGAATATTGTACTTCCGCAATTTTTTTGTTCAGAGAATCGATTATTTTCTTCTGCTCTTTCCATTCATTGAAGAATCTATTTACAGTTTTAGGAAGAATTTTAGGTTCTACACTTAGGGTATTAGATGCTTCCTTGAGAATTTTTTCCTGATTTTGAATATAATTTAATGCGGGTTCTCCAGCTAGAATATCCAATCGAACAATTCCATCTTGTATTCTTTCGCTTCCTACAAGTTTAATGATACCTATGTCTGCAGTATTGTCTAAGTGAGTTCCCCCACAAGCTTCAATATCCCAGTCTTTAACAGAAACTATGTTTAACACTTTGCCTGGAACAACTCCTCCTTGATAGATGTGGAAACCATAATCTCTTTCAGCTGCATCTCGATCACGCTGATTTTTCTCAACAGAACGGTGGTCAAAAACAACTTGATTAGCTAAGGTTTCTATCTTTTGTAATTCTTCAAAAGATATAGCCTGGTAATGAGTTATATCTAATCTTGCTTTTTCTGGAGTTTTATCTGCACCAGCTTGCCATATGTGTTCACCAAGAACCTCTTTTGCTGCATTATTTACGACGTGCACAGCTGTATGGTGCCTCATTATGGCTAATCTGCGCTTGCCGTCAATTTCTCCATTGACTTTCATGCCCTTAGTTAGATCACACTTCTCTTTCAGTTTATGAATAGTTGTTGTACCAATTTTGAATACATCGATTACGTTGTATTCTTTGTCTCCAACAGAAATCTTGCCAGTATCATGAATCTGACCCCCTCCTGTAGGATAGAAAAGAGTTTGATCAAGAATTAAATTGTAATTATCTACAACATCCACAACTTTGGCAGTAAATTTAGTTTGATAGACATCAGTATAATATAACGGATTGGTAGCAAGATCTTTGTCTACTTCTAGTCCTTTGACTTCACTGGCTTCTACCTTTTTAGCAGTTTGTTTTGAAAGATATTCTTCTATCCTGATATAAAAATCAGCTGGAACATCGACCTCTACATTTTTCTCTTTTGCTAACTCTTTTATCATAAGAGGATTGATTCCATTGTTTTGATATAAATCAGCCAAAGTCTTAAATTCTATATCCTTACTCTTTTGCAGAAGTTGGCTTACAATCTTTCTTCCTGATACTTTTGTTTCTTCGTATCTTTTGACTTCCAAATCAATTATCTTGTGTATCTGGTCTCTATGGTCTTTCACTCTTGGGTAGGAAACTGATAGATGATCAATCTGTAAATCGAATAGATTATTTAAAGAGAACTCAAGTTTGAATAGTTCTTTTAATGCCACAATCCTCCGAAGTAGAATTCTGAGATTATGTCCTCCTCCAACATTTGAAGGAATTGCACCATCTGAAATAGTCATTGATAATGTTCTAGCATGGTCAGCAATAGCATACATAGATTCAAGAGGTCCTATTTTTGCAATCATTTCATCATATGACATCCCGAGTTTCTTAGCAAGTTCAATTCGTTCATCCTTCAAATCCTTAACTTCTTCAACAGCTAAAAGACCTGATAGTCTGCTATATTCTAGATGTAGATCAAGATCTATCTCGTAATCATTTTCTTTCTTTAGATATTCTATTGCTTTTGGGAAGATGGCTTCATAAATGGTAGGAGTACCTTGACTAACCCAAGATGTTCTTTCCAACCCCCAACCTACATCAATAACTTGCATGTCTAGCTTCTTCACCTGTCCATTTTCAAAACCATAGGCGATAAATACGTTATTAACAAATTCAGTTCCAAAGGCCATTGCTTCTAGATTGGGTCCAAAGTTTCCACCACCAGACCAGATTCCTTCAACATAATTGATTTCTTCTGGTTTAAGACCTAATTCTTCAGTAAGGTATCGAAAATTCAAGTCAAGACATTTGTCCATCCAATATCCTTTAGTCAGTGTCTTTGAATTGAAAGCATGTTGTCCAAACATAACAAAACTGGTTAAATGACGAGCTGTTTTACCTATATTGTCAATATCAGAAAATTCTCCACCTGTTCTGATGCACATCTGTGGAACAACAAGAGGGTTTGCTGGTGGATCTATCACACCTTCTAGCACCCAAGGTTGAAAATCTGCAATAGATGCTATTGTGAAATCCATATCTGCTCTCCACCTTGAAACAACTGGATAATCCTTTATTGCAGTGTGTCCGTTCTTAACAAAGAAATCTGTTAAACTTGTGATGGTTTGATCAAAATTCAAGTTTTTTCCTTTCTTATTTAAGAACTGATAACCTCCAACACAACGAGTGTCCCCGCATGTCTCTTTATCAGGTACAAGAGTCCAGAAATTGTGATTACAAATAGGACATTGCTTTCGAGTGTAGCCCTTCTCTTTGAAAAGCTCAACCTCGTAACTTTCCTTTTTGAAGTTCTTTTTAAGATCGTCTTTGGATATTGACATAATCAGTCTAAAAGCAAATGAAACTATAAAATATAAAAATATGTTTAACAAAAACCGATTCTGTTACAATAATTTTTTAAGAGTTCAATTCCGCATTCTATTATGGAAAAAATTGAAATTATAGAGATTGATGGTCAAAATGATGAAGCAATAGAGATGGCTTTCTATGCATTTTATCCTTCTCCAGGCGATGTAGATACCATCAAAAAGATGAAACCTTACTTCAAAGACGATACTTCATTAATATTGTATGAAGATGACAAACCAGTTTCTGCTATAATTTGCAAACCTATCCCCCAGAATGTCCGAGGAATAATAATACCTATGTGTGGTCTTCAAAATGTAGCAACTGATCCTGAAGCTAGAAGAAAAGGGTATTCAAAGAAATTGATGCACAAATCATTTGAACATATGAAGAAAAAGGATTATGTATTTTCAACACTTTATCCTTTCAAAGAATCTTATTATGAAGGATTTGGTTATATTAGTTTTCCACAGGTAAAAACTGCGATTTTTTCCCCTAAGCAAATTACAGGTCTCTTAAAAGAGGATCTACCAGGTGAAGTTGAAAGACTTAGTTTTGCTGATGGATTTGAGATTTATGAAAAATTCTTGAAGGAAGTCCAGAATTCTCTTCATGGAATGGGGATGAAACATACAACAGAGATAATCAGATACAAAGAAAATTCAAAAGAATGGGTGGCTATTGCCAAGTCAGAAAATAGAATTGTTGGAGTTATGACTTACAGAATAACAGGATTTTGGAAAGAAATTAAAGTCCGTGATTTCTTCTATAGCAACTCCTTAGGTAAATTTCTATTATTACAATTCTTGGCAATACACGCTGATCAAGTCAACGAAATTCATCTAATTAACATCAAACCAGATGAATCTCCAGAAACATGGATAAACGATACATTTTGGGGAGAAAAAGGTAAAATAATTAGTAGAGAATGGGTGCCATCATGTATGGGGAGAATTATACAAGTAGGAAAAATGTCTGGTATGCAAGTTGGAGAAGGAGAAATTTCTGTAAAAGTAACAGACGAATACTGCGAGTGGAATAATAGAACATTTAATTTTAAGAGTAACGATGGGATTTTAGAAGTAACTGAAAAAGAAGAAACAGATTGCGAACTATCTATACAAGGACTGTCAGCATTAATTTATGGGTGCTATACTCTCGATGATTTTGAGTTTAAAGGGTGGGGAAATCTTTCGTTAGAACATAAGATTAAACTAATAAAATTATTCCCAAAACTAAAACCATTTTTACATGCAGATTTCTAAGCGAAATCTCATTCTTTTCACATTTTTTTCTCACACTAATGCATCCCATATGGTAGGAGCAGAATCTGGATAAAATTTCTTTAAATCTTTAATTTCAATCGCTATTTTTCCTGTACTACCGTGAACGGAATAAGGTAATCTACTAACACGTTTTATATCAGTTGATACAGCTTTATCAATTCGAGGATATCTTCTAAGAATTATATCATTACCAATATTTCTTCTTACTTTCCAATCATAAGGCATAATCAAATTATACTGATTATGATCAAAAACCTTAGTTCCTTTAACCTGCTTTATTAGTTTGCTAGCTTTGAGCTCAGTCAAACCAAAATTCTCAAGTTCTATTTTTGTAACATTTAGAAGAGGACCTGAACAATATTTACATTTGATATTTTGATCACGTATCCTTTTGTCTAAAGTATCGAATCTCACACCTTCTGCTTTTCTACCTGTTACTTCTTTAATCAATTCATAAGCTCTGAATTTAGATTTGCAATTTTGACATTGTAAAACGGGATTTTCTAGATCTTGAAGAAAAACATATTCAAAGTAGGGTTTCACTAACAGAGAAAAGATTCTGTTTCTAAGAGGTTTTGCTTCATTAGGAATTTCTTCTAGAGACTGAGAACGAGTAGGGTCATTTATCATTGTTAGATAGTTGAGGATAGAAATTCTTTGTTCATTCGTTAAACTCCTTGTTTCATTATCCATAACCCAGCCATGAACACCTCTTCTTCCAGAGAAAAACCATTTCATCTCTTTAAACCCAAAATCCTCTTTCATGGTTTCATCTATGAATAAAGCAGCTTCTAAAGCAAGATTCCAACAGAACTCACAATAAACATACTTTTCACACCCACATGTGCGTACTCCCACATAATTGCCTTCTGAATCATGGGCATCATAATCGCTGAGGTCGATATCAAAAATAAACTCTCTATATTTCCATCCAATATCTTGTACTCTATTATTTTTGGACGGTGGTTTATCATAGACAGCTCCAACATAAGCACTTTCTACAGAATTAGAATACATATACTCTTTCATTTTTTCTGGAGTTCTAAAGGAAATATTTCTGACAACATTTTTATTAACAATGAACATGAATTCTCTAGTTTCAAAGTCTTCAAGACCGATGTAAGAAATAAAACGGTCTAGAGGAAATTTCTTTTTGTAGTACTCTGAAAGCATATCAGAAGTTAGATTCTCAGTCATTGTCCTCAGCCTCCTCTTCTTCTACTTTTGCGTCTTTCTTACCATAAAATCTCTTATAAGCTAGTCCCGTATAGCTCATCATCTGGTTAATATGATTGCCTTTAATAGACCATCCTGTAAGGAATCTAAAGTACCTTGCACATGCTTTTTTGTATTGTTGGTCACGCTGTAATTTGGATATGTCTTCAATAGCTGCATCAAGAGATTTCTTGTCTTTTTCTGCAAAACGAATCTTCATGTCTTCAATAATCTTATCGGTCCTCTTATGAGCCCAATAACAGAAGTAACTGTTTATACATTTTGTACAACTTGGAGGGCTGTAATCTATCCCTCCACCAACTTTTCCATACATATGCTTAAGTTGGTAATTCACTCTTTGCTTGAATTGTTCAAATGAGATACCAATATTATCAACTGAGTTTTCGTACCAAAATCTTTGTTGTTCCTCGACAGTCATTCCAGCTTTCTTCAGAAAAATCCCTAGTTGCCAGTTTTCCATGTGTGCAAGATGACCCTCTGATTTCAGAATTCCGATGAGCTCTTGAATACAAGGTGGAAAGAGTTCTGATTTTGTAAGTATTTCAACTCCTTCATCAATACCAAGGCTAAGATAATCCTTAGAGAGTCTTCTTGATTTAGCTATTTTTTGAATCTTATCGAAAATTGGTTTTATAGCAGCTTTCAATCCTTCATCATTAACAACTAACTCTTTGGATTTTTCAACAACCTCTCTCAACTGCTTCTCGAATTCTCTCTTAACAGCTAGACGTATATCAGCTAGGGTAACAATTCCCCATCCTTTGTAAAGAAGAACCTTCCTTGCAGAAATGATTGCAGGGATTTTCGTGAAGTGAATAGCAACTTTTTTCTCAAGATCTCTTACATTGGAACCAAACCTACTTTTGGTATATTTTACAGAGCGAGTTTCAATGTTTGCTATGCTGAAATGCCTATAAATGTCAATTCCATACATTTCATTGATTTCTTGAATTTCTTTTACATTTTCTGTCGAATATAATTCTTTTAACACATTGATTTTTTCATCAAGGCTAGAGGTGCTTATGAACCTGAATTCAAATAAATCCCCCTCAACCTCAATTAACCATGTTGTCAATCTTGGGTCTTGTGATACAGCTAATTTAAGAAAAGTATGTCCGCCGAATTCTTCAACTATTATTTTGTTCCACTCATCATCTGACATCCATGATGGGCGAGATATATTCCATAAATCTTCAGAAATAAGACGGTCTAAACGCTCATCTGCATATTTATTCCCAACTTCTATATCTAATGATATATTACCAGGATCTTTTAGAACGAACCAATCTGGAACTTCAGTGGACATGATACTTCCTAGTTTAGAAAGTAAAATACCAATATTAAAAAAATTGTGTTAAAGTTTTTTGATTATCATCGATTTTACGGAGGTTAGAAATTTTAACACCAACCAACCTAATATCTTCAGGTTTTTTATGTTCAAATTCCTCTAGAAGTTTCTTGACAACAATTCTAACATGTTTGGCAGATGTATTGAAACTAGTTAATGAATGAGCTCTTGTATAAGTTTCAAAGTTCTTAAAACGAATTTTGAGAGAAATAGTTTTAAAACTCATTTTCTTGATTGTTAATCTAGAAACTATTGCGTCAATTGAAGAATCTATTCTAATCCATATTTCTTCCCATGAATTATATCTGTCAAAGAATGTTCGTTCTTCACTGATAGATTTTCTTTCATGACTAACAAACTTTTCTTCAGTATTTTCAGTATTATACCCATTTACAAGTTTCCATGTTTTGAGCCCATATTTGCCAAATTTTTGATAGGCAAGTTGATGAGGAAGTTTGGCAAGATCACCACATAGTGTGACATTCTCATTGCTGAAGACTTCAGAACTTTTCTTCCCAACACCAGGAATAATAGTGATTTTCAATGGCGCTAGAAATTCAGCTATTTCGAGTGGTTTAACAACAACTAAACCATCTGGTTTGTCTGAATCAGAAGCAATTTTGGATAATATTCTATTTGGTGCAATTCCTATAGAACAGGTTAATTCCTCATTTGCATAGACTTCATCTTTTAATTCGGTTGCTAATCTCTTTGCTTCTTCATAATCAGATACAACATCAGTCAAATCTAAATAAGCTTCATCATTACCGGCCACCCTCATAGTTGGGGAATAACGTCCAAGGATTCTCATTATTCTTTTAGACACTTCCCCATAAAGCTTGTAAGATCCTCTAACCATTGTTAAATGAGGACACAATTTAAGTGCTTGATTGATTGGCATACCTGAATGAATTCCAAATTTTCTTGCTTCATAGGAACAAGTACTTACCACACCTCGCTTGGTTTTTGGGTTCCCACCTACAACTATTGGTATCCCCGCTAACTCTGGATCCTCTCTGATTTCTACTGATGCAAAAAAAGCATCTAAATCCATGTAGAGAATAATGGAATCAAATGTTTGTTCTTTTTCAGAGAAATAAACAATTTGGTTAGCAAGGGTCATACTATACTTAAATGGATTTTTCAATATAAAAATACAAAAAAAGGGGAAAAGAGGTTATTTTCTTTTACGAATGAAAATAACAACTAATGCTACAACGCTTAAAATAGGTAACGCAATTAGAGGCAACAATTCAGGAGTTATGTCAGGAACATCACCAGGAGTTGGATCTGTGATTACGAAATCGTTATTACAATTGTCTGAATCAACATTGCCATATTCTCGTTGAAGTGTCATATCTTCTCCTGTAACATCTCCACTCCAGGAGGTAACACCTGGTATACTTCCAGATCCCCAAGCAACACCATCTTTTGTTGCGCCAGAAGGATCTTTAAGTATTATATCATCTCCAGTATTGGCGAGTTGAATGTCTCCTAATCCATAATCTGCAGCTGGTGCAGTAACACCCAGATCACTCATTGCACTTTGATAGGCTGCGTTATCAGAACAGAATATCAACACTCCATCTGACTCTATCTGCGCATCAACAGGAAGATTATATTCTCCTTCACTATCAGTTAATGACCAACCTTCAAGATATATCGCAAAATCAAATGCATTATACACCTCAACAAATTCATCATTTGGTTCAGCAACCGCATCATATCTAACTTCAGTGATTAGAAGATTCCATTCACCTACATTGATAATGTTGATTTTAGATACTACTTCAATTGGGTCTCCGACTGTTGGGGTTCCAATAATTTTGACAGTATGTATGCCATCATCATATGAATCTGTGTCAATATTTATACCTACAATACCATCAGGTGCAGACCATACGTGTTTTGATGAACCATCAATGAATATTTCTCCTTCGGTGTATGTATTTACTGCAAATGAAGCTTGGAAGTTGTAATCACCAGAAGCTATACCGCCTACTTTAGGGGATACAAGAGCAACAGGGGCTGCAAAACCCACTGGTACTTCACTGTTAGCCCAATCATAATCAAAAACTGTTTTGAAATGAGCAGCAATATTGGAATTCTTGACAATTGCTCCTGCTTCTCTGTTATTTTCAAAAGAGTTATTTGACCAGTTAATGCTTGAAACTTGAACTGTTTCACCATCTACAGATACATACTTGTTATGGTTGTGACCTAGTCCTTTGAAGAACCTAACTTGTGCTCCGTTGTTGATGAGCTCTTCTGTAACATTCTCGTTTGCAACACCTGGTTCTGGAATTAATACTCTTACTGCAACACCTCTAAGAGCTGCATCAATGACATCATCAAGCAAATCGCAATCAAATTTCATGTATTGTAACTCTAGATCCAAACTGGTAGTAGCTGATTGAACGAGATTAGAGAGTAGTTCATAAGCATTATCAGGTGCAAAAATTGGAGTTACTTCTGCATACTCAACAAAGGTTGCGTAGTCAAAGGGGTGTTCATATGTACCTGAGGTTTCATTTGCCTGTAGATTACCAGTAGGAGCTTCTGAAACATAAGCAGTAGAAATTAATCCATCATCTATGAACACTTCTTCGTAATAAGCAGCAATTGCTGCATCATCAAAAATGAATCCCATCTCTCTGTTTGTTCTTGCTCCTTCATATTGAGGGATACTTGATGGTGCCCAATTTCCAGAATAAATGTAAGCTTGTTGACTGTCTACAATCCAGAATTTAGCATGGGTAAAAGTAAATGAACTACTTGTCCAGAAAACATCTATTCCCGCATTATCCAGTCTCCAAGCTGCTTCTTCAGTGTATTCATCTTCGTAACTATTTACACGATCGTCAGAGAGCTGGACGACTACATCAACTCCTCTATCATAAGCTCTGATTAACTCACTAACAAGAGGTTCACTTGAGAGAGTATAAACTTCAAGATAGAAAGATGTTTGAGCATTCTTAATTGAATTTAATACGATCTCATAAGCATTATCAGGACCGACAAAAGCTGTGATATTTGTAGTGCCTGTAAAAGTTTCAGTAACTATTGCATTTGTCACAAATCCATCGGTTCCGATTGAAATTTGATTACTTGCAATTACTTGATTTTCACTATTAATTGTAGAAAATACTGGCAAAAGAAGCGACAAAATGACTAATAGACTAAATTGTTTTTTTCTTAACATAGGTATACATACAAATTTTCCCTTAATAAATATGTATCGACCACACGAAAAAAAAAGAATATGAATTTACCTAGCTTTCTTTAACAATTCAAAAGCTCTTTTCATTTCAATTGATGCATTAGGTCTACGTGCAGTTCGCTGAATGAGTCTTTCAAACTGATTATATTCTTTCTCTGTCATATCAAGTGTTTGGATTATTTCGCTTTTTGATAAATTGTCTGCTGATGGAAAATCTGCTAATTCATTTGCGAATTCTATCGGTGTCAATCTTTCTTTCAACACTTGAGAAGGTTCTCCCCAAACTTGTTTTAGGAAACTAAGATCTTCTTCATTTGCTCCCCAGACGTGAATTGAATAAACATTATCGCTAAGTTTTTCTGAAATTTTGATTCGAGACTTAACGAAGATGAAATGACCATCTCCTGTATCATGTTTCCTTACTTGTGTATTATATCTCGGCGCGATTTTTTGGAGTTGGTTTAATATTTGTTGTTTATCGACTGGTTTGAAAATTAATTTCATGTGTTGATAAAAGAATTAAAGAATAAAATTGTTTCTCAAGTGCTAAATTGGTATATCAGTTTTCGTGGAACTGGTAGAATTTCTCTATTCTCTCTTCAATTATACTTGATTCAGCTTGAACTAAATGCAAATTTTCTTTTAACCAATTTGGCAAGTGTTTTTTATAATAATGTCTAATAAATCGATAATCAAGAAGCACTATAACTGCATAATCTTCTAAACTTCTTATTGGTCTTCCAGCCGCTTGAGAGGCTCTTGTTAATGCAGGAATATTATATCCAAATTCTCTTCCTTTTGTTGGAAATTGGCTTTCGAGATATTCTATTGTTGCATTAATTGTGGGGCTTGGACGCGCATAAGGTATTCCTACAACAACCACACTTTGCATCTCAGCTCCTGGGTAATCACTTCCCTCTGATGATCTACCACCAAGGACTGAAATTAACACTGCTCCATCTTTTCTAGATTCGTTTTTGAAATCCTCTAATAATTTATCATTGTCCAAAGAAGACATTCCTTGATGTGCAATGTAAAGGGGTTTTGATAGACTTCGTTCTAGTCCAGTATCAAGGATACTTTTCATAATTGTGTAACTTGCACAGAAAATTCCTGTATTCTTTGGGGTTGAATCCACAACTGAACTAATGACTTCAATCATCTTCAGAAAAGTAGCTGGAACCCTATCTTCCATTTTTGAAGATATTTTGTCAATTACTAGAGTAACATGATTTTCCTTATTATATGGGGAAGGCAAATTAAGTGTTATAGCTTGTGATTCAGGAACACCTACTAATGAAATATATGCATCAAATGGGTCTAATGTACCAGAAAGCGAGACAGTGAGGTATGACTTATTGAATATTTCTTTTGTTATTGCTCTTGGATCAAGTGAAAGTGATATCAGTTTAGAATTAGTATCTCCACTCTTTGTTCTTGTTTTAGTTTGGAAGAAAGCATAATTTTGTTTTCCTTTATTTTCCAACAATTGTCCTAGATGTTTGGCAACAGCTGATGTATATGATAGGGGGGTCTTGTTTTGCTTAACTTGAATTTCTTTAACAAATTCACCTAATCTTTCAAGTGATTGAATGAGTTTGTCATCAATTTGTTGCATAGATCTTTTCTCAACTTTTTTCAAGAAATCACTTGGATCTATTCTGATTTCTTCATCAGTGTTTAGGTCCTTTGTATCATCAATCAACACAGCAGCCATAGCTTCTAACAGATCATAAATCTCTCCAGTTTTATATTTCAATGCTTCAGATTGAGCATGGTCTATAGAGTAGCTAGTTAGAGTGCTACTACTGATATCAACAGCTGTTGAAGGTAAATTATGTGCTTCATCAATGATTAAAATAATATCATCTAATCCCTTCTCAAGACTTTGAAAAAGTGTATCACGAATCCCTGGATTGAAGATATATTGATAGCTTGCTGCAATTACTTTGGAATTAGAAATAACTCTTTTTGATATCTCAAAAGGACACATCTCTAATGATTTACCTATATCTAGAATTTCCAAACTATCTAGAATCTGATTGTGAGTAATCTCTTTCATTTTATCTTGTTTAGGTTTCTTACCCATATTAACAAAATACTTACACTTCCCTTCCTTCTTCAAATAACTACATATATCTGCTGCATTAGCCGGATCTATAGCGAATTTTTGGATTATTGGATGTAAACATAACTCTTTCCGACCTCTAAGAGCAATTCCAGAAACAGGTTTGAGTTGTTTGATCATCTTGAGCTCTTCAATGACTCTACTCATCTGTTGATGTGTACGACATGTATAAATTACCGTCTTATTTTTCTCAAAAGCAATAGGTAAGACGGAAGATAAGACTGAAATTGTTTTTCCAACACCATTTGCCGCTTGAATAATAAAATGACTGCCTTTTTTCCCTTCTTCTGAGACAGATTCCATAATAGTTTTTTGTAGAGGTCTAATTGATAAATATGGGAAAAAACTCTCCCAATTCTTCAGACCAGATCTTTCATCTATAACTCGAGGATCTATTGTTTTGGAAGGTCTATTCGAAGCTGATGACAATCCCTTCTTTTTCGAAACTGTGATTTTCTTACATTTAGAACATTGTTTCTCTCCAGGACCATTGGGAAGAATTTTGCCACAACTTGGACAAAAAACATATTCTTCAACATCTGTTTCTCCCCCATTAGAATGTCCAGTCATGAGCTTCTTTGCTTTCTTATTACTAGGTAATATAAGCTTTGTTAAGAGAGTAGATTTAGTGTTTCTACAACAAGGAATCTCTGATTCTTCACTCTGTTAAAGGATTAATTATATAAATTACTCTGTACATATATTATATGGAACAGCTTTAAACTAGACTGATACACAAAACAGCTAGTAATGTTTAAATATAACACAAAGGGAAAAGCTAGTTCAACAACTTGCTTTAGCAGTTGAAATAGCCTCTTTGGAAAGAAATTGAACTGGGGTAGGTTCTAGGTCTGGTTTGAGAAGCTATGACACAAGAAAATATTAGAAATATAGATGAATTGTTGGAAAATACAACCGTTCTAGTGGAGACTATAGCTTCTGAAATTGTACATTCTACGGATAAAATCTACGCTAGTTATCCTCCTGGTGAAATTGGCTACAATCTTTTTGAGTTCAAAAATGATAAATTCCTCAGAGAATTTACAGATAACTTCGATAAAATAAAATTAAAAATTGAAAAGGATATTGCAAGTCTACCCTTTGAAAAAGAGAATGAAGTTCTCATTTTAGCTAATCTATTGACTGAACTAAAGGAATATGATTTAGCTGTACAAATTTATGATTATCTTACAAAATATAATCCAGAAAACCGTTTTGCTTGGGCAAATTTAATCTCTATTTATATTCATAAAGGTCAGCATGATAAGGCGATGGAATGTTATCTCCACCTTCCTCCTGATTTTCTTGAACATGCAAACAATGAGAAGAAGGATTCATCCGCAAATGCCTACAGAATACTGAATATCTCTACTGCCTACCCATTACATACATCAATAAGTTCTCTTGGTCGTCGTGCTCAGACTTCATCAGATCTTCAGCAACACTTTGAGCAAGAATTGCGTGATCTCTATACAAACAAGGATTTTGTAAATGGTCAAGAAGCTTTAGCAAATGGAAATACTGATGAAGCCTTAATTCTGTTTTCCAGTGTGGTTCTCAAACAACCAGATAGCCATGTTCTTCTTTTCTTTACGGGAAAAGCGGCGTTAGATGGACAGCATTATTTGATTGCAGAAGAAAATATCAAAAAAGCAATTCAAATAAAGAACGATATCCCAGAATACTGGAATGAGTTAGCAGATTGTTTCTTCTTACAAAGGAAAAATGAACAGGCTATAAAATCTTTAAAAACAGCTTTAACCTTAGATTCAACCTGCTTAGAGTGCTGGAATTTAGCTGGAAAAACTTTTTCCACTATTGAATCTATGAATGAGTACGAATATTTCATTAAACAAGCACAATTGATGTCTTCAGCGGAAGCAATACTGAGTTTTGTTGATGGGTTGATGAGCAAAAAAAGATTTGATAATGCTCTAGAGGTTTTACAGATTGGAATATCAAAATTCCCAGAAAATATTCAGATTCTTGAGAACTTAGCTTTAGTTTATGAACGAATGGGGAAAATTGATGATGCAATTGGAACTTATGAAGAATTGTTGATGACTGGAAAATCTGTACAAAAATATTTACAGAAAATAACTTCCATTCTCACTGTTTTACATGATGATAAAAGACTGGTTAGAATACTGAAGATGGTATCCTCTTACTTGCCATGGGATGAAACAACTCTATGGAATAAAATTGGAGACTTATTAATGAGGGCAAAAGATTACTTGGGTGCAAGTGAAGCATTCCGTAAAGTAATTTCTTTCGATCCTGATGATTCTCGAATTCAATTCAACTTGGGTCTCGCATACCAAGAGCTTTCACTTTTCAAGAAAGCTGAAGAAACTTATCGCAAAGTACTTGAATTAAATCCAACAGATCACGCGGCTTTAAACAACCTAGGAAATGTGCTCAAAGAAATGAAACGTTATGACGAATCTATTGAATCTTATCAAACTGCAATAGATATTGAACCTGACAAAGCTATTTCTTGGGCAAATCTTGGTATTCTCTATGAAGAGCTTAAACTGAAAAATGAAGCGAAAGAATGTTATCAAAAAGCAAAAGACATTGCTATTAAAAGCAAAGATTATAAAACAGCTGCAAGATTCGAAGAGTGGGAAAATTCAATATGAGTTCCTCTAATGAGAAACAACCTCCAGAGTGGCAAGAAGTACAACTCAAAATGGCAACAATTTTAGAAAATAATAGTTTTGAAATTTGGAAGGAACGTTCTATTGCTAATAGGAGAGTTGATATTTTAGCTAAACGTGCTTACAAGAACAAGACTTACTATATTATATTTGAGTTCAAACATTATGAGAATGTAACCGGAGGTGTAGAAGACAAATTTCTGGAACAACTACGTGATTATCTGAAACTATTTATTGAACGAGAATTGAGAAGAAAAGGTTTTGATCATGTATCTAAGAATTATGTTTTTATTGGATATCTAGTTCTTTCCAAAGACTATGGAATATATAAGAATAGACGAAAGAATTGGAGAAAAAACAAACTTTTTCCTGAAGATAAAGATTTAGAATCTATTTGGAAAAGGAACTTATACCTATTCAGTTCTACAGAGAAGTATATCCGTCCTAATCTCGAATCAATTGGACTCACATTTTATTCTCAATCAACAATAGAAGATTTTACTACTAAAGAAATATGATAAGAGTAAAAAACCCCTAATTTTATTTATCTTAATGAGTGTTGACTTAACTCGATTCAAAAATGATCTATATTCGATACAGATACTTGAAGAAGGTGTGAGTCTCTATAGTGAAAAATTTGGAGAATTTCTAAATATAGACGATGTTCTTGTTTTTGGGTTTATTTCTGCGCTCTATAGTTATACATATGCTATCGGTCATGAAGAAGTCAAGTCAATAGATTTTGGAAGTTGTAAGTTCCTTTTTAGTAAATTATTTGATGACAGACTCCTCGTAGTAATTGCTAAAGATGAAATCTCACATGAAAATGAACAAATTTTGTTGAAAAATATCACTTTGCGATATGAAATTTTAACAGATGACAAATCCATAGGTCAAATAACGTCACTTCTTGAAATTGAAGATACCATCATACCTCTTGACATAGTTGCTGAAATTAGAAAGAAAAGACATAAAGTACAAGAGGAAATTGCTATGCCAGTGGATCTCCCTATGATCCCTGAAATTCAAATACCTGCTATAAAATTTGAAGAATTTTTTGTAGAAATGCTAACTGAGGAAACACAACTTTCTCCAGAAAAAACAAATACAATTAAGAAGACTTTAACCAACTTCTTTCTTGGATATAAAACATTAATATCAAGTCTTTTTGCAATCGCTAAAGAAGACCACCTTATATCATTTGTATTTAGCAGACAACCTTTTGATGAAATCTACCCTTTAGTTCAGTATATTATTACCAATCCTTCAGAAATTAATGTTAGCAAAGAAGTATCACAAAGTCATATTAAACAGGTAAAAATCTCTGATAAAAATTATTTCGTACTAATCTATCTTTCAAAAGAACAAAATACTAAATCAGTAGTTTTTAGCAAAAATAAAGGAGAGCTCGAAGCTCTCACCCCTCATCTTAAAAGAATTTCAGCATTCGTTGAAAAAATGATTTAATGCAGAAACATTTGCAGTTTTATTATTCTCTGAGTTTAAATACTCATTTCAGTCATATCTGATGAATTCACGAGAATAAAGATAAGATTGATATACTATTAATTCTAGTGGTTACACAAATATTGGTGGATTTAATGAGTCTATCTGGACAACAAATCGAACAAATGTTACACGAGTTTGAATCAAATACTGAAGGAGTTTTAGGATGTTCAATAATCTATGCAAAAGATGCATTACTGCTAGCAGAATCATCACAAAAATTTGAAAGGCTCGTGATTCAATGGTTAAGTGAGAAAATGCTCTCATTGGCTAAAGAGTCATTACAACAATTGATGAAAGAATTCACTCTCATGAGTGTTACTATCGAAGAAAAGGACCACTTTGTTTATCTTCGACCAATAGGTGATGAATATTACGCCGTTATAATAACCACAAAAGAAGAAAATCGAGGATTATTAGAGCATAATATCAAAAGATTATTGCAAAGATTAACCCCGATTATGATAACTTAAAATAAACTTACTGAGGTTGAAAGTTGTGGATGTAACAACTCTAAAAGTATTAGCAAAAATGGCAAGTGGAGAAGAAGGACCAAATGCTAGATTCCAGTTCATGTCTCCTGATACTAAAGGGATAATATGTTCTTGTTCAACTATAGAAGAACTATATGACTGTATAGTTGACCTCGAACCGGAGGTTTTGCAAATTCATGTTTGTTCTTGTGAGGATTTTGACCAATCTACTGGAACAAGAGATCTTGCATTCTACATTCACTATGTTTTTGGAGATGCTGAACTTTCAATGAAAATCTATAGTGCTGCTGAAAGATATGCTGAGGATTCAGACAAACTAAAACTTGAAATTGGGAATCTTCTTTTCACAAGATTGTTGAATTATAGTGAAATAGCACTAATTCCTGATTAATCAACAAACATAATTCTTTTTTATTCATGGTTTATTTTTCATCTGTATTGTAAATAGGTGTAAAAAATTTGAGTTCAATGTGTCCAAAGTGCAAAGGCCATGGTAAAATTATAAAAGAGAAAATGACTTGTCCTAGTTGTCTTGGAATAGGAAAAACTTCATTTTCGCTGGGTGGAGATGAAAAGGGAAACATCTGTGAAAAATGTGATGGGAAAGGCAAGATAATCTTACGTGAAAAATGTCCAGTTTGTGGTGGTAAAAAGACTGTTAAGTATTGTAGTTCATGCAAGAAAATTTTAACTGAACCATCCTCTACTGGTTTGTGTTCAAAGTGTGAAGATAGAAAAGTTCCTTTGGTATATGTGCTGAAACCACCTATCGATTCTCAACTAATTCGTAAAGAAATGTTGCTTCTTTCAAGAGTTGAAAGCGTTAAGAAAATAGGCATTTTTGTTTCTGCAGGTCAAAATCTTAATGTTTTGATTAGGACCAAAGATATCACGCAAGATTATGCTTGGGATATCGGTGAAGAAGTAATTGTTAAAGTCACTTTCATTAATGATCAAGGCAAGCTTTCTGGTGTTCCTGTACATCTAGAAGATTATATAACTGAATCTTTGAGAGGAAAGGTTCGAAAATTACAAATAAAAAATCTAAATGAGGATATGGAAGGATCATTTATATCCATAAATGCTCAAGTAGTTTCCATTCTCCAAACTTCTGGACCAACAAGGTTTACTTTGGTAGATCCTTCTGGAACCATTAGTTCTGCAGCATTTATCAAACCAGGGGAGAGAGCTTTTCCAGAAATTGGTGATGATATGGTTGTTTCTGTATTTGGTGAAATCAATAAACATAGAGATGTTCTTCAAATAGAAATCAGAGATATGGAAGAATTGGATACTTCAGAAACTGCTGGAATTCTGAAAGAAATTGAAAAAGCGATTGATAAGAAATCAACTCCTAAGGATTTTAAATTTTCTATACAAAGCGACTTACTCGAGAAGTTAAAACCAGATTTAATTAGTGTAGCTAAAAGAATAAGGAAGGCAGTTTTGACAGGGCAACCTATCTACATTCGCAATCATGCCGATGCCGATGGAACAGTGGCAGGTTTTACAGTGCAACATGCAATTCAGAAACTAATGTATCAAGAAGGATATGATGCTGATACCATTAGAATTCGTCTTAAACGTCTCCCAAACAAACCACCATTCTTTGATGCTATTGATGTGACAAAAGATTTGGATTTTGCATTATCAGATAAAGTGAGATTCGGGGATAAGCTCCCTCTATTTCTCTGTATGGATTTTGGTTCAAGTACAGAATCTTTATTCCCCTACCTCCAGATAAAAGCATTGGGTTTGGAGATTCTTGTTGTTGATCACCATTTCCCCGATAAAGAAATCAAGGAATTAGTTGATATTCATGTGAACCCATATTTTGTTGGTGGTGGATACGAGCTTTCAGCTGGAATGTTAGGGTTTGAATTAGCACGAATTATTTATCCTGATGTCCATAATGAACTGCAACACTTACCAGCTATTGCAGGATTAATGGATAGAGTAGGCGGGGAAGAAATCAAACATTATATCAAATTAGCTGAAAAGAAGGGATACTCAGTTGAAGATCTTAAGAAAATAGGACTTGCAATAGATTTTGAGGTGTATCAGCTTCGTTTTTCAGAAGGTTATAATCTTATTAAAATTCTATTTGGGGTTGAAACTGATCCAGAATGGCATTCCAACATGTATAATCTAATTGGTAATGAAACCAAAGGAATGATGGATAAGGCTTTCAGAAATGCGCTACCAAACTGTAAGAAAAGCGAGTTAGAAAACAAAGTTATACTCGTAACTATAGATGTAGAGCTTTACTCTCATAGATTTACTTTTCCAAATCCTGGAAAACTGACCGGAATGATTTTTGATTATTATTGTAAGCAAAATGAAGGAAAAGCTGTGGTTACTCTAGGAGAAGGTCCTGATTTTATCATTCTAAGATCTAAAGGTCTTAAGATCAATTTTCCTGATGCAGTTAAACTAATGCAGAAAAAACTACCAAACGCAGGTGTTGAAGGTGGAGGGCACGAGGTGGTAGGCTCCTTCAAGTACTATGAGGGTGAAGCGAAAAAAATAAAGAAATTCTTTGTGGAGTTTTTAGCTAAACTAGAGGTGTCAGAATAGATTAAATCTCTTCTTCATTTTCCTCTAATACTTCTTCCTTCTTTTTTCTTCTGAAGACTTTACCTATTCCACTCTTTGTTTTGGTATAAGCCCCTCCAATGGCTCCAGCTACTTTCTTCGAAGGAGAAATAAAAACCTTTGTTGCAGCTGATTTTACACCAAATTTCACTCCTTCTTTCAGAACCATATTCGCATATATTTTCCAGGAATCTTCACCTCGTTTTATTCTATCTATTCTTTCAATTAACTCATCAAAAGGAGGTAAGAATTCATATCTAAATAATTCAGGAGATGCATAATTTACAAATCTTTTAGAATATTGATAATTTATAATGAAGAATATCATCATAACTGGGATGATGATCACTGCCATTTTGTCCTTAAAATAAACTAGACCATTCTTATCAAACACTTCACCAAACACGTCGTAGAAAATGTCATTATCTGTAATTAACTGCAAAAATGTTACATGATAGCTGAGAATTAAGCCCATTACTGCCATTAGAACGCCTAATGGGGTCATAAATCTAGGAATTTTGAGCAAAAACCATGGTTTTTCTTCCTCAGTTTCAGTTATTTCTCGATTCTTCTTTCTCTTCCTTTTTGGTAGTTCCTCTTCGATTAAAATTATCTCGGTCTCAATTCCTTTTTCTATTCTTTTGACCTTTATGGCATATCTCGAAACAGTATAGAATATTAGAAACACGGCTGTTATGATGCTTCCAATATTGTCACTAGGTTCATTCCCTGTTGCCGTGTAGATTGTTAGTTTCCATAGAGTGAATGATGAGAAAACATAGAAGAATGCTAGAATTGTATAGAATACATCATCACGCTTTCCCAGAACAAAAATGATTATATTGGTTAATATGGCTGCAACTATCACAAAACATGCTGATACAAGTAAAAATATCTGACGGTCAACGAAAATTGAGTAATAAAGCAAGTATCCTCCCATAGCTGCATTTAGGATGGAGAGAATAAAGGCTACTAGACTGAAGATTATTGTACCTTCGTTAGCCTGTTTTCCAAGAAACATAATACTCCCAAGAACTTTATTTCCCCAGAAATTTCTTTGGACAGAGAAAGTTAAGAAAATAGATACAAGTATCCATCCGAAATATCCGATAGCTGTTACAAATGGAGAAATAAGGGGAAGAAAATAGAGCAACACAGTTCCGCCAGCTGCGGTAATCAAAGCTGGACCTATCCAATATTTTATCGGATACTTAACAAAGAAAATCCCAAATACAATGTAAGTTACGGCTACTGATAATTCAATAAATATTAGAATATCGGCAGCTAACACCATTCCAGTATAGTAGGTCTCAGTTCCTGTCAATTGATTTGCGATAAGATAAAATATTGTTGATGTTACAGAAATTAAGAAAAATGCAATTGTGTAGAAAATATACCTTTTACTAAAAAGAACTCTGAAACCACTAGTGAAGATATTCTTTATGAATTTGTAAAAAGCTTTCTCAACATATGACATAACTATGATTCTTACACCATTGTATTAAAACTATTTGTAAATGATTTTGAAACTTCTTATGAGGGTTTCCGATGAATTTATGAACTCGCAAAAAATCTCTTAATTGTTGGTAATAATGAGTGATAATCCTTTCATAAGTTTTGAGACTTTCTTATTTGATGGTGATGGAGTTTTATATAAGGAATCTGAACCTCTGCCTGGAGCAATTGAGTTTCTGAATTTCTTGAATGAAAAAAAGAAACAAATTTACATTTTAACAAATAATAGTACAAAAACAAGAAAGGAATTTCAAACTAAATTAACCAAATTAGGTATCTCTATTAACATTGAAAATATCCTGACATCCTCATCCTTAACAGCTAATTACATTGCACGTGAATCTCCAAAATCGCGAATTTATGTGATAGGTGAAGACGGTTTAAAAAATGAACTAAAATCAGCTGGATTAGAAGTTCTAAATGATTGGCAAGAAAAGAATGATGACAAGATATTTGATTTTAATTTCGATGATGTCGATTATATTATTACAGGAATGGATCGTTTCATAAATTATACAAAAATCTCTAGAGCTACTCATATCCTTCTAAATTACGATAAAGTAAAATTCATTGCTACTAATGCTGATTTTACATTTCCCACTGTTCAAGGCTTGATTCCAGGTGGTGGAGCAATGATTAAAATTCTTGAAGAATTATCTAGCAGACGTGTTGAACAAATTATCGGCAAACCTGAACCAGAAATGTACGAAACAGCTGTGAAGTTATCAAATACCCCTAAAGATAAAACAATCATGTTTGGTGATAGACTTGAAACTGATATTCTTGGTGCAAATCGAATAGGGATGAGTACTTGTTTAGTACTAACTGGTGTAACTAGTATGACTGATTTAGAGAACCTCACTGACGAAGATGCTCCAACAATAATTGTTAATGATCTTCAGGATGCACTTAGGAGTTTCACCAAATCTTGAGGGAGAATAAGTGCTTAGATTTTTATATTAAAATGCTATAGTCTCCTTGTGCCACGCATTTTTAGGTTCAAAAAATTTCTGTTCATTTTTCTAATGGTCTGTTGTATGTTTACATATACGACATTTGCACAGAAAGAAGAACTTGCACCAATAAGCACTCCTTCAAAAAAACTAGACTTAGAAGAAATAATAAAAGGAAAACAGTTTCGAGATGAGTTTCTTGAATCGAATTCAAATGAAGAGTTCAGAGTATTTGTGAAGACTAATAACAACAGAGCGACAAATCTTCTGAAACGAGTTGGTAGAAATGTTAATACTTTCTATAGTTATTCAGGGACTGCAATATCGATATCTAAAGCAAATTTACTGGAGCTAATCTTTGATGGATTAGTGATTGGTGTTTGGGAAAATTCAAAGATTTATACTTCAGAAGGTGATTATAGTCTTACTTCTTTGAATTATACTCAAGAAGTAGCTAATTATACTGAAATGGTATCAGCTGATACCTTGTGGAGTAGTGGTTTATATGGACGCAATACAAAAGTAGCAATTTTAGATTCAGGGATAAAGACCGATCATCCAGCACTAAATGTTACAATGAGTGACATAAACAGAATTACCAATGCATGGAATTTCATAGGTAATAATGCTGATGTAGAAGATGATCATGGGCATGGAACAAGCGTTGCAGGCATAATAGGTGGAAATGGACTTTATGGTTATGATCGAGGCGTAGCACCCAATTGCAGTTTCATGATAGCTAAAATACTTGATTATAATGGAATGGGAACGCTAGAATTATTGATACAGGGAATTGATTGGGCTATAGAAAATAACGCGGATATCATCAATCTCTCACTAGGGACACTAGTCACTGACAAAGGATCTCCTGATATAGAAGCAGTAAATAATGCGGTTGGAAACGATACAATAGTTTGTGTTGCGGCTGGAAATTCCAGAGGGAAAGAAGAATTCGGTTATAATGACATGTATACTATATTATCTCCGGGAATTGCTAAACAAGCTATAACCGTGGGAGCAATAGATAGCAATCGTATTTTATACAAACATAGTGGAGCTGGTCCAGTAGCTGTAAACTATGATGATTATTCTGATAAATTTGTTTTTGATGATATTAATCTGGTAAATACTTGGTTAAAACCTGATGTGGTAGCACCTGGGGTGATGATAAATACAACTGCTTTTGAAAGCCAAAAAACAGCTGTTGTTTCTGGAACAAGTTTTTCCACAGCTGTTGTTTCAGGAATTTGTTCATTATTGAAAGAATTTTTTTCGGATAACAAACCATCTACATTCAAAGCTTCTTTTCTTGAAACTGCAATTGATATATCTCCAGAAATAGAGACACCTTTAGGTGAATCTATAGAATTAACAATCTCTTCAAAATACCAGGGAGCAGGCCTTGTTAATGTAACTGCAGCAGGTATTTTCTTAATCAGTCCTCCCCCTATAACAATTTGGCCAAACAGAGTACCTTTTACAAAAGAAGTTTTCCTTCTAAATGAATATGATTCTTTTTTCATTAGCGTGTTTGTAAACAGTCCAATTAATTCTCTTTCAATACGCTATTATGCTACATTGAGACCTTCTCTGAGTTTTCTTAATGTTCCCAGATCCCCGGAAATTGGCCAGTATGATATCTTGATAAGTCTGGATACAACCACAGGAGATGCTGGTCAAACAGACTTTTCTGTAAATTTCAATGATGGTTTTAGGGATTATGAACTTGAGGTTTCTCTTTATATTGCAAAAGGAAAAGGAAGAATTTTGTATGATTGTAATGAGGTGGGTGAAGATATTCATTATTCAATGTATGGGAATCTAAACACCCTTTTAGACATATCCAGATATCTCGGTTTTGTCCCTTCTGTTTTATCTAAAGATGGAATACCTACACATTTTTCAGATCTTAACTTGAACCATTTTGAAGCAATTGCGCTTATTAACCACAACAGTTCATCGTTGTATGAGTTTACGAGTACTGATGAAGCCGCGCTTCTAGACTATATCCTTCCTGATGGTGAGTATAATGGTGGGTCAATAATATTCTTACCCACAAGAAGTAGTGATATTTTAGGCTTGAACTCAATGCTGGAGTCTTTTAACATTACTTATAGTTCGTTATTAATTGAAAATGAATCATTGGATTTATCTTCATTGGATCATCCACTTGTAACCAGTTATAATTCAATTGATGTTCTTTCATTGCCATCTCCTCTAGAAGTTTTGAAGGAAAATGATACAGTTAATACAATTGCTGATAGATTTGTTTACTTGGATTCACGACTAAGTGGAGGATCTCTTATATTAGCATGTAATAACATTGAAATGTTCTTGAATTCTCCTTACCTGTTCAATGCTCTAACTTCCACTTATCAGGAAAAGCAATCATCACTTAATTTTGGGGATAATTATCAGATGTACGAAAATATTTTAGCATCTTCTGCAGTCTCAGATATTTCTGTGAACTATTCAATTAGTACCACTGAAATTAAAATGAATACTGAAGTACAAGTTACAATGTCTACTAGTAATAACTTTGGTCCGATAATTGGATGGGATTTCTTCCTAACATTGGAGACTTTGCCACAATCAAAATACAGGATTGAGGTGAATTATTATGAACTATTAGATTATAATAATGGAACTTATACTTTCTTTTTTTCTCCTGGAGACTACCCTATTCCCGGAGGAACTTATCTGCTCTCTATTCGCTCTCCTTATGAGACCAAAACTTGGTCTGTGTACGTAATTGATGATTATTCTTGGGGACCAACACTTGTTACAATATCTATTGCAGTTTGTGTTGCATTTCTTATAGTGGTTCGAATAAGAATTTCTAAGAAATAAGAATTTGGTAAACGTTTTTACTATATTTTGCGAGTATAGTCATTCCAAGTGCTAAACTGTAGATGTCTTTTGATGCTGCTAAAACTATATATTGATCAAGATTTAGAAGAATGACAAACCCTTCTGTTCCTTTGATTATAACCTGATCGAGATTTCCACATTTGATTTGGTTTACAGTTTGTTGACCCGCTGAATTTAAGGCGGAAGCTAGTGCTGACATTATAACTTGATCTGTACTTTTTTCAGCGAAAAATGCGAGCTCTTGTCCTTCCGAACTTACCACTGCTATGGCACTTAAACTACATTCCTTTGAGATATCTCTTAATATACTAATTAGATTAGTTTTCTTCTCTTGGGATAAATCATCCATCATTAAGCTAGAACAACTCTGTAAAATTATAAACTTTCGCATATTTTGAACTAAATCAATTTGTCTTTATGTTTCTTGCAAATCGGAGTTGAAACCTCTAAATCCTTATCTTTAGTTTTGTAAACCCAAACATTTAACGCAAAGGCAGGCTCACCACAAATGTAACAAGATTTTTCCTCGTAAATTGGTTTCTTTTTTCTCGGCATACGATTCCAATGATCTTTGAAATCTTCAAAAGTATCGGTGTATTTCTTGTGAAGTCTTTGAGCTTCTTCATCCTCACTAGGTTTATTCCCTGTGGAAAAAACAATATAGCTCCAAACTGCGATGGAAAGTATATTCCCAAATGACTTTAATGGAATATAATGATAACCTGTAATGTTAATTTGTTGATAACTTTTTTCCATAATGAAGTCTATCATAATATCTTTTCTATGTGAAGTCTGTCCTATGTCTAATTGATACTTCCTGGTAACACGAACAATCCTCTTGGAGAGCTCTTCAAATAACCAATCTACGGTTCTTTGACTGCCTTTTCTTCTTATGTTGAGAAATTTGATTTCCAAAATGGGAAAAGATATATCGATGAATATCTCGCTAACGGCTGCATTTGCTTTTCTTACCAAATACTCGTATAAACCATTCGGAAAGGTAAATTTCTTAGGACTAGATGCCACTTTCTTCACGTATCAAGCTTGATTTAATAAAGAAAGAGAAAGACTAACCTAAAAATATAACGTAAGAAAAAACAATTATCAGTTGCCTTTTGCTGCTTTTTCAACAAGAGATTTTAGTTTGTCTCTTTTCGCGCCAATTAACGAGTTAAAAGGCTTACCATCTTTAAATACTACAAATGTAGGTAGACTAGAAATCATGTGCTTTTGAGCAAAAGCAGATTCAGTATCCATGTTCATACGAACAAATCTTAGTTGATTAGCATACTTTTCTGATAGCTGTTCGAAATATGGTTCGATCCCCTTACATGGGCCACACCATGGAGCCCAAGTATCTACAACGATTGGTTTAGTTTCTGTCTGTAATATTTCTTCAAATTCCTCAAAAGTTATGTCTGGTATTTTTCCCATTTTCTTATCACTTTATTGCGCGTTATACTAATTTGTTTGCTTTTTCAACCACTAGTATATATCTATTGGTGTCTTGAAAATATTTTATAAATAAAAATCTATGTAAAACAACCAATGGAAGGAAAGTTTAAGTATATATTTTCAAAGTTTAAATAAGTAAATTAGTGATTAGAGAATGTCTTAAATCACAATAAATGGTGTTTGACTTTTATGAGTTCCAGAGTATACGATGATATCAAAGACGCAATAACTAAGGTTCTAAAAAGCAAGTATAAAAGAGAGTTAGATCTAAATTGGACATTTCCACGTTCTTCTGAACTCGGTGATATCAGCTTTCCTTTGTTTAAAATGTCTAAAGAACTAAAAGAATCTCCTCAAGAAATTGGTAATTTCATTTTGGAGAACTTACCAAAAACCGATATTATTGAGAAATCAGCTCTTCACGGTGGATTTTTGAATATTTTTCTGAAGAAGAGTGAATTCTTTTCCAAGCTCTTAAACAACATACAAGAGCAAGAGAAATACGGTGCTAGTAGGGTAAGATCGAATGAGAGGATAATTGTAGAGCACACTTCCTCTAATCCTACTGGACCTTTACATGTTGGTAATGTTAGAAGTTCAATAATAGGAGATGTTATTGGACGTCTATACAAGTTCTTAGGAGCTGAAGTGAATATACGTTACTATGTCAATGATCTTGGAAGACAAATCGCACCATTAGTTATAGGTTATCAACTGGTAAAGGATGAGATTACACCAGATACAAAAATCGACCTTTGGGTAGGTAAACTTTATGCAATTATGAATACATTATTTGAAATTAATCAGATAAAGAATCTTATGGAATCCAAAGGTAATAAAGCTGATGGCAAGTCTTCCAAATATGAATTAACTGAGGTGGAAATTGCTGAATATGAAAGTATTCTTGAAAATGAAGATGCAGAAAATAAGATTTCTTCTCAACTCAATAAACTTCTGAGGGTTCAATCCTCTCTAAAAAATCGTATACCAAAACTATACACTGTTCTATATGAAGCAACTAATGAGAATATTGCTGATTTGAATTCTCAAACAACCCTGTATGTTAAGAAGTTTCAAGAAGGCAAAGACAAAGAGATTGTATCTCAATTTAGAGAGCTAACAGAGAAGGTTTTAGCTGGTCACATTGAGACACTAAAAATGCTCAATATTTTCATTGAGGATTATGATTGGGAATCTACATATGCTTGGTCTGGTGAAGTACCACAGGTTTTAGATGAACTTAGCAAGAAAGGATATCTTAGACATGATGATAAAGCTAGATTACTTCTTTGTGATAAAATAGCGAGAGAAACTTCTTACAAAACAAAATATGATATTAAACACGAATTGTCTGATTTAATAATAGTTAACTCTGAAGGTATCACTCTTTACGTGTGTCGAGATATAGTCTATCATCTGCATAAATTAGACAAATTTGATGCAACCTATTGTTATAACGTAATAAGTAAACAACAACAATTAGCTCAACAGGGCGTCAAACTCGCTCTTTATGCTTTAGGAAAACCTGAAATTGCAGATAAAATAGAGCACTATGATTATGAGTATGTCTCACTTGTAGGTAGGAAAATGGCTGGTAGAGAGTTTGAATATGTTACACCTGATGAGATATATGAACTAACTCAAAAAGAGATATATGAAATCCTCAAGAACAGAGAATATCAACAAGAACAGATGGATGAGATCGCACAGAAAGTCTCCTCAAGTAGTGTGAAATATCATATTCTCAAAATGGATCCACAAAAAACAATAAAATTCGATGTTAAGAAAGCAGCAGACCCAAATGAAAACTCTGGTCCTTTTCTACAATATTCATTTGCAAGAGCTCTAAATATCTTACTAAAAGCTCCAGATAAAGGGATAGATGTTAAAGAAATAATTGATAATGCTAATTCAATTGATCTAAAAATAGAATCAGAAGCTGAATGGAACCTCATTAAAATGATTGAAGATCTACCTCATGTACTTATCAAATCTTTGAAAACAGTAAAACCAGATTCAGTTGCAAACTTTACCTATTCTCTAGCTGCAGCTTTTCACAAATTCTATGATGCTTGTCCTGTCCTAATTGCGAAAGAAGCAGCTGTTCTTCAAACCCGAATTCTTATTGTATATTCAACCATCAAATGCCTTGAAAGTTTATTTGAAGTGATGGGAATTGATATTTTAGAAAAGATGTAAAAGGTTATGTTCAATGACTACTATTGAAATGATTTATGGTGGATTTGACCCCGCATTTATCGACATCAATATTCAACCTATAAATGAGATGAATGGTGAACTTATAAACGAATTACCACCACTCGGATCTCACCATACCAAAACTAAAATTAGTCTCATACCTGGAGGTAATGGATTTAATTTTTGTAGAACACTTGCTACTTTAGGACGTTCAATCACCTTCGTTGGGCCTTCATCACAACTATATGAAAATCTGATAAAAGAGCATAATATTCCTTTGAAAGTTAAAGCAATAGAAAATGCAGAAGTGAATTATACAGGAATCTTAAATTTACTAAATGGAGAAATCCAATTTAACTCGGTAAAAGGACAACTTTCTGTTGAAAACTTATCTGCTGATATAATTGAGTGTTATAGAAAAAGCCCATTGAAATCAATTAGTAATATTGCTTTGAACCCTACTTCTATAGAATGGATAAGTTCTCTTGTACTAAGTCTGTGGTCAAAAGATTTACTCCAAGATTATCAAGATAAGTTTAACCCTCTTAGTTTATTGCAAGAACAGACAGAGACTACTTTTGAAGGCATTATTTTTATTGACCCAAGTGATATCACCGGATTTAACCATCTTAAAGAATTTCAGATATTTCTTTCAGAATTAAGGAAATTAAAGGGAGAAAAATATTTGTCGGTTAATGAAAATGAATTAAGGTGTATTTCTGATCTATTCCGAAAAACACCTCAGGATTTATCTGAATCTCTTGAATTGCCGATAATCTATCATTCAGCAGACGAAGTTGTTTTTTATGGAAAAAAGAATATCAAACTATCAACTAAAAAACTAGATACAAAAAGAACATTCGTTGGAGCTGGAGACTGTTTTAATGGTTCCTTTATTCATTCTATCTTTGACAATAATTCTATTGAAGATTCTTTAGGTTTCGCAATCGAATCTTCTTCTTATCTTATTGAGACTGGAAAATATCCTTCATGATTACATATCTCAAAAAGAATAAATACGTGAACACAAGTATTAACTCAAGCAGTTCTCGTAGCAAAATTGATGGAAGTATGCTAAACTATGTCACTTAAAGTTGAAGATTCCAAAGAATACAAAGAAATCCAGAAAAGAATTGATTTATTACAACTTCTCAAGCAATACTATGGCACAGGGGCAAATTTCTATGATTTTGATACAGGAGAACTCCCACTTAGAGAGCTCATAGCTTTTATGTCTGATGAAGGATTTCCTAGACGACTTCCAGAAGCTGATCATGTCCTCAAAAGAATCGATGAAGAAATAATTGCTTTGGAAAATAAAAAGAAAGGAATGAGATTGCAAGAAATGGATGATCGGAATCTCAATTCTCTCCTGATTATAACTTCCTGGACAAAACTCATTGGTACTCCGAATAAAGGTGTCTTTCTTGATAAACCAGTCATAGATCTGAGAAGAGACACTATTGTTATGCTCACTGATGAAACCCAAACTTTCAAAGAATTAACAGATGAAAGAATTGCAGTAATATTCGGCCCTGGTATTTATTATTCAGAATTCTCGGTTGATGGAAAAAACTATTTGGAAGATTCTTTTGAGATAAATGGTGTATGTTTGCCATTGGATCTACTTGGAAAAATTTATACTGCTGATAAAATTTATCATTCAGATAAGATTGATGCTACTATTACAGAAGTATCAACTATTTTACCTTTTCACATACTAGAACAGACTGAATCAGTTCAAACATATATTAAAGGAATTATCAGTAGAAATGTATTTCTTCCAAACAAAGCTGCAATTGAAAAGTTCAATCAACAAATAATGGATCCAGCTTCCTATCAATCTTCAGAAGGTTTCAAAGTAATGTCAGCTCATCCTCTATGGTATAACAAACTTCTCGTTGAGCCTGATTATGAATTTAGAACCGGTAGTGGTAAGAAAGCATATAGTACTGCGGGAATAGGCTCTTTATCTGGAATGGTTCATAAAATCAAACCAATTATTTTCTCTTCACCCCAAAAAGAAAGAGAACAATTGGAGAGAATAGAGGAGATAGTTAAACAATACCGCGAAATGGGTTTTAAACTCTTAAAAGCATGGATACCATCTTATTAACATCACAATATAGTTAATGCTGCAATTTGCTCTAACACCCTTTTTTCTACTATTAAGATGTCTTCTTCACATTTGTATCTTTGACTTAGTTCTTTAATACCAATGAGGGGAAACTGAAGTTCTAATCTTTTCTCTTCAGAAATATTGATTGAACTTAAGAAATGCTCTACAGCTTCTTTGTTTTCGTCTGAACTTCCTCCAAAAGCTATGATCATAATAACGTTGCATGTTACTTTTATTCCAAATAATTCTAACGCATTTGATATTTGCTTCTTACCTGAAACCCTTAACAAAAATTCTGTAGCTTGATCTCTAGCTATGTTTTTGTTCTGTTCAAAGGCTTTTAGAGTGTGATAAATTGAAATCAAAAGATGTTTTTCACTCACTATTAGTGTGGGATCGATGAGCTGCAGTCGAACCTTTTTATTTTGTTTCAATTTCAATTTTTCTAGAAATTCATCTAAATTCATATCTTTTGGAGTAAAAAAAACTTGATAATGAAAATTAATTTCTTCTTCATTATGCATTCGTATAATTACAACTCCTTCGGACCATGAATTATGTCCAAGATCATCCTTTCCATATCTATTGGTTGAAAATCTGCTACAAGCTTGGATGCAGATGTAAGACGACCCTCTGATGAAGAGTGAATCTCAAAAAGTGTATCTCCCTTCTTGAAACGATCTCCTCGTTTTATTTTCAAATGGACTCCAGCTGTTTTATCTGTTGGAGCTCCAGCTTGTCGAGCTAGAGTAGATATTGCTGCACTATCTACAGAATATACAACACCTTCACTATCTGCAGTGATGCTCTCAACATAATCAGCTTTAGGTAAATCATCAACCTTGATATTTTCATTACCTCCTTGAGCTGCTACAATTTCCTTGAATTTAGTAAATGCCTTCCCACTTCTCAGAATTTCTTCAGAATATTCGTATCCATATCCTCTCGGACACCAGTTATGAGCTTCGAAAATAATTCCTGTCAGAGATAATGCTTTCTTCATCAAATCTGCACTACCAGTTTGATCTGTTAGAATCTGAAGTACATCTCTTGCTTCTAATGCGGGACCGATCATACTTCCAATGGGTCTATCTCCTGGACTTATAATACAATCAAGTTTGATTTTCAATGCATATCCAATTGAAGTAAATAAACTTCCAACTTCTTGCGCATCTTCTCTGTGTACAACCTTTGCTCCCTTACCTGTTGGAAGATCAATTAACACGTATTCAGACCCAGCAGCAATTTTCTTGGATAGAATGCTAGCAACCATGAACTCTTTGGGATCAATTTTGATGGTCTCTAGGACTGAAATTATTTTATCTGAAATGTCGGCTAAACCTACAGTTTCACCACTAACAATACATCCTCCTGTGGTATCGACGACATGTATCATCTCTTCAAGTTGAAGTTCAACAGGCATCAATAATTCAACAGTATCAATTGTTCCTGCTGGAGATGTTATTGCTCTGGTAGAAACCTTCGGAACTGTCAATCCTGCTGCAGCAAGGACGGGGACCATAATAGGTGTGATTCTATTTCCTGCTATTCCTCCAATACTGTGTTTGTCAACAACAGGTTTTTTCTTTGGATCAATAATTGCGGAATTGTGAATTATAGCTTTAGCTATAGAAGTAGTCTCGTCTAGAGTTAAACCCTGTACTTGAAAGAGTGACATTAGAACTGCGATTTGTGTAGGGTGCATCAGATTCTTATCTATAGCGTCAAATATCGAATTGATTTCATCTGCTTTTAACTGCTCCCCTCTCATTTTCTTGTGAATTAGGTGAATAATATTCTCATTGGTTAGATCTTTTAAAACTATATCATCACCTTTGTGTATCCCATATTCCTTTGCGATAACACTAGAAATTCCAATTGTGTTCTCAGGATATTTATCGATGGTATACACCTTTAAACCAAAATTGAAGGGTGATATTTCTATTAATTGACCTGGCAGGATGTCAAATTTCTGTGCTAATTCATTATTAATAAACATGTATTCTGGTTCAGAATCTAACATTTTTTCTATTTTAACTATTAATTTTACCATGTAATAACCGCCAGTTATATTCTGTATCTTTAAACATTAAGTGATTTCAGTTGTATAATAAGCATTGTGGATGAGTAACATTTCCCTTTTCCTCTCCCATAATAATTATTAATCACCTATGTCTACATTATTCTAACAATGTTTGGAGAACAAGAAACACCCCAACCAAAAAATGAAGAAGAAGAAGAAGAGAAACTCTTTCGTTGTAGTGGTTGTGGTACACCTCTAGGCAGATTAGATGAAACATGTCCACACTGTGAAAGGATTAACCCTCATTATCTTCTAAGATAGATAAGAGACTAAGGAAAAAGATAAAATACATTTACAATTAATAATCACGTAGGTTAATAAAATGGCTAACATACCTTTACCACCAAGCAAACAAGGACAGTCAAAGGGAAATCCAGATGCTGACTGTGAGAAATATGAACCAATTATGGGTGATTATTGCAAATATTTCGTAACTAAAACTGGGGAGTGTATGATTAAATTTAACCTATGTGATGGTTATGGAAAACTGAAATGAAACCATCACCGATTCTTTTCTACCTTCTCAACAATTGATCTAGATCGTTACTTACATCTTTTACATTAGCAACTATTCTGTTCTGTCCTGATCCTTTGATACCCCCCTCATCTATAGTTGAGGATGTAAGAAATAGAGGTTTGAAGAAATCTTTTATCATTTGTTTTCCGTCGCCAAGTAGACAGGAACAAGTTCCTTCATACTTATCTCCTTCAACTTTTTTAACTCTAAAGAAACTTACATGATTTGATCTATCTCTCCATATTATCAAATTTGCAGCAAGAATGATATTATCTCTAATTATATGTCCTAAGAATACATTGGAATCGAGACCCAATTCATATAATTCAGAACTTGGCTTTGTATCAAAATTTGTGAGAACCATCATTTTGGTGTTCTTTGATAATTGTTCGTATCTTTCTATAGGTGTCTGTTCTGTACCTTCTTTTATGATAAATAGATACGATCTGTCTCTTCTCAAGGTATAAGCTGCTTGATATTCAATCATAGCAGAAGCTAGTTCAATATATAATGGTGCTTCCTTTTTGGTTAGTTCAAACTTGTCTATTGATTGAATTGGCACTTTAGATTTAGCTAGCAAACTGCACACAAGCACTCCTATCAAATCATGTGAGAGTGGTCCTGCTATAATGCAGCCAGTAGGGAGTAAAATTGCTGGAAGTTGGTTTAATGGAATTCCTTTTTTCTCAGCAGACTCTCTGTTCTTACTAACTTGATGTATAAAGAGTTTGACTTCTTCTGTTTCAAGAGCACTTATTACTGCAGTCAAGAACTTCAGAGAAGGTTGACAATGATCACAATTTTCTTCATGAATAAATATTTCGATTTCCATTTTAGTCCAACTTCAAAGTCATTAACAGAATGAATTGCAATATGTGTAGATTAATATAAAGATTTTTGTTCATTGTAATTTATTTCTTAGCTGTTTTTCGGATATATCGAACTAGATATTTTTCTCTAGCTTCTGAAATAGCTTCGTATGCATGAGCGAAGCAATCTAATCTTCTTTCGGGGATTGGGTCCCAACCTCTTCCGTCACTGTTCTCTGCCAGTAGAAGGTGTTTCCACATATCCTCAGTAATATCGGCTTCGGGTAGATGTGAAAAATACCAGCGAGCTTCTTGACATAATCTTTCTAGTTTCTTATTATCTTCGTCTTCTGTCCATAGATCTAATCTTCGTCTTGGGGCCCAGCTACCCGTTTTCATATAACCCAAATCCTTAGGTTTGTGCTTTTCTAAATACTTAGATGGAAGAATCATCTCAAACCCCTTTACCTTAAGCATTTGTTGAATCAAATTCTTTAGGTCTTCTTCAGTGAGTAATTTTCCTTCAATAAAACTTCTATATCCAAAAAATTCTATATCAGTCCCATAGGGTATAACCAACCCAGTTGAATCTTTGAATTTTGAGAGTAGTTTTGCTACTTTTTTTGGATTGATAAATGGAAATCCAAGAACACTTGCTGTTGAAAAAATACTCCATGCTTGAGGTACTTTAAGACCAGTAATAGTGCCTTTAACACCTTTTAATTCAACGGGGGAGAAATTTGCTCGCTTACAGTATTTAGTGATGCCTTTTCTAGCTTTATTGAAATTACTGATTTTTCTAAGAAGTCCTTTAGCTTTGAGAAAATCTATGATATAATGTGTTGCTGAATAGTATGGTGAATTGTAAAGATTAGCGTCATTAAGGAGAGGATTGCTCATATTATATAATTCTTCATCAATAAATACATACGAGAAATCAAAGTTTTTTAGAATTCCAGGTAATAGAGGATCATATGCAAGTTCAGGTAACCAGAACCCTTTAGGTTCATAATTCATCACTTTTTTCAGAACCCTCTGGTTAAATTCGATTTGTTTTTTTATGTCTTCTATAGGTAAGAGTGGAAAGATGGGATGAGAATAACCGCATCCTGTGAGCTCAAATTTACCTTTATCTATCCCAAGTTTGATTAACTCAATAACTTCTGGATATTCACTATTGAGTATCTCTAAAGTTACTCCAGTGAAATTAAGAACTACCTCGATTTTCGGCATTTCTAGTAAAGCTGATATAACAGGAACATAACTATGTTTTACAACTTTAGGAATCTCACTTACTGGAATCTCCGCATATTGAAGATTTGCATGTAAAATGATTGTTGAATACACAAAAAGAGACACTAAATTAACATTATAAACATTTTGGGAACATTACTAACGGGGGACAGTTATTGTTGGTCATTATAGTATTCCGAAGGTATTAAATATCAATTTAAGAGAGTTCAGATAATGACTGTTCGAGAGATTCGAAAGAACCCTTTTACAAATGAGTGGATTATCTATTCGGAAACTAGACAAACAAGACCTGATCGTGAGGAGGGATTTTGCCCACTTTGCACAGGGTCAGAAGAGGTTCCGAGCTTCAGTCAACCATTGAGAATTCCAAACAAATTTCCTGCACTTAGTCTTGATGAAGAAACTAAAAAGACTAAGAAAGGAGATTTTCAGTTGAAAATGAATGGATATGGGAAATGTGAACTGATAGTCTATACTGATGTTCATAATGCTAAATTCGTTGACTTGACCAATGAAGAAGTCATGCTCATTTTTGAGAAATGGATGGAAGCAACAAAAGAAATTGGGTCAAATAAAGAAATCAAATATATTCTGCCTTTCGAAAATTATGGA
>JAAFKJ010000082.1 GCA_021399395.1 Candidatus Heimdallarchaeota archaeon
GAAGATCTACGACCTGCATAACTAGACCTTTTTTGGGGAAACTCATTATCCAGGAAACTGCTCTTGGAAGTGTAATCTTCAGGAACAAGAGCGATTTGTATCCCTTGTTCTTCACACTTGTACTTCAGCTGGTTGATAATTTTCAAGAAAGGGATGGTGACGAACATCTGGGTGACCTTCTTCCCCAGATTCACTTGTTGTTTCCATTGAGGGTTATAACCTATGACTACCTCATGTAAGTTGTGTTCCACGAACAAATCTACTAAATATTTAGTGAGATGGTGGAGAGCGTTCTTGAGTTTCCTTCGATACTTCTCTTTCAGTTTATAGTAGGCTTGCCCATAAACTAATTTGTGCTGTTGTTTCAATTGTTTCTTCTGCTGCTGAACATATTGTGCTCGTAGTTTTGTCTGGATTTTCATGTAATATTGGACTATACTTTTGATTCCTTTTCCGTGATCCTTGATAACAATCGGTTGATTGCCGAGGTTATCTACAAAGGTCACGAGGTTAACTGACCCTAAATCGATGGCACCTTTTCTTGTGTTCTTTTTTCTCTGTTTGGGGAGGAATTTCTCATAGACCAGCTCCAGAGTGTACCCCACATTTCTGGGGATGATTCTCACTTCTTTCAGGCGAGTGCTAGCTGTCAGACGTGTTTTATAGTAAAATCCCACTTTTTTGGGAAATACTAGCCATCCATTCTTGATCTTCGCTTGTTGGTTGGTAAGAATCGCTACACTCTCCCCATCCTTAGGTTTATACTTAGGCGGTTTGGGTTGCGCGTAGAACTTTTCAGGATGGTTCTTCCACTCCTTCTTTGCCTGGAAATATGCTTTCCAATTCCTACACAGAAGTTTGAGGGTGTGTTGAGCTGTATGTGCTGGTAACACTCTGTAACACTCTTCATGATTAAGAAGGGTATTGAGTTCATAATATGTGTAGAGTTTTTTCCTTTTGTTAAAAGTTGATTTCACCAGAAAATTCGCTCGATTGTACAGGTTTTTAGTTTGATGACAAAGCTTGCTTAGAGTAGGATGAAATGGGAGTTCAATGCATTCTACTCTTAGTACTTTACTCATCACTTTTTTCCATACTTTTTCCTATAAAAGCTCCAGTAATATCTTACTTTCAGTCCAGTTTTAAACTGATGAGTAATACGTTTAATATGACTACATGACGAATTTTGTACCATAAAAATTCGGAAAAGAAATCCTAATTTGTCTTTTTCATCCTTTCAAACGCGATCTCAAAGTTCTTCTTCAAAATCTAGTGATGCGGAATTTATGCAATATCTTAATCCTGTAGGATTAGGTCCATCTTTAAAAACGTGACCAAGATGCCCTCCACAATTCTTACAGACAACCTCAGTTCTGTTCATCCCATGAGATGTATCTCGTTCTTCCTCTATGTTACTCTCTTCTAAAGGTTGGAAGAAACTTGGCCAACCACATCCTGCGTCGAATTTAGTATCTGATTCAAAAAGAGGTGTTCTACAACCTGCACATTTGTAAGTTCCTTTTTCTTCAAAATCCCAGTATTTACCTGTAAATGGTTTTTCTGTTCCCTTCATACGCAAAACATGAAATTGCTCCTTAGACAATTTATCTTTCCATTCCTTCTCAGGTTTTTTTGCTGAATCATTCATCAGTTAAGTATTTTCTTCGAAACAATTAAAACTAATGTTCTTACAAAACATATTGATGAGTTCAGAGCAACAAAATGAAACTGAATCTTTTGATGATTTTAAGAGCAATCTTTTAGCAGATTTGGATGCCTTGGAATTGGTCCCTGAGAATCTTTGGACAATCATAAGACCAACTTTGTATTTCAGTATTCCAGGTTTAGCTGCGACAATACTCGGTTATTGGCTTATGACAAAAGATGAAGGAACTGTCTGGGAATATCTTCTCTTAGCCGTAGGGGTTTTCTTCTTCGGCTGTGGAATCTTATTCACTATAGTTGGTCTAACTCAATTTCCCAGTGAAAGAACAAGATACTCTTTTACAAATCAAGGTTTTACAATTAAACCAAAGTTCGATGATAAAAGGTTCATTTCATGGAAACAGATGGACAGTTTAGAGATAGTAGGGGCTGATCAGGGTTTGAA
>JAAFKJ010000001.1 GCA_021399395.1 Candidatus Heimdallarchaeota archaeon
ATCTATTTTTCTAAAGAACTTCCTACATATTCAGTAAGTGTACAAGATGCAGAATTCATCAACTCGACAACAATTCTACATGGGGACAAAGATGGAGCAATTCTTTGGAATTTAGAAACAAATAAAACAAAGTATCTTAATTTCGATGGACATCATGAATATGAGAAAAATTATGCAAATGACACCTATTTCTCACTATCTTTGGAACCAATTGAAGTAGATGATAAAACATATCTACATGATAGAATAGTTGAGTATGACGAAAATGGTGTCGAGGTTTGGTCTGCTAGTACTTCGAACTTTGTTAGTCATACACACTGGTGCCCATACGAGGACATGACAGGTTTTCAGAGAGATTTAACTCATTCAAATTCAATTGTATATGACGATGTAGAAGATGTGATTTACTTAAATGTAAGAAATACTAATACCTTTTATAAAATCGACCATAAGACTGGAGAAGCAATCTGGGGTTTAGGAGAATTTGGCAATTTCACTTTGTATGATATAAATGGTATTGAAAGAGACATACTTTTTTATCACACTCATAGTCTCGAACAGATATCTGATAATAAATTCATTATGTTTGACAATGATGAGCATAATCAAACAGATAACACTAATCATCATTCTAGATTATTAGAAATTACTATAGATGAAGACAAGATGTTTGCAAATATATCATGGGAGTGGATAGCTCCAACAGACTATTTCTCTGCGTGGTATGGAGATTGTGACTTACTACCAAATAACAACTATTTTGGTAATTTTGGTGCTCAAACTCGTTCCGATCCAACTTATTGTGCAAGGTTAGTTGAAGTAAACACTGAAGGCGAGATTGTTTGGGAATTTTCTTATGAAAGAGTTAGTTTTAACACTTTTGGGATTTATAGAGTGGAAAGATTCAGATTTGAACCTATAGTTTCAGAACCAACATATTACAGTTTAGGTGAAAATGATGGTTATTTAGAATGGGATGTGTGGTACAATTTTAGAACAAGAACAGAATTCGAAGGTCGATATTATATATCACTAGATAACTCCCTTGTTGAAAATGGAACAATTGAATTCCCAAGGTTTTGGAAAAGCACAAAAGTAAGATATAATATCTCACCTACAGATTATGCAGAAAACGAAGTTTCTTTAATTGTCTCTGACGAAGCGGGTCACCTTTCTAATGAGACTGATAGATATGAACCTATAGGATCTTTATCATCTGAAAATGTGAAAATAATAGGAATATCTATTATTGGTGTTGCAGCTGGAGTATTAGTTGCTCTTCTATCTTTTGCTGTATATGTTGTTTGGAGGAAGCTCATCAAGAAAAAACCTTTATTCAAACGTAAAAAATAGTTCACTTTCTGACTTTTTGTTAGTAAGGTAGGGATATTAGAATGGAGTTTCATGGGATTGATACTGGTTGTTTTTTTACACTTCTTTGTTATTATTGCCATTCCAAAATCAGCTATTTTTATTGGCAATCTAATTCTAGGTAGAAGCAATTAGTTTCACAATTCTTAAAAGGTTGTTTCACTCCTCAAATTTGTAACTTAACGAAGGTTCTGAAATGGAAAGCTCTGAAGAAGGATTTTTCTCATCCCAAAGAGGAAAGAGATTCGCTAAATTCTTTATAATAGGTACAATAGGTTACGGACTCAATTTTCTTCTTCTCTATCTATTTAATTTGCTATTAGGAATTACCATTGTCAAAGATGTTGATGTGTCATTCTGGATTTTTGCGATAAATCAGGGGGTTATAGCTTCTTTACTATCCATGGCAATAGTTTTTGTCTTTACCTTTGTAATGAATAAATTTTGGACATTCAGAGGACAAGGTTCAGAATTTCAACCCAATACACTTTTTCAATTCTTTCAATTCACTCTGATTGGATTAGTAGGTTATGCTATTTACACTGGTATCATGATGATTCTTCATGGATCATTATTATGGAATGAGTATCTAGCTATGACTATCGCATTTTACACTGGTCTAATCAATAACTTTGTATGGAATGATATCTGGACTTTCAATCCTAAGCTCATAGAGAAAAGGAAGCAAAAAAGGAAGAAAGATGAACAAGTAGAAATTGAAGAACTGAAAGTTTAATTTTTGTTGTACAAGGGTTTTAACGATTGATTAGGATATCTAGGAGAAAATTTAAGTAATGGATAGTTTTTTGCTGAGAATCTAGCCCATAAGAATTTTATTTCTTTTTCTTCGAGAGGTCTTCCTATGAACCTTAAAAGAGTCCTTTCATCCAGATTTATTTCCATTTCTTCAAGTTTTGAAGAAAGTACTTTTGTATTTGAAATATCTATTTCCTCTACTCTCATAGGAAAACTCTGAATATCTTGAAATTTGACATCTACATGATTATGGTCAACATCAATGACTATGAAGCCTTTTGATTCAATTATTTCCATGAAACTTGTTCTAATCAATGATCCAATGTAGTGGACTTTTTTATTCTGAATTTTCTGAGCTCTGTGTATATGACCTGACAAAGTAACTATCAGATTATCTGGAAAATCACTTATTTTCAGAGTGTCGGTTCTATTGGTAAATATGTGATTATGAGGTCCAAAACTTGCTCCGTCAAACAACTGATGACATAGAACAATATATTTCCTTTTGGGATTTTTAATTAGTCTCGTTCTAACTTTTTCAAAAACACTCCGTGGGTTTTTAGATTCAAATGGAAAACCTATGACCGACACATCATCAAACTGAACCTCTGTAAATTTATTCATAAAATGAATTCTTTTTGAGAGATGATTCAGAAGTGTTTCTGGGAGATGAGATCTATCATGATTCCCAGGGATTGCTATGAAATCGATATCGTTTCTTGTGAAATCTTCTATGATATTGTAAGCTCTTGATACTAACCCTTTCTTTGGTTGTGAGCGATTGAACATGTCTCCTCCATGTAGAACTAAATCAACTTGTTTTTGCTTTGCTACTTCTAATACGTTAGAAAAAACCTCAAAAGTTCTATCTATCTGTTCTTTCTTTGTTTGAGATGTCCTACCATACTCATAACCAAAATGAGTATCAGATAAAGCTAGTATTCTCATTGTTATCACTTGATGTCCAATGAAATAAGTATAAAAGCAAACAAAAATTGAGATAGCCCATAAACAATAAGAAGAAGTCATTTCATTTTGTTAAGTAACTTCTGTTTCTTTTAAGTTGCATATCCACAATGGTTTTCTTTCAATAAACAGGTAGAAATTTTCAGCGAAAGTATCATCGCTATCATAGACTTTGTTCAACTTTTCATTTACAATAAAGACCTTCATCTTCTCTTTTATTTCGATTTTCAGGAAAGAATCAACATCTAAAACAAAAGTATTCTTCGCGACTAGATTTTCTAGAAATTCATACACGCTTTGACCTTTCTTGGTGAAGTGGATTACCCATCTATTATTATCAATGAATGGTCCAGCTACAACATCTACATGCTTTGTATACTGTTTCAGAAATTTTAGAGACTCATTTGAAGTAATTTCAGGTCCTTCCTTCCGAATTGAAATCTGAGGTCTAACATCCATTAAAGAGATAAAAAGCCCATAATATTCTTCAGAAACGAAAGTTTTAGACCTCTCCAAGATGTAATTGTTATTGAAAAGTTCAGCCTGAAAAGCATTCTTGATGGATAATGCTTTTTGCCAGCATATTTCAGGTTCCTTGAAATTACGATTGATTGCTAAGATGATAATTTCTCTGCCAGAATTTGCGATTTTTCGAACAAGATCTTCATAAGATGGGATTTCGAAAAACAAATCTTCAAAGAAGCTAATATCTGGGCTCATCAAGAAAGTGTTTGCTGCTGCAATTAAAGATGTAAATTGATCAACTGACACATCGGCAGCGACATTGTCTTTAGGATTAAGCGGATCAGGAACATAAAGTGGATAATATTTCAGTAGCATTTTACTAGTAAGTAGATCTACATCTTCCATTTTCTCTGTATTTCGTTTAAGATCAATGATTGTTCTTGGATGCCATTTACAGATTCCTTGGATTGCTTCTCTAAAAGTACCATAGAATAGTATTAGAAGCTCACATAGATACCCGTTAAATCCTATTGCACCAATTTCACTTCTATATACACCAATTGTTTTAACAAATTTTTTGAGAAGAAGGACTTCATTTCTGTTTTCTTCTTTCATGTGAGTGATTACGTATTGTGAGTGCATAGGGATTAAATCAAAAATCGATTCGGGTTCTTCACCTGGAGAAACCTCAAATCCAACAAATAGATTAATGAGCTCACCTTCTACATTTAGTCTTAGATAAGGTAGTTTACCAGTATGTTTGGTAATCTCGATTAGATTATTTTTTATTCGATCTTTTCTTAATCGTTTTTCCAAAGCATCTAAGATTTGATGAACCTTGGATTTATCTGATTTTTTAAGGATTAAGAGCAGATCAAAAGAATCATCCTCACTGAGATAGGTTTTTCTAACAAATGACCCTTGATTTTCAACTCGCGCTACATATCCGAGAGCATTTAAGTCCAGCATTATTTTTTCTTTTAAGATTGAAAGCAACTCTCGAATTTCTTCATGGTGTTCCCATTGAACTTGAATAATTTCTAGAACCTTTTTCTCTATGCTTGCTGAAGCATTTATTAGATCTTTCTTACTCATTTTATCACCTTTTTAATTGGCTCTTGTTTCATATAGAATTGTATATTGAGGCCCGGAAGGACTTAATTCTGATTTTTTTAGTTTAATAGAGCTAATTTCTTGCTCTCCACATTTGAACTCAGAAAGGTTATTTATAACTTTAATTAGTTCCGACTTATTTTGAATGGATTTGACTCTTGCTATTGTCAAATGAGGTTTAAACGCCCTTGAATCAACTTTATAGCCAAGATTTTTTAGTTTAGTTCTAATTTCTTTCTGAATATTTCTCAATAATTCAACATTCCCTTTCATTTCACAATAAATTACTCTGATGTACTTTTCATTGGGTAGTATACCAGGTTGATTAATAGTTAATTTAAATTTGGAAAATTTTGTTTCACTTAAAATCTGTGATACTTGCTGAATCTGCAGTTCTGATATTTCACCCAAAAAATCTAAAGTTGAATGAAGTATTTTTGGATTAACCATCTTTAGATTTGCACTCAACTCCTGCAGTTGTCGCTGAATAGTAACAATGTTTTCAACTATTTCTTCATTATTGAAATCTATAGAAATGAATGTTCTTACCATTGTAGGATAGAATTTTTTGCCATTTAATAAGTTTTTATTAGAGAACAGTTTGCTAGACATTGACAACATTTTTAACCACAAAGGTTCTTTCCCCACTGAATTACATGACAGAACCCAGAGCCAAAGTACTTGGAGTAACTGGAATGCCAGGTTCAGGAAAGAGCAAATTTGCTCAATTTGCTGAGGAACTAGGCTACCATACAGTTATTATGGGTGATGTTGTTAGAGCAAGAGTTGTTGAAGAAGGGTATGAGTCTACTCCAGAAATGAGCAGAAAGTATATGGTTCAATTGCGTGAAGAAATGGGTGAAACTGCAGTAGCTCATTTGACATGTATAGCGATAGACAAATTGGTTGATGAGGGGAAAAATTTTCTAGTAATCGATGGGATAAGAAGTCAAGCTGAAGTTGTACATTTCAAAGAACATTTGGGAAATTCTTTCGTAATTATAGCAATTCATGTTGGCCCAGATTTGAGATTTAAACGTTTAAAAGCAAGAGGGAGAAAGGATGCTCCAGTAACTGAGAGTGATTTTATCAAAAGAGATGAATCTGAGTTAGAACTTGGTTTGGGGGAAACTATCGCATTTTCAAATCATTTTATTCCTAACAATAAATCTTTAGAAGATTTCAGAGAAAAGTCACTGAGTTTATTGAAAGAATTAGAAGGGTGAGAGTTTTGAATCTTAGAATTAGTATTAGAGTACCTTTTTATTCAACAGAAGATAAATCGAAGCTGGAAATCATAATTAGTAATTTGTTAGGTAATCTACCTCCACTTACTGAGAAAAAGGAAAATGATGTTGTTTATCTTGTTGCTGATGAAATCAAGATAGATAGCTTGCGTCTGTTTTTCAAAAATATAAGGCAAAATGAGATTCTAGATACAGTACGAAAGTATGTTTTGATTTACCCTCAAGAAGGAAAAGTCATTTTTAATATTCACAAACAAGCCTTAACGGCTGATAAAATAGCTGTTATTACAAAAAACACTACCTCTCCACTTGGAAATGTAGAATTAATTATTCACACCAAAGATACAGAAAAATTCCTAAATTGGTTTGCTCCAGAAACTTTTGAAGGGAAAATCATTGAACCAAGAAAATTCAATGAAATTTTCAATCTTTAGCTTTTATTTTTATTCGTAATCCATCGTGGGCTAAGATACTATTAGGAAAAATTTTCTTACTCTCAGCTAGCGAATGTTCTAAGTCGGAATGTAACTGTGAGATATGTGTCAAAACAAGTTTCTTTACCTTGGCTTTCTTTGCGATCAAAGCTGCATCAGTACAAGTAGAATGACTATATTTTGTTGCTCTTTCTGTTTCTTCTGGAGGATAAGTTGCATCATGAATTAACAAATCAGCTTTCTTAGAATGCTCAATCACATTTTCATCAAATTCGGTATCCCCAGTTATTACAACTTTCAAGTTTTTCAAAGGAATTTTATCAATTACTTCCTCAGGATTTATTTTTCTGCCATCAATATCTATCGAATTACCTTCTTGCAGAAGCTTCCATAGTTCTCCCCGTGGTATAGCAAGGGCTTTAGCTTTTTCTGGATTGAATTTACCTGTTTTAGGTTGAGTTTCTACAATATATCCTACACTTTCAATAGAATGTTTAACTGGAAAAGATTTGACCACCAGATCTTTATTTTCTAGTACAGTACCTCCAGTAGTCTCTTTAACAGAAATTTCAAACTCGGGTCTAAATCTATAAGCTAAAAATAATATCGATAGAAATTTCGAAGTCCAAGAGGGACCTATAATAGTTATTGGGGTTTTGATGTTGAAGAAATTCCTAGTTGTCAGAAGACCCATTAATCCTAATGTATGATCAGAATGCAGATGGGTGAGTAAGATGGTCATTTTTCGAAGACTTATTTTATTCTTAAGCATCTCAATTTGTGCTCCTTCGCCTAAGTCGACAATCAGCAGGTTTCCTCTATACTTAATTGCTACTGAACTTTGTCTTCTCTCGATTTGAGGAGGAGCAGAAGAAGTGCCAAGAAATGTTATCGTTATCTCATCAGACATTTTATCACCTCAGTACAAGAATTCTCCTTGTTAGAGATTTATGAATTACACAATCTATTAATGTTACGAGCTTATAGTCTGTTTTTTCAACTATTTTTTCTGGAGCAACAGCTGCAGGAGCACTAAAAACCAAGAATCCGTTGGATTTTAGTACTTTTCGAGCGTCAATCAAGAACTCATAAACTAAATCAGATAAATCCGCACCATGAGTAGAAGACTGTAGAGAATACGGAGGATCTGTTGCTATTGCGTCTACAGCCTTAATAGCTAGATAACGAGAATCACCACGATAGATTGATGTGTTAAAATTCTTAAATTGAGATAAATTCTCTTTAGAACCTTGAATTGCAAAACCGTCTAAATCACTCCCAATTGAATAAGCTCCCAGCTCAAATGCTTCTAACAGAAAACCTCCACCTCCACAAAATGGATCAAAGAAAGTATCACCTTGCTTAACTCTGGAAAGATTAACGATTGCTCTCGCAAAATCTGTTCTCATAGCTCCTGGCCTAAAATAATCTCTCACCCCTGGTTCTCTTACTGCATATTTTTTTCTATCTTGAGACCAGAGTTCTAATCCTAAAAATAATTTCTTCTTGAGTAAAACAGCTATAAATGAATAATATGGTGCTTTAAGATTCGCATCCAATTTAGCTTCCTCAAATTTGTGATAAATATGACCCCCTAGAATTCGTTCAAGGTCAACTGATCGAAGTTTAATCTCTTTTCTACCTATTTTGCGCACTCTAACTGCAAAAGATTTGTTTGGTTCTATTTCTAGATGATTGTGTTCAGCCTTAAAGTGGACTTTATCTTCAACAACCTCCCCCACATCAGTAAGAAGTATCAGTGCATGTAAAAACGCACATCTTGCAGCTGCTACCGTTGGATCTTTTTCTGAATCAAAAATAATTATCTGATTTTCCTCGAGGACATTTTTGCATACAATTCCTTCGGCTTCTAAACAGGCATAGAATTCCTCATAGCCTATAGGAAGAAAGTGTCCACAGATAAAGGCAAGATATTTTTTCATAAGAATTTGTCCTTAATAAATTTACTAGCAGCTGAACTAATTTCAATTTGTTCAATATCAGATCGAGTTATTGTATTAGTAGAAATGACCTTATCTACGCCTATTTCCTTTATCTTGACAAATACATCAGGTTTAGCTATTGCATGTATAACAAGGAAAAATAGAGATTTAGGTTTTCTGCTAAGAATAAGCTTACATGCATCAATTGCTGTCCCTCCAGAAGTGATGACATCATCAAGAAGTATGACATTCTTGTCTTCAATATCCAACCCTGTATCCGTCATTGTTATTTCATGTGTCTCTGGGTCTCTAAATTTATCTAGAGAATTGAAAGGTATTGTCAATTCATCAGAGAAATATTGTAATTCATTAGTGATACCTCTATCTGGTCCTACAATCACAAAATTTTCATCAACTATATCCTTGAGATAGTCTCTGATTTCAGGTAAAATACTAATATCATATTTCTCTAATTCTGGAACTAATGAAGTAAAAGCTTCTCTATTATGAACATTAAAGGTAAGAACAGAATCCACCCCCGATTTATAGAGCAATTCAAGTGTAACTTTGTGAGAAATGATTTCTTTTGCTATTCTTCTCCTATCTGCTCTAGCATAACAAAGATAGGGTGCAAAAAGATATACCTTTGATGCTTCAAACTCTTTCAATGTTGAAGCAATTAGCATAATCTCAATAAGGCGCTTCTCTTGGTTAGGAAAAGTGTTTTGGACAATCATAACCTCTTCATTCTCAACTTCACCATCAATCTGAAGATAAGTTTCACCATCAGTAAATAATTTATTTTCCAAATTAATCAGAGACAAATTTAGTTCATTTGCAATCTTTTTACCCAGTTCAATTGAAGCAGGACCAGCTAATATTTTCATTGTTAGTAAGAAGTAGAAGATAACTAAATTAAAGCATTTTCATGCTTATTAAAAGTAAATAGCGCACTTCTGTAACGATAGAATTTTGACCTAAAACATAGCTTTATTAACGCAAGTAACCCTTTTCTTTTGAAAATACTACTAGTGTTATTTGTGATAATTATGGCTTCTAAAAAAGGAACTGGCAGTAAAAAGAAAGCCAAAACAAAAAAAGAACCGATTCTTGACATAGATTTCAAAGATACTAGTGAAATCTCCGTACCACCTCGATTAATTGATCAGGTGATAGGACAAGAAACAGCTTCTGAGATAATTAAGAAGGCTGCTTTGCAAAGAAGACATGTACTGCTTATCGGAGAACCGGGAACAGGTAAAAGTATGCTAGGTGTAGCTATGGCAGAACTTCTCCCAAAAGAAGAGTTAGTCGATATTCTTTGTATCGCTAATCCAAAATATCCAAATCAACCCAGAATAGCAACCCTACCTGCAGGACATGGTTCTAGAAAGGTTGAAATGGATGCTGAAGTTGCTAGGAAAAGCGGAAACAAGAGGTTCATAATTTCAATTGCCATACTTTTAGCAATAATTGGTTACGCTTTAATAGCAACAGCTGGTCGTCCAGACCAACAACCTACAACTCTTTTGATGGCAATGTTTGTAGGATTTTTCATATTCTTTATGCTCAATCAATCCAGATCAAAAACAGAATCATTAGTTCCAAAATTACTAGTAGATAATAATAAAAAGGACAGAGCGCCATTTAACGATTCAACTGGGAGCCATGCTGGTGCATTACTAGGAGATGTACGCCATGATCCATTTCAAAGTGGAGGATTAGGCACTCCTCCTCACGAACGTGTCGAAAGTGGTTTAATCCACAAATCTCACTTAGGAGTTCTTTATTGTGATGAAATTGGAACTCTTGAAATGCGAACACAGCAAAAACTACTAACCGCAATGCAAGAAGGAAAACTGCAAATTACAGGACAATCTGAACTAAGTAGTGGAGCAATGGTTCGTTCAGAACCCGTACCTTGTAGATTTGTTTTAATTGCTGCAGGAAATATCGAAACTACTCGAAACATGCATCCTGCACTAAGGTCAAGAATCCAAGGTTCAGGTTATGAAGTTTACATGGGAGACACAATGCCAGATCTTCCAGAAAATCGAAGAAAACTAGCAAGATTTTGTGCTCAAGAGATTTTTAATGACAGGAAAATCCCACATTTCACAAAAGAAGGTGTGGAAGAGATCATCTATGAAGCTCAGAGGAGAGCAGATAAGAAAGAGCATCTAACACTTAGATTGAGAGAGCTTGGAGGTCTAATAAGAGCTGCTGGAGACCTTGCTAAAGAACGAGGAGAAGACTTGGTTTCAGCTGAAACTGTCAGATCATCAAAAGTAATCGCACGAACCTTAGAAAATCAAATGAGTGATGCATATGCAGATTCAAGAAAGTTGTATAAGATCTTCAAGACTGAAGATGCTATGGTAGGTAGAGTTAATGGTTTAGCTGTAATCAATCAAAGGTCAGGAATAGTAATGCCTATCGAAGCAGAGGTTGTTCCAGCTTTCAGTCGAAGAGAAGGTAAAATCATAGCTACAGGTCAATTAAGGGTCATTGCGAGAGAGGCAGTTCAAAATGTTTCTGCAATAGTTAAGAAATATGTTGGAAAGGATATTTCTGATTTTGATTATCATATACAATTCGTTGGAGCATATGCAGGAGTTGAGGGTGATTCAGCTTCTATTTCCATTGCTGTCGCCATAATTTCAGCATTAGAAAAAGCACCAATACGCCAGGATACTGCAATGACTGGTAGTTTAACAGTTAGAGGAATCGTAATTCCTATTGGAGGAGCTACTGCAAAAATCGAAGCAGCATCTGCAGCAGGAATTAAAAGAGTAATAATTCCAGTTCAAAACATAGATGATGTGAAACTTGAGGAGAGATACAAAGGCAAAGTAGAAATAATTCCGGTTTCAAATTTCCATGAAGTTTTAAGAGCTGCTTTGCCTGAAGAATACCACTCTATAGCTAAAAAATTCGAAGATTTAGCTAACGAAAAATCAGAAATTCCTGCTAAGGGAGCAAAATAATCTTGATATGATTCACATGTTAGTTCATCAAAGGTGCGAACATAAATGACAACTGCAGGTTTTTACCATTATTATTGTGGAATAACAGCACAACCTAATGATGAAGAACAATATGAAGACTTGGGGGAATTTGATTTACACATACAACTTGTTCAGACTGAACTGACTGAAAAAGAACCTAAAAGACAACCTAGATTTGAAACAGGATATTTTCAAGCTGAATGGATTGAAATAACTTTTATCTTCAGAGCATCTTTTAGAGATAATAATGAAGAGATTTACAGATACATTGATTTGGTTACAGAAACATTGGAGGAACAATTAAACATTACTATTGTCAATTTCCAAGTAGAGTCAATAATCTAAAAGAATTATTTGAAAATAATATTTAATTGTGTTTCACATTTATTACAATTTCCAGTTAAAGAAATTCTTCTAAGTTCAGTCACAGTTGAAGATCTCTTAATCAACAATTCATTACAATTTGGACAATAAGTGTTATTGGAATCATGATCTGGGACATTGTCTAAGTAAACAAAATGCAATCCTGCATCTTTTGCAGCTTTGAATGATTCTTCTAGAAGCACAATAGAAGTTGGAGATAGTTCTTTTAGTCTGTGTGCTGGAAGTAATCGGGCTAAATGCAAGGGAACTGAAGGTGACAATTCGGTTTTTATCCAGTCAGCTAATTTTCTAGCTTCTTCTACACCATTTCCTAGTTTCTCATGAATTACAAGATTGAGTTCCAAGAGCTTTTCTTTTTCATGAATAAGTTTAATAATTGATTTTATTTGCCCAAAATTTCCTCTCCGACAATTGCTTTCGTAGCCTTTGTCTGAAATTGATTTAATATCAATAGTTACCGCATCAACATATTCCAAAATTTCTTCAACGGGTTCTTTGTTAAAGTAACCATTTGTTCTAAGTAAAATTTTTAATCCTCTATCTTTTGCTAACTTAGCCGAATCTCTAAACCATTCAAAAGAAATTAGTGGTTCTGCCTCTCCAAAACAGATAACCTTGGAACCTGAAGCCATTCCAAACATTGCTACTTGATCAGGAGCTAATTTCTTTCCCATGTATTTTTCAGGATCTGAAAATGCCTTATCCGGCATTGTACAATAGTCACAATCCAAGTTACAATTGTATGTTGAAAATGTTTGTGCTCTAGAATTAGGTAGAAAATGATAAACATGCTGTTTTTCAATCATGTCTATTTTCATATCTGTTGCTCCGTAAGTGAGAGAATACAGTTTACCATCAATGTTTTTTCGTGCTAAACATTTACCTGTTTCCTCCCTTAGAAGTGTACACTCAATTGGACACAGTTTACATTGAATAACTTGGTTGTCTTCATCAAGAATTTCATAATAATCTGCTTCGTGCAAAGTTTGAGACATCGGCTTCATGACAATCTTTGAGGTTCATTATTAAAGTTTATTAAACCAACAAATACATGAACAAACAAACAATCTCGATAGATATTAATAAGATAAAATTCGGTCTACTTTTCCATAAAGCAAAAATCTTGAGAAATGAGCAAAAAGTATTTCTAATCTAAAACTATTTTTCTCATAATGTGGTCTCTTCTTCGTAAAGATGTCATGACAGTTTGGCAACAAGTTGAATTGAAGGAAAGGTTAGTTCGATATAGAGAGATTTTCCAAGGAAAGCGTATTCCAAGGTATAAGCTTGCCAGATTATTTTTTGTTCCATTTGACGAATATAAAGATAGGGGGGAATTATTGGACATTCATGAGCATTATCACACAAAATTCAAAGCATGGTTAGAAGAGAAGCAATCCTTACCATTGGAAAAAGTGGAACAGGAAGTCTATACTAAGCATACAGAGACCGAGATAGTAAACAACAATTATTTGAAACTAAAATCAATAATTCTAAATGACATTTTATCCTCGTGCGAGTTCTGTGAAACAAGGTGCAAAACTAATCGTTCTGAAGGTAAAGTTGGAAAATGTGGAGTAGATGGAGAAGCGTATGTCAGTTCATCGTTTATTCACATGGGGGAAGAAAGTCCAATTATACCTAGTGGAACAATTTTCTTCTATGGATGTACAATTGACTGTCAATTTTGTCAAAATTGGGATATAAGCCATGAATTTGATCTACAAAGGTTTAAAGGACGAGGAACATCTTCTGTTGAATTAGCTAGTATGTTTTATTCTCTTGTAAAACAAAATGCAAGAAATATCAACTTTGTAGGTGGAGAACCAACACCAAACCTTCATGTGATTTTTGAAGCTCTTCTCATTACACAAGTAGATGTACCAATGTTGTGGAATAGTAATATGTACTTAACCGAGACAAGTATGAAACTAATCTCGGACATATTTGATATTTGGTTACCTGATATGAAATATAGTAACAATGAATGTGCTTCAAAATATTCCAAAGCACCAGTATATTGGGATGCTTTGAAACGAAATATGAAGATGATAGAGCAAAGAGGAAGTGGAGAATATGTTATACGTCATCTTGTAATGCCAAGCCATACAAAGTGTTGTTCACTACCTATTTTGGACTGGGTTAATGAGAATTTGAAAACACCATTAATCAATATCATGGCACAATATCATCCAGACTACAAAGTACTTCAAACAGATAGATTTCCAGAGATTGGAAGAAGAGTATCTACAGGTGAAATGCATGAAGTTAGAAGTTATGCAGATAAACTTGGTCTCTACTGGAAAAGTGTGTCTTAAGAGCAATATATTATTGGATACTCATTTCCCAGAGTAATCTTTTGGTAGTATTTCTTTCCCACTTATTTAATGCGCTTCGTGCTGCTATAGTTTCTGATAAGAATTTATGTTGGAAATCAGATATAAAATCAATCAGTTTCTCAATTTCTGACACTTTTTCAAGTAAAGCTTGGGAGATATAGAATGTAATAGAAAATCCTGGTTCAGGTTCTTTTTGTACAATCCCTGTAGATTCATACAAAGCTAGACTCAATCTTCTTAATAGCATATCATCAAATGGGTCTCTTAATTCTAGAATTAAGGAAATTAAGCTAGAGTTTCGTGTTTTTTCAATGAACCCATTCTTTAGAGGAAACTGCTTTAGATCCATTTCTCTACATTCTTTACAGATCACACATGGATAGTTTATCTCCCTATGAGGACAAACATAGCGTTGTAATCTTAGAGCCTCTCTAATTTTATCCTTATCTTCCAAAAATTCGGGTTGACCAGAACTCATTACCTAACACAGAACATGTTATGTTTTTAATATTTCTTTTGTCCTACTCAAAAAAAACTTAAGAAATTGGATCTAAATCTCAAAAACATCACTGTTTTCAAAATAAGTTGAATTTGCTTGTTTCTTCTCAACAAAAGCTGGCATAATTGACGAGATTGTCTCTTTGAGTTTCCAATAATACTTGTAGCTCTCTACTGGTTTCTTCCTAAAAAGTGCTACTGAATCTTTTGAATTCATTACTGTTTCATTAAGTAATGTTATTGCTTTGGGAAGGGAGCTAGTGCCTTTAAGATTATCCAGATAGATTTTTTGCCACCTTTCTTTTCCATCTTCTTTTTCCAATACCACTTTAAATTTGATGGCTATCATTTCTAATTCAGCTCTCAGATCCCAGATGAGATTTTCAATCCCATTCATAGGTGTTTTTGCTGTCTTTGAGATGATTTTCTCCAGGTTTTTGTTTATTGCCTGAATATTTCTCAAGAGATCTTCTTTAGTGAGTACTGAATTTTCTTGCATCTTGTGTAGGGAAACTTAAGTTCTTTAAAAAAATGGTGTTTGGAAACAAAGTTTAAAATAAAGAATTTTTTATCTCTCCTAATGTCCTTTAGGAACAGTTTCGGATTAGATTTTCATTTTTCTGAGAATGAAATTTATCTAGATTCTGCTACTTCAGGTAAGTTACCAGTTACTTCTCTTGAAACCATGAATCGCTATTATACAGATTTGGGCGGTGGACTTAACAGAGGTACTCACAAAAAAGCATTGAATGCCAATAGAATTTTAGAAAGATCTCGCTCCACTATCGCACATATCTTCTCAATAGAACCTTCTAATCTTTCTTTTCTCCCTTCAAGAGAAACAGCAATAACAAATTTCCTTTCATCGGGAATATTTTCAAGTGAAGATGAAGTTATTGTTAGCTCATTAGATGACCACTCAGTTATTGCACCACTGCTCAAGATAAAATCATTATATAAGACTAACTTAAATTTCGTATCTTTAAAGGAAGAAAGTAATCTGGCTGAATCAATAAAAAATAAGATATCAAACAAAACTAAAGCAATTGTTTTATCTTCCCTGACATTAGGAATGGGTATTAGTAGGGATTGGAGAGAATTAGCTAAGATAGCTCAAGATGCTGAAATACTATTCTTACTTGACATAAGTAACGAAGTTGGTCATAAGAATTTTAATTTCAAAGAAATTATGCCCGATATGGTTATTTCTTCAGGCAATATTGGCGCACTAGGACCTCAAGGAACCGCTTTTCAAATCTTAAAAGAAGATATGATCAAAAAATTCGATCCCATACTTGTTGGTGGTGGATCTGTTATATCGCTTACTAAGGACAATTTCAGACTATCTTCTACTATTTCAAAATATGAACCGGGAACTTTGAATATCGCTGGAATTTCTGCTTTAGCGAACAGTTTACATTCATTATCTGAGATAGGGTTTGAGACCATTTCAGAACATGAGAAAAATCTTAGAAGGTTTCTTGTTAATGGATTATCAGAAACAAGTAAAATTGATATCATCGAACATCCAAAATTAAATTATGGTCCGATTCTTTCCTTTAAGAGCGAAGAAATAGATGCTCATGATATAGCAATTATTTTAGAAGATTTAGGAAATATCTATTTGAGAAGTGGGGCACTCTGTTCTCACTTATTTATGGAAGAAGTAAAACAAGAATCACTTGTTCAAGTTTCAACTCATCTTTATAATACTAAAGAGGATATTGAAATATTCTTAGAAACTCTAAACTCAATAATGACAGAGATTTAAAATAATCGGTCACCTAAGCTTCTTTCTGACATCGCTTTACGCTTTACCAAATGCCTTCCGATCATTCCGATATATGTCAGTTACCAATTATATATACAAAAGTTTCTATGGATGAAAGTATTTATTTTTTGAACTAGTAAAATTTTAATACAGAATAGAGAATAGAAAAAAGAAACTATGTCATCAAATACTCATTTCGGGATTGATTTCAACATTAAACCAGGCCAAATTTATCTGGATTCAGCAACAATAGGCAAAATGCCCATTTCTTCAATAGAAACTATAACTAATTTCTATTCGAATGGAGGAGGTGTTCCAGTTAGAGGGATGTATAATGAAATATCTCAAGCGAATAATATCCTAGAATCTAATCGTAGAGAACTGGCTAGTATGTTCCAAATAGATCCCATACAGATATCATTTTTCTCTTCTAGAGAAGTTGTTTTGACAAATACATTATATTCTCTTCCAGATCTAAAGGATAGGAGAATCGTTTCTAGCATTCTTGAAGAACATTCAGTCATAGCCCCAGCAATAAGAGTAAACAATGATGTAGGAACAAAAATTGAATACTTAAATCTAGATGATGAAATCGATATTCTTGATAGTATTAATGAAAAAATCAATTCAAAAGAAGATATACTTCTGCTATCATCTCTAACTGCAACTAATGGAGTAAAAAGGAATTGGTCAGAAATCACCAAAATATGTCAAGATAATGGTGCAACCTTTATTCTGGATATGAGCTATTCAGTAGGACATGAAGAAATACTCTTAAAGGACAATATGCCTGACATAGTCTTTTCATCAGGATGTATTGGTGCGCTAGGACCCCCTGGAACAGCTTTTCAAATAACTACTAATGAGATATATCCAGATATGGACCCCTTAATTGTTGGGGGAGGTTCCATAATCACTTTAGAAGAAGAATATTATCTTTTGAATTCTGCTGGATCAAAATTTGAGACTGGATTGCTAAATATTGCCAACATATCTTCGATGACGAATAGTCTGAAGCTCTTATCTGAGGTGGGCTTCACAAAAATCCAGCAGCATGAAGAAACACTAATTTCTCACTTGCATAAAGGTCTAAAGGACATAGAAGGTATTGAAGTTAATGAACTCGAGAATGCTGAATATGGGTCTATTGTTTCATTTGGTAGCGAGCTAATTGAAGCACATGATTTTGCTCTTGTTCTCGAAGATTTGAAAAACATCCAAGTTCGAAGTGGTGCCCTTTGTTCTCATCTGTTCATGTATGAATTGAAATATTCTGATATAGTAAGGATATCGACACATCTCTATAATACTAAAGAAGAAATAACGATATTATTAGAAACAATATCTTCTCTACTCAAACAGATGCAAATTTAATAGATATACAGTTAGAGAAAATATTAAAAGCAATTCTTCTTAGGATAGGTTAAGAGCACGCATAGTCTAGTGGTAGGACCGAGGCTTCCCATGCCTCTAACCCGGGTTCGAGTCCCGGTGCGTGCACCAGTTAGCTTTTTCCTCTTTCACTCTAATTTAGTTAAATTTCTTGACACAAAGCATTAATTTTTAATAGATGAGAGCATATTTTGATGTAGAAGAAGGTGATTTTGGGTGGCAAGGTGTCCCGATTGCGGTGGTGAAGTCAAATACAAAGCTCCTTTCATGGTCTGTTTGGATTGTGGTTTATCCATGAAAAGATGGGATTTTGACGAACAAAGTAAGAAAATCAAAGCAGAATTTAAAAAAGAAATGGGAGAATCAGAAGAAGAATCTGATCGAAAAGAAAGACAAAAGAAACGTGATTATCATGATTGGATCATGAAAAAGGAGGATTAAGGGATTGACATTAATCGCTCAACACTTAAAATGTGATTTCAGAGATAGATGTGCGTCATGCAGTAAATATCTGTGGCCACCTAAACAAAAAGGAAGATACTTCTACTGCCCAGACTGCAAGTCAGACATTCTCTGTGATCGAGGTCTGATACAAAATTTTACTACTGACAAAGATGGAATCATTCAGAAAAAGAATCTCTGCATGAAATGTAATAATGAAGTAGTAGAAAGAATGTGGCCAGAAGACGCTTTTGAAATATGAAAAAATAAAATCCTATTGGATTATAACATATAATCCAGGATCATCCATGATGTAAATTATTTCATCAGGTTTTTCAGACATGTAATTTGTTATTTCTCTTCTGAGTGCATCAACTGGTGATTCTTCTGGTTTTTTAATGGGATTAACTCTGTAGTAATCACGTAATTGATCAGCATCCCAGTCTGCAATCATTTTTAGGTTACCTTCTCCGATTAATTTGACTATCCTCATAGTATCAACTGGTTTTTGGTTTCCAATTTTGAAGGTTTCAGTTGTACAGTAATTGTCTAAGATATATTCTAAGCCTTCTTGAAGTGGCATTTCACCTGTTTCTTTCATGACTTGTTCATAATTAGCATTACCGACACCATCTGGAAGAGGTGCTACAGCTATAATTATTCCTGTACCATCTTGCTTTACTGCATTCCAAGCTGCATGTATGCCTTTCCCTGCTTGGTATAGGTTGATACCCCAGCTTTGCATTCCACTAACAACAATACCTCCTGCTTTTGGAAGTTTGACTGTTCTCATTTTTACAATGAGATTTTTAGCTTCATCGTGAAGTTCTACTAGATCTCCAGCATTGAGGTAAACTATTTTACCTTCAGTTACAATTGTATCAATTCCGAAAATTGGTACTTTAGTTTTTAAGATATTTACCATGTTCTTAATATCTGAAATCACAGGATTATCTTCTGTACTACCTAACCTGCATCCTGGAACAAAACCTAGTTTTCTATCAAACATTCTAGGATGATTTTGTCTAACAGTATCTCTGCCTGCTATTCCAGGGCATATTTCTTTTATAGTCCCAGCAACTCCTGCAAAATAGTGCAATTCACTATCTGTTATGGGAACTATGATAGATGCTTCAAAAACCAATTTATCAAAAGTCATAGGTGTTCCAGCATCACTAATTCCAATATTAACTCCTTCATCATCACAATCATGTGATACTATATTTGCTCTATAGTTTTCATAAACAAATTCGCCAACCATCTTTGTTGGATATTCTTCTTCTTTTGGCTCACGATGGGTTCCTGTTGCAATTAAAACCCTAAAATCTTCTTTTGCTACACCAAGAGAAAGGATTTTTTCTATCATTAAAGGTAATATGATTTTTGTATGAATGTTAGGTCTAGTATAGTCATCAACTGCAAAAACGATCGGTTTTCCTTTTTGATACTTTTGCTTTACTAGTTCTTCAAAAGAAATATCATAACCAATTGGATTTTCTAATTTCTTCATTAAAGCTTCCTTTACAGTTCCTTCAAACATTGGCTTCTTCGAAAACTCAGGAGGATGTAAGAATTTAGTCTGATCCATATATCTGGAGGGAACAAAATTATTTATTGTTTCTGCACCCCAAGATATTGGTGTGTCTAGATATTCTGTCATAAGCTAACCAATTCTAAAGTGTATATAAAATATATCCTTTCGACAAAAAAGCATACCAACAATTAGTTTTTAATCATCTGAGTTTTTTCTCTTTTCATGGCATTACATGAGATAGCTCTTCACCCCTCTAGAAAAATAAATATTCGTGTTCTAGTGTTTGCTAACCTCATTAATGGTCTGATTACAGGTTTTTATAACGTTATTCTCCAACCTTTTATTGTAGAATTAATTCAATTAAATGGCAACAATATCAATCCTGAAGAAACTCTTGGAACTATAATGACCCTAGCTTCACTAATTATGATATTACCAATGATTTTTGCAGCTAAGCTTAGTGATAAAATTGGTAGAAAGAGGGTGATTCTTGGAAGTTTCATTTTTCTTCCAATAGCAATGCTCTTTTTAGGAATAGCAGGGCTACTACCCTTAAAGCAGCCCATGTCTTTCTTTACTTTACCAGATGGGCTCTTAATCGAAATCACGAATTATCCCCATTTCATTAAAAATGGTCTTTCTATTACATATGCACTTGCTGTTGCATTTCTTGGTCTGAGTTGCTTCTCTTTAGGGATAGGTTTTGGTGATCCAGCAACTGGTGCTTTAACAGCTGAGAGTGCAGAGAAGAAGAAAACCGCATCTTCTTTCAGCTTGATTAATATGGCTTTTTACGCAACTGGTTTGATTGGTCCTCTTGTTATAAGAATTTTTACTAACAAAATAGAAATTTGGGTTTACTTCTTTATTCTTGCAGCTTTAAGACTAATCATGTTTATCTATCAATTGTTTGCGTTAAAGGAACCTCATGTTATCAAGGATTATAGTTCAAGTATCTTCAAACAATTCATCCAATCCTTGAAAGCCATCTATTTACTGTTTGTTCAGATGTTCAAATCTATATTCCTTTATCTTTCAGTTCCAGTCTATTTTGTTTTAAGAAGAAACAAAGAAAAAGAAAGAGGTAATTACTATAGAGATGTTGAGACAAATCTGAATCTTCTAAAAGAGATCTTTCGTAATCCTGGAGTACCTTACGCAATAGGATTTTTCATGTTGGATGCTTTAACCTGGGGATTGAGCATAAGTATATTCTGGGGTAGTTTAGTCACTCAATATAATTTTGATGAAGGAAATATAGCTGTACTGAATCTCGTTTTCTATTTGAGCACTCTCATTTTCTTTATTCCAGTAACAAAGATATCAGATAAACTACGTAAACCACAACTCCTTCTCCTAAGTCAACTTACAGGTGGGTTGTTCTTTGCATCAAACATAATTGCATATTTTACACTTCCACAGTATAGATTATACATAATTCTAATAGGATGGATCGGGATGGGTGCTAGTGTTGCTTTTTGGATGCCAGGAATAATGTCCATACTTACAAATTTTGACAAAAAAAGAAGAGCTGAAGCCTATGGTTTAGTACAGGGATTACATAATCTTGGATGGTTACCAACCTCTTTTCTAGCTGGGATCATAATTTCAAGAGTCAACTTTCTTGCAGTCTTTATCATTAGTCTAGTTCTCCTTCCATTTAATCTTCTTATGGCTTGGAAGTTTCCTATAAAAGAAGAGCAGGAAGAAGAGAAATTGAAAGTTGAAAGTTAAATAATATCTGTTTAATCAGAATGGTCTCTTTCCTACTTCGAGATGAAGAATTTCTGAGAGTTCATCTCCAATTTCATCTAACATAAGATGAATTTGCTCCTCTGCAGTTGGTTTGTAGTAGAAGTATCCGACTAACCAGAAATCGCTCTCTCTACCTGCTAATTGTTTCAAATACCATCCTTCATTAATCCCTAAAGTATCAATTTGAGAACTTACTAACCTTGTTTTTTCTTTTTCAGTTAAAGAAGACCTCACGAAAATATTGCTATCTATTGAAAATGCTGTTAAAAGTTCAGAAAATAATGTGAGACTATTTTTCTCTCGCAATTCATTTTTATTTACTAAACTTAGAACCTTACCTTGATCAATGTCACCTATGAATAGATCAGCAATAAATAATTTCTCCTCATCTTCCATGTATTTGATTTTTCTGAGGATTTTTTCTAAAAATTCTTGTTTTATACTATCCGTTGGGAAATTTTGTGTATATTTTGTGATATCTTGTACTCTAAAGCTAACATCTGTAGGTGGATTATAAAGTTCAAATGATATAAATGGTGATAGAACTTCAAAGATAGCTTGTCCTTTAGTTTCTAAATAGGAGTTATTGTCATAAAGGTCAGTAAAGAATACAAATCGTAAAGGATTATTTTCACCTAATGGTGAGTAGAGATATATTTTGATATCCTCTAGGGCAGCATTTACTAATGATCTTTCACTTCCTGTACATTCGCTAACAAAGTTGTTCAAGGCACTAATCATCGGCCAAATAAGTTCTTCACTTATTTGTATTGAATTATCGTCATAGATGGTTCTACCTAATCCAGTTTCAATATCCATGAAAGCTGCTAAATGTATCATCAAGTATCCGAAAGTCTTATTCTAAATAAAACTATTCCCTCGTATCAGATTAAACCATAAGCTTATTAATTAAGTTTAAAACTTTAATAAAAATGCCGATGATATTATGCAACTAGAGACTTCTGCGGGGATTGTCGTTTACAATTCTGGTCATTATCTACTACTTAACTACGGACGAAGTCGCATAACAGAGAACCGATGGGGTTTGACAAAAGGTCGTATTGAAGAGAATGAAACTGTTATGCAAGCAGCACTAAGAGAGACTTTTGAAGAAACAGGTATTTCAGACATATCCATCTTAGAAGAATTTCAGCATAAGATAATTTACTATTTTTCCCGAGGATCACACAGAATAAAGAAAACTGTAATTTATCTAATCGGGATATCTCCTGTTAAAGAAATAACGATATCTAAAGAACATATAGGTTTTCACTGGGCGAAGTACGAAGATGCTTTGGAAATGTTAACTTTTGAAAATACTCGAAAGGTTATAAGAGCCGCAGAAAGGTATCTGCGAGATAACGAATTAGCGAAAGAACCTTCAGAGGAGAATTGATTGGCACTTACAGAAGAAGATCTTATATCTAAAACTCCAACTATCAAAAAACCAAAAACCTTGAATCCTCTAGGAGCAGTAATTTTTGGTTTGCTATTAGGAATTGGTCATACTCTTATCTATTCTAGTTTGCTTAGAATAAGGTACTATTGGTATTTCAGTATCTTTGGATTTCTACTAATCGCATTGTCAGTTCTTGTTATAATTGTAGTCATATCTTTAACATCAAAGTCCATATTATTCACTCTTAAAATCGAAAAAGTGAAGACTCCTCCAGCACTATCAGTATTACAAATTCTACTATTCTACCTAGGATTCGTACCCATATATGGGTTCAGTATTATGTATCTAGAACAAACAATCGAGTTCTGGGAAATTATGGTTACTACTGCAATCGTAGTCGTTCTTTTTGCACTTGCTCTTTTATTGAACATCTTTCTAATCAAGAAGGAAAAAGCCAGCCTAGGTCATTTAAAGAAATTTTTCTATCAACCAAAAAAATTACTACTAATAGGTATAGGTATAATGATCTCTTCAATTGTTACAGCAATTATTTTCTTGTTTTAGCACATTATCATTGCATAATTCGAAAACCTTCAGCTGTAATTTCTTCTTTGAGCCTTTGAAAAGTTTTAATCGATTCATCAAAGTCTACTTTGTTTGAAATAGTTTCAACTCCCTTTAAAGTAGAACCTTTGAATTTCCACATTTCCACGCTATATACGTAAGTGTCAGGTTCTGGTATGTGTAAACCACTTCTGTCATAGACATATCCTGATCTTTGTCCAAAAGAGAGCATTAGAATGAACCAATAGTGTGGTCTAGGGTCATCATCATCATCTGATGGTTTCTCTAGAGTTATTGTCTCTTCGACAGTTCCACTTTTAGTGTCCGCAGACAGTTTAAGTTTTTGTAAATTCTTATACACATCTGGGTGTAATCTTTTCGATGACATCTATCAACAGTATCAAAATACACTAATCAGTTAAAAATTTAACTCTTAATTTTAACGAATTTATATATAAAAAACCATTTGCTTAAGTAAGTGTTATCAAAAAATGGCTGTTAGTATTTAAAAAGGGTTTAAATAATACGGAAGGAATAATCTTCTACATACGGCTCATTACAAGTGTGATTTAGAGATGTCTGAACAACCTTCTCCACTGAAATGCGTCATAATTGATATAGATTTTTTTATTCAAGAGAAGGAAAAAGAGATTGAAGAACCTATTATACGAATTCGTGGTAAAACAAAAGAGAATCAACCCCTAATTGTTCATATCTCCGGATTTTACCCTTATTTCTTCATTGATGACATTCCAACTACTACAGATGCAATACAGAGTTTGCTATATACAGAAAAAGAGTTTGGAAGTTGGATTAAAGATCACTATCCTCTAACTAAAAACAAATACTATCAACACAAACCAATTTATCTGCATAAAATCCTTGGAAGAAATCCGTGGAGGATTCTTAGATATAGTAAGAAATTGAAAGATATAGGTATTAAGAGCTATGAGAACGATATTTCTTATGTATCAAGATTCTTAATTGACAACAATATCAAGGGTTTGAACTGGATAGAAATATCTAATTTTAAAGAGAAAACCGATAAAAATGGTGTAAGAGTAGTAGAAACAAACATAGAAAACATAAAACCTATAGAAGATGAAATAGAATTTCCACTCAATATCCTTTCTCTAAGCATAGTGATTAATTCTATCACAAAAGAAGGTAAGAAAATAAAGAATTTTTCTAGTGTCTTTGAGGAGAAAGAAAATCGAATAGTTTGTGCAAGTATCGCTTGGGGGAAAAACATAGAAGAAACTAAGAGCAAAAGCTTTATTCTTGAGAAAGACGATGCAGAAAGTGAGCGTAAGCTTCTTTTTGATTTGATTAAAGAGATTCACGCAATTTCCCCTGAAGTTATAGTAACATTCAATGGTAATCAAATTACATTACCTTATTTGATTGCAAGGATGGAAAGATTAGGCTTAAATCCAGCTACTTTAGGACCATATCAAGATGTAAAAATTAAATCGCCTATTGGCTATCTTGGTTATAGAATACCTGGGTACATAGTTTATGATTTAGTAAAGAGCACCAGATGGCTAAGAACAAGAACAGGAAGAAAGAGACTTTCTGATTTTGCTAGGGAACTTCTAAATATTGAGAGAGAAGGAGGATATGATAAAGCAAATAATATGTGGTTTAATTCGGTTATAAGGGGAGAAGAAAAACTTAGTAAGAAACTTAAAAAATTATGTGATCTTGACGCGATAATCGTTCATAATCTATTCTTTGAGATGGGTTTAGAAGAGTATTTGCAAATCGTAAAACTAGTTGGTATTCGACCCTCTGAAGGCATCTACTCCACTCCAAGACACATTGGAGAGTTTCAACTTTTCAGAGTTCTGCATCACAAAAACACCCTAATTCCCGCTGAACCTACACGAGAAGAATTAGCTTTTCGTAGGAGTACAAGATCTCAAGCAATTGGAGGTTTTGTTCTTGTTCCTAAAGGAACACTCCATGAAGCCGTTCTTATTGCTGATTTTCGTTCAATGTTTCCTTCAGTGATGGTTGCATTCAATGTTGGTGGAGAAGGTTACAATGGCGCTGTTGCCCTTCCCGAAAAGAAGTTTCGAGATGAACCAGATTCAGGTTTAAGAATAATGATGAGAGGATTACTGAAAGAGAGAAAGAAAATCAAACAACAAATTTATGATTTAGAGACATATCTTCGTACTTTTGAAGACTCAAAGAAGAAAACAGAACTAGGTATTAAGCTTCATAAGTTGAAGACAAAGTCAAGTGCACTAAAGATAACTGCAAATTCTCTATATGGCAGTCACAACTATGTTGGGAGCCGTTTTTACGATACAGAAATCTCAAATGCCATTACAAGCATTGCTAAAGATTACATTAAGAAAGTAGACAAATGGACTCAAGAGTTCTCAAGTAACCGTTGTCAAGCAATCTATGGTGATACTGATAGTATCTTCATTAAACTATCAGACAAGGATAAAGTCTTTGAAATAGCACAGAAAGTAAAAGATGGTGGAGTATTTTCTTTAGAAGAAGTACCTGAAGCTGTTGCTCTATTTGACTTTTTTGAAACAAAATTACCTAAAGAGATGGAGCTAGAATTTGTTGATTTAGCAACAAGAATCGTTTTTGCTCCTGAAACCAAAAAGAGGTACAGTTACATAAGCGCTGTTACTGGAGAATTAACTATCACAGGTTTTGAAGCTATCAGAAGTGACACTTCTCCATTTGCTAAAGAGGTTCAGACCGAAGCTCTACAATGCGTTTTAGCTGATGGAAATGTCGACAAAGCAAGAAAAAGAGTTATTGAGTTGGGATTAGAATTCAAACAAATATCAGAGCAAGAATTACTTGATAAAACCACTATTTTAGGTCCAATTAGAAGGAATCCAAAAGACTATAAATCGAAGACTCCTGCAGTTGGAGCACTTGAGCATTTTACCATCAGAATGGGTTTGAATATTAATGAAATTTGGAAAGATTATGAAAGATTTCCATATGTAATTATGGAAGGAGATTCAGCACTGTATAAACGTGCACAACATCCTTCTTTAGCAGATTCTTCTAAAATTGATAAAAACCATTATCTTTTGGAAGCAGTACGTGATGTTCAGAGAATAGGAGTCAAAGTAGAATTAAGAGATCTTCAATCCTCAAGTCAAAAAACACTTGATTTTTCGTCATTACATGCTAATGGAAAAAATGAAGAAGATTAGTGCTTACAATTCGTGAAGCTCTTCATGAAGGAGTGAGAGTAAATCTCCAGCTCTTTCTCTTGATTTTTCGTTTTCAGACATTTTTTTGACAGAATTTAGAATTGAAAGATTAGAGAAAAGTACTATTAAATTCCAAAGTTTTTCATCTATTTCCAATCCATAATCATCTTTCAAAGAGTTCATGGATTCATGAGCAAAGTCAATCATATCCTTAACAACAGAGGTTAGAAGCTCGATCTTGAATTCATTTACATCTTTAAAGATTTTATCAGCCATTTTTCTTACAATTCTCTGAATAGGACGTTCGGGTAGTGGAACTCTTGATTGTAATTCTGTAGGTTCAATTTCATCGAGAGGAGCCCATAGAAGTAAGTTAATAGCATCAGGTTTATAACTAGCACGATAGTATTTTATTGTCTTAGCCATGTTTTTAATGCTCTCTTCTCTAACTACGACTATCAATTTTGATTTTTCTAAAATTTGGAGATGATGATAAACAGCTTGAGGAGTACTATCGATTTTTTCAGCAATTTCAGAGAGGTTCAACTCATTTTCAGAAAGGTGTTGTAAAATGGTTAATCGTTTGGTTGAACCTAAAGCCTTGCTGATATTAACAGTTTCGCCTTTTTTCAACTTGATAATATTCACATCTTTTATGCCACTTTCATCTGAACTTGGTTTTTCTGTCATTTACGACTTTACCACACCTAAAAACCGTATTTCTGCCTTTTTTATCTTTTGGTAGAAGTTAATCGAATTTGAGTAACAGAAATATGAGAATTGTTCAAAAAAAAGAGTAAGATAAACCAATTAATCTATCTTAATTGATTCAGTTTGTTTGAAAGGATCTTCACCGATAATTGGAATATGAACAACTAATAACCCTTCATTATAATGCGCAACAGTTTCTTCTGGATCAGCATCCATTAAGAATGGGTATTCATTGACAAATTCGGAATATTGATCCCTTCTTGCATTTAGTCGCAATCCATTTTTTACTACTTTGATGGAGATATTTTCCTTCTTAACTCCAGGAAGTTCGTATATCAACCGATACTCATCTTTAGTATCTGCACATCCTTCTTCATGATTCTTTGTTTCTGTTCCACAATCACAACCACAGTGAACGTGGGGATTGATCCAATACTTTCTACTTCTAATTTCATTAGTTTTACTTTTTGCCATTTTAATTCCTCTAAAAATTGAATAGAATTCAAAACAAATTAGTGTTAAATATAAGTAGATTGATTTATCCTTTTAAGACTACTCTTCTACCAAAAATAATTCTAAATTGAATGTATTTGAAGATTGGCCATTAATTTTAATAAAGCCAACCATCGACATGTTTATAGTTAAATATACTTCCTTCTTCTTGCTTATCGGTATTTGATTCACTGAGTGATTTATTTGACATTGTATGAAGCAGAATACTATGAAAGACGAGAGGGAAAAGATGTTCAATGTTTATTATGTCCAAGAAAATGTATCATTAAATCTGAGGATTTAAGTGACTGCAAAGCTAGAAAGAACATAGACGGTAAACTCTATGCTCTTGGATATAATCGGTTTACATCTGTCCATGCTGATCCAATTGAAAAAAAACCTGTCTATCATTTTAAACCAGGAACTAATTCCATGAGTTTTGGTGCAGCAGGTTGTAATCTTCATTGTGCTCATTGTCAAAATTGGAGTATCAGTCAGATTTCTGCTGAGAGTAATAATCTCATAACTGTAACCCCCCAAAATGCAATGGATATCATTCGCAAAAACAACTGTGATACTATCGCTTACACATATAATGAACCACTCATTAACTTTGAATGGATAAAAGATACAGGAAAACTTGCTCATCAAAATGGCTATGCCAATATTCTGGTCTCCAATGGTTTGATAAATGCTAAACCGTTGCAAGAATTGTTACCTATTATTGACGCAGCAAATATTGACATCAAAGCTTTTACAGAAGATTTCTATAAAGATGTAACTGGTTTTCCAGGATTAAAACATATTAAGAAAAATGTAGTCACGATGCTGCAAGAAGGTATTCACATTGAACTTACAATGTTATTAATCCCTACACTCAATGACAGCCCAGAAGAGATAGAAGCTTTTGCAAACTGGGTAAAAGAAACATTGAACTCCAAAGTACCTATACACTTCAGTAGGTTCTACCCTCATTATAAGATGCAACATCTTCCCCCAACCCCCGTAGAAACAGTTTTGAATGCAAAGAAAATTGCTGAGAAAGTGGGTTTGAGATATGTTTATACAGGAAATTTACCTTATTCTGAGATAAATACAACTACATGTCAGAACTGTGGATCTACATTAGTTGAACGTGTTAATTATACTGTGAAAATAATTGAATTAGGGATAGATGGTAATTGTAGAAAATGTGGAGAACCATCTGATTTTCATCTTTAAATCCTTCTAGTTTGAATATTGTGCTACAATTATCCTTATATGTTTATAGAAAAACGAAGGAGCGTATGTTAGACACCTTAGAGGAAATAATAAATGGTGTATCTCTATCGAACAAAGATTTTCTAGATATACGCTATGCATATGCTATGGGAGAATCTTTTACTGTTCGAAATGGACGTTTTGATAGTATCAGCAATCAAACTACTGGAGGGATAGCTATTAGAGCTTTAATAGATAATGCTTGGGGTTTCACCACAATAGTCGATACTGATAAAGAATCAATTCTCAAGGCAATTAAGAAAGCAATAAAGATGGCTAAAGCTGGATCTAAATACACCAAGCAAGAAAGAACAATCAGCGATAATTGGGTATTTGAAGGAAGTGGAACAACTAAACTTGAAATAGATCCGAGAGAGATAGATAAAGAGACAAAATTCAATAAAATAATTCAAACAGAAAAGACTGCTAGGGAATACTCAGATACAATTGCCGAAGCTTCTTCAACCTATCAAGAATCTCATGGTAAAGAATTTATTGTAAACAATAAAGGAACAAAAGTTAGCAATGAAGAACATGTTATTCGGTTGATGAAAAATATTGTAGGGAGACAGGGGACAAAAATGCAAAGTGTTTTTGACTCTATTGGAGGTGCCGGTGGTTGGGAATTAGTTGAAAAATGGGATCCTGAAAAGGAAGGATTGAAAGCTGCAGTTCTAGTTGAAAAATTATTACTGGCTAGAGAGCCTCCATCAGGAAAAATGAATGTAATCATGGATCCCTCACTAACCGGAGTTTTCATCCATGAAGCATTTGGGCATGCTTGTGAGGCTGATGGAATTATCGCTAAAAATTCTATTCTGGAAGGGAAGATAAACAAACGTGTTGGTGTTGAAGGAATTAACGTTTATGATGATCCTACCATTCCCCAATTGCGAGGTTCATTCGAGTATGACTCCGAAGGAACAAAAGCTCGTAAGAGGGTTTTGGTAGAAGATGGAATTCTAAAAGAATATTTCCATACTCTAGAAACTGCAACAGCATTAGGAATGGAACCAAATGGTGCTGGGAGGGCTATGAATTTTAATGTTACACCTCAAGCTCGTATGGGGAATACATATGTTGCTAGTGGTGACATGAAACTTGAAGAAATAGCAGAAAAGGTAAAAGATGGAGTATATCTCAAAGACTCATATGGGGGGTATGTTGTACCTGCTAAAGGTCAATTTTACTTCACATGCCAACTAGGCTATTTTATCGAAAATGGTGAGATAACTGACATGATGGGTAATGTCGGGATGTCAGGTATGACTCTAGAAGTATTGCAAAACACTTTCGCAATTGGTGAGAAGTGGGAACCAGCTTTTGAGGGAACGTGTGGCAAAGGTGGACAATGGGTTCCAGTAATTGGTGGAGGTCCAAATCTAGGGGTTTCAGATTTAGTTGTTGGAGGAACAGAACAATGACATCAAAAGAAGATTTACATGAACTAGCAGAATTCATCATAAAACAAGGGTTGAAACTAGGAGCAGATCAAGTAGAAGCTTATACATTATATGGTTCAGCTAAGAGCGTTCAAGTTGAAAGAGGCTCAATTAGAAAGTTTACCGACATTAGCAACTCTGGTTTAGGAATCCGCATCATTAAGGACAAATCTATAGGTATGGCTTCAACAACAATTTTTACCAAAGATAGCATAGAAAATTGCGTTAATAATGCATATGCTTTAGCTAAAGTAAGTCCGCCTGATCCAAATTTTGATTCTTTACCTGTAGATGAAACACCTACACCAGAGATACAGGACAGATATGATCAATCTGTTATCGATTTAGATGTTGAAGAATTTACTGAAATTATCTTACAATCCATTCAAGAAGCACAAAAGTATGAAAAAGCTATAATTGGAGGGAACTTCACAGCTGGTTATGGTGAAAGGTTTATCGTTAATTCACAAGGTATTGATCGAACATCTTCTCAAACATCCGTCAGTGGATATCTGAGCGTTAAGCTAGAAGAAGGAGAAGATATCGGTAATGCGTATTATTATGATGCTTCAACAGTTCTTTCTAAGTTTAAGTATGAGCAAATTGGAAAAGTAGCTGGGGAAAGAGCTAAAAACATGTTAGGATCTAAGAAAATAGAAACTACATCTTTGCCAATTCTACTTGACCCCGACAGCACATATGGAACAATCGAACCTATCCTTTCGAACGGTATTAATGCTTTTAGCGTGTTTAACAGAACTGCATTCTTTGTTGACAAAATTGGAGATGCAATAGCAAATGAGAAATTGAACATCACAGATGATCCTTTCTATCCAGGTGGGACAGATTCAGCCCCCTTTGATGATGAGGGTGTTGTTCCCAAAAAACTGAAATTGGTTGAAAATGGAATACTGCAGACCTATATCACTGACTCATATTCTGCGCCATTAGTTGGTTTAGAAAATACCGGTCATGCTTCAAGAGGTTCATTCGCTTCTAGACCTAGACCAGCGCCTTATACACTCAGTATCGAACCTGGAACCATTTCTAAAGATAATCTAATAGCTGATATGAAAGAAGGAATCTTAATGATTGGTTCACCTCTCCATTCAAGAGGTAATAATCCTCAAATCTCAGCACAAATCAATCAAGGTTTTCTTGTTAAGGATGGAGAGATACAATACCCAATTAAAAATGCTGTAATTGGTTGTACTGTTTTCGATGTTTATCAAAAAATAGATAAACTAAGTAAAGAAATAGAAAACCGTAATGGCCATAAAGCACCTTGGATGTTATTAAAAGCATTACAAGTAAGTGGAGGCAAGTAACCTCCCAACCCACTATTTTTTGAAATTTAATCAAAAACTTTATTGGTATAGTATAAAGAATCTAACTATGCCTAAAATCAGTTTGACTTCGATTGCGAATATTCTTTCAATTGGAGTAAATTCTTTACTTATTATTCTTAAACTGGTAATAGGATTTCTATTTAATTCAATCAGTCTAATAGCTGACGGATTTGATTCTGTTATGGATGTAGTCTCAGCTTCTATTGCTGGGGTTGGTGAAAGGATAAGTAGAAAACCTCCTGATCGAGATCATCCATTTGGTCACCAGAAATTTCAACTTATCTCAAGTCTCGTAATTGTTCTTACAATGTTTATCTCATCTTATTTTATTGCACAAGAATCAATTAATCGACTAATTGAAGCAACATCTTACGATTTAGAAATTTGGATATTAGTAGCTGCAAGTGTATCATTGGTCACTAAATTATCAATTTCCATAGCTTTAATGAAAATAGGAAAAAAACTCAAGTCTACTGTCTATATAGCAAACGCAAAAAACTACAGAACAGATGCTATTTCGTCAATTTTTGTAATTATTGCATATATTGGAGGTAGATTTGATGTGTGGTGGTTAGATCCAGCGTGTGCATTTGTTATTGTTGCATTGATTCTCTTTACAGGTTTTGAGATAGCCAAAATGTCTCTTCCAGAACTTCTCGATAAAGGTCCATCTTTGGAAATTGTTGAGGAACTAAAATCTACTGCACTTGCATGTCCTGAAATTAAAGAAGTGCACGTAATACGACTGAGATCAATTTTAGGTTCTTATACAGGAGATTTCCACATACTTGTAGACCCCGAGTTATCCATTCTTGAAGCACATGAAATCTCAGAAAGAGTTAAAGCGAAACTTGAATCTACAGGACACTTTAGAGACTTGTTAATTCATATAGAACCGTATATTCCTGAAGAAAGTTTGGAAGGTTGATTATTCTTCAACAAGAGATCTGTTCTTTCTCTTCCAAGCAGTTAAAATGAAACCTAGTTCTCCTCCATGTTGATTAAGATGATGAATATACTCGAATAACCAATCTTCGACAGAGATGCTATATTCTTTATATGTTCTCATCTCACTCAGCTGTTTATCAACAATATTTGCTAGTTCCTGTTCTACTTTGGAAACCATTTCATCATACCCTTCAATCAAATCATCCAAAGTTAATCCCTCAGGTTTTTCCTCGAAATGATACCCTTCTTCATCATTATTTAGAATGACATTTACAATCCAGATCTGATCATGAATTAGATGCTCTATTATCCATCCAGAGGTATACATTGTATCATGTACTTTCCAAGCTAGAATGTCTTCAGGTAGATGAGTTAAATATTCTCGGAACGCTTCGTGTGATCTTTTTATAATTTCAAGATAGAACTGTGATTTTTGATTTAGAGTCATGATTATGAACCAAAAACCCATCTTCTATTTAAGATGTAGGTTTTGTAGAAATTTTCTGGGTTCTGATGAAAGATTTTTATTTATCATCGAATAGAGAATGTTGAATGAGAAGTTTAAGCATAAATACCGATGTTCTAATTGTTGGTGCTGGTCCAGCTGGTGTGAGTTTAGCAATTAATCTTGGTAAAAGAGATATCTCAACTATCGTTGTCGATCAAAAACAGAAAAAGAACATAGGTTACAAAGCTTGTGGAGATGCGTTATCACCAAATTCAACACGGAAACTATATGAATTTTCAGGGATTAAACAACCTTATGGAGATGAAATAGCTGAAAATTTGAAGACAGCTCATTTTCGACCAGTTAGTGATTTTGAATTATCTCTTGATTTCGTTTCACAAACAGTTGACCGTTTAAAATATGGTCAACGTCTTTTAGAATCCCTAAAAGAATATTCTTCAATAGATGTGAAAACAGAACACAAAGTTGTAGGAACAATAGTTGAAGAAAACCAGGTAATTGGGTGTAAAGTAAGACAAAAAGATGGTAAAAAGTTCAATATTTATGCAAAAATTGTTGTTGATTGTTCGGGTATTACTGGTATTGTACGAAGAGGAATCCCAGTTTCAGTTTGTGACAAATTCCCAAATAAACTCAAGAAAGAAGAAACCATTGTTTCCTACCGAGAGATTATAGAAACTTCTGAACCTCACGAATATCAATATCAGATGAGGATAGAATATCATGATGAAATGCCTCCTCCAGGTTATTTTTGGATTTTTTCCAAAGGTGAAAAGAAGCTAAATGTGGGTGTTGGTTGGTTACTTAATGATAATAATAAGAAAGCAAATGTGAAAACCATACATGAAACTATCAGAAAGAAAATTTTTCCCAGCGCAAAAGTTTTGGATGCTGTTGGAGACACTTTACCAGGTCGTTTACCATTGTATTCAATGGTCTGTAATGGTTTTCTGACTTGTGGAGATGCTGCTACACTTGTTAATCCTATTAGTGGAGAAGGGCATGGTCCAGCTTTGTTGAGTGCGTATCATGCTGCGGATATCGTGGAAAAAGCCATTAGAAATAACGATAACAGCGAAGAAGCTCTATGGGAGTATAACATTAAGATTTGGAATTACTATGGATATGAGGGCGGATTAGGTATAGCTGTCCATAAACTTCTAGCTGCTGTTCCCTTCAGCGATTTCTCTTTTCTCTTCGAAAAAGGGATAATAACACAAGAAGATGTAGATGCAATAATGGGATCTACAGCTGTTAAATTGCCAATATTCCAAAAAGTAATCAAAGGGATGAGGAAGCCAAAATTGCTAATCAAAGTAGCAAAAGGATTGTTACTAGCTGAGAGAATAAAGAAACTATCCACGAAATATCCTTCTAAACCAAATAGATTTTACAGGTGGAAAAAGAAGATAGAAAAAATTGAAAGGAAAAGAATCTAAGTAACAACTACTTTTCCGTCACCTATTCTAATCATCCTATCACATATTTTTGCAACTTCAAGATCATGGGTAACTAGAATAACTGCCGTACCTTGTTCTTTGGCAAATCTATTGATTAAATCAATTACAACTTTTCCTGTTTGAGAATCAAGATCTCCAGTTGGTTCATCTGCGAAAAGAACTGCAGGATTGTTAATCATGGCCCTGGCTATGGTTACGCGTTGCATTTGCCCCCCAGATAGTTTGATAGGATATTGATTCTGAAATCGTTCAAGTCCTACTTCCCTAATGAGTTCTAATGCACGCTTTTTAACATCTCTTCTAGGGTTTCCAATCATCAAACCCGGAAACATTACATTTTCAAGTACTGTCAATTGAGGTACTAGATTATAGTATTGGAAGATGAAACCCATATTTCTTCTTCTGAACATGGAAACTGCAGAATCAGTCATAGTGTCAATGTTTGTACCTAATAGAAAAACTGCACCTCGATTAGGTGTATCTAACCCTGAAAGTAAATTTAGAAGTGTTGTCTTTCCACTTCCGGAAGGTCCAATAATTGCTACCATCTCACCCTTCTTGATTTCCATATCTACTCCTCTGAGTGCATAAACAGTTGATCCCACCAAACGATAGGTTTTGAAAAGCGAAACCCCTTTTAGAATAGTTTCTTCTTCAACGTCAATTGTTCGCCGGTTTTCAATTCCGATATCTGTAGGTATGGATTGAAAATAAGCTACATCCCTGAATTTGTCTGCAAAATATTTCAGTAGTTGAATCTCTGTCAATGTTTGAGTGAAAATATTGGCTAGAAAGTCAATTTGCTCAATTTCCTTTTCTGGAAGATCTTTATATTTGTTGATTATATTCAGTAGGGACTGATAGACTTTCTTAACATTTACTTGCAGATGATTCAAACGCGAAGTTGTATCTTCACAGTTTGTCATCGTTTCAACCATCATCAAATAATCCATTAGTGTACCATATTCTAGCTTTTCTACCTCTATTTTTAGTTCTTTGTTAACCTCTGAAACTCGTTTTAATTGTTTTAGTAGAACAGAGATAGCTTGTTGTGTTGATGATAATAGACCAAATACAACACGCAAAGTTCTCCATAATTTATCACTCATTTGATCTTCTAGAAGCCTCACATTTTCTTCTATGAGTATTAATTCTTCTAACTTATGGATTGCTACTTCATTTGATGCTAAGATTGAATTGAGATTATTGGAGCAGGCTTTTCCAAATTGAGCAATTAGAAGATGTTCTGCGATTAATCTTAGAGGCACGTTAGAGGTCTTATCTTCAACTTCTCGCTTCAATATAAAATCAGGAAACATTATAATATCTGGATAATCATCTGGAAAATCCCATATAATTAAGAATGTTTTCAGTAGAACATCACTTACTCTTTCAATGACTTGATCATCTATTGTTTTTGCTTTTTGTACAATTCCTTCTATTATACCTGAACTATTTTGAGCGCCAGAACTTTTTACAAGATTAGTAAGCATTTGTGTAATATCTTTAATCTCAACATTTTTTCTTATTTCTTTGGAATAATTTGCACACTCACCTTTACAATAATTTTGAACAATACTTTCTAATTTTTGTATAACCTCTTTTCTTTGTTCACCAGATTCTACTGAAGCTAAAGGAATGCTACATTTCACGAAAAGAAAAGTATTAACCTCAAGGACATCAAAGGAGCTCAGAGAGGAAGATGGTGTAAGTTTGGATACAAACTTTTTTAATTTTCGAATCAGAAGATTCAGAGAATCTCTGTTTAATTTGTTTATGAGTACTCCCATCGTCATCTCTACGAATTTTTCTTGTGTTGGAAATTCTGTTGGTGTTTTTTCACTCATTTCTGCTCATCTCCTTTATCAACAATTTCACCATCTACAATTCTAATTATCCTATGACAGAATGAAGCGATATATTCGGAATGCGTTACAACAAGAAATGTTTGTTCGTAGTTTTCGTTTATTGAAACGAATAAATTCATTATTTCAGTTGAAGTATCTTGATCTAAATCTCCTGTGGGTTCATCTCCAAGTATAATAGCAGGATTCATCAGCAGTGCTCTGGACACTGCAACTCGTTGTTGTTCTCCTCCACTTAGCTGATTTGGTAAGTGAAAGATTTTATCTCCCAAACCCATTTGACGAAGCATCATTTTAGCTTCTTCCTCTGCTTCTAAACGGGATATATTGGTTAGCAATAAAGGTAAAACTGTGTTATCTAGAGCTGATATGAATTCAAATAGATTGAATAATTGAAAGATATAACCTATATTGTGCAGTCGAAATTCTGTCATTTCAATATCAGCTAATTCACTTACATCTTGACCTTGGATGAAAATCTCTCCTTCTGTGGGTTGATCTATTCCTCCTAGAAGATTTAATAGAGTAGTTTTACCGCAACCTGAAGGACCCATGATAGCGACCATTTCACCTTTCTTAATCTCAATATCAAGTCCTTTAAGAGCATGAACCTCTAGGTCTGTACCTTCAGCGTATGTTTTGTGTAGATTTGTTGTCTTTAGTATAATTTCTTCGTTCATGTTATCATCCCACATATCTTATTGCTTCAGCTGGAGTTATCTGACTCGCTCTTATTCCTGGTATTATCGACGCTATGAGTGCTATTCCGAGCATTATACCCGTATAGAGTAACAATTTAAGTAATGGAATTACCAATCTCCAGTCATAAATATTCGAGAACGACCATCCTAGAATGAGACTGTTTATGAATCCCATTACTAAGCCTAAAATTGCCAGAATAAATAATTCCAGCATTATTGACCCAATTATTTGTCGTTTCTTAAAGCCTATTGCTCTCATCATTCCTATTTCTCTTCTTCTTTCTGATACATTCCTCACGGCAATAATTATCATCCCAAGCGCACCAACAACCAAACCAAAACCAACGAAATATTCTAGAAAGGCAAATGTTTTCACTTGGAAGTCAACTAATTGAAGCATTTCATTCCAATAAGAATCTGCATCAGCAGCAACAAAATCTTCACTCAGTACAAGTAATGATTCATTACCGTTGAAGTATTCTTCAATTCTTTCAGCAAGTTCATAGTTTTCATCAGTTCTGAAATTTAGAGATGTTTGTACTAGAAACCTTGTATACTTTGGATATAAAACAAAATTATCTCTTAATATTGGATAAAAGTCAGGTGTAATAATTAAACTTGGTAATCGTGATTCGAATGCAAATGGATACTGCATAACAGATGCAATTACTATTACCTGTCTTGGGGAATATCCTAGTCCGTGTAAGTTAAAAACAAATCCTGGTCTAAGAAGAGGTGTAGTTGAAATTACTGTTTCGAAACCATTGTCATTATCTACATATCCTTCTGCATTGAATTTTGTTCGGTTATAGAAGAAATCCCAGATTTCGTGACTATATTCTCGTTGATACTCTTCTGAAGCTCCTGGTTTGTATTTTTTTGTAAATTGACTGATAGATTGTTCAAAAATGAAATCAAATGTATAATCACTGCCATTTTTGAAAGTATCTTCATAAATCATATCCACTCCAGCAGGTAGGATTTCTGACGGTATCTCGAACTCATACCCTTCTACTTGCGTGATGTAAATAATCGTAGAATTTATTCCTTTTACGTAGGTGATTGCTTCATCCACCGAATAGAGATCTTTCTCTACTTCAACTAAAGATGAGTTTGCGATAGGTGTATCCAATTCGATAAATATTGGAGCACCACCACTAAAGAACTCCGCTGATTCTAACGTATTGTAGGAATATGTTGATTGGTAAATACCAGCGAAGATATTCATTGTTAGAACAAGTGCGAAAATACCGAATGTTAATGTACTCCGAATAGATTTTGATGTCATATATTTACTTGAAATCAAAGAAACTCCTTTTTTCAATCTAGTTCTATATAGCATGTTTCTGAGAGAATTTGTAACAGCTGAAAGATTGACACCTACAACTATTATTGACCCCAGTGCCAAAACGACAGCGAGAGTTGCCAAAATTTTAGTGTTTTCTGTAACTTCCTTTAGCGCGGGTAGTGAGGTTAGCAACATAACAATAGCTACTCCCATAAAAGTAAGACCAATACCATTCCCCATTATTTTCTTAGAAAATAGATATCCTAGAATTATACTTACTCCAATTAGAACAGCCGCACTAGCTCCCATAAACATCCATTGTTCCAATGATGTATCCCAGCCTTCAGGTACAAAGAATGATCCATATAGTAGATACTGTGAGACAAAAATTCCTATCCCACCTACGATAAATGTTAGACCTAAACCTAGAGAGAATGTTCCAGTCCTTTTTGGTTTTACTTTCTTAATTCCTCTAATTACTTCTATAACATCTACTCTTGCAGCTCTTATCGCTGGAAATACACCTGCACCTACAGAGAGGATCAGTCCTAATACTATTGAATAAATGACAGCTCCACTCGTAACTGTTGGTTGAAGTATAATTGCACCTTCAAAAAATGTCTGTCCTATTTGGTACACTAAGAAAACGGACATACCATATCCCCCCGCTACACCCATAAACGAGCCAAAAATACCTAGTACTGTTGATTCAATTAAGAACAGTTGAACAATCTCTCTTCGTTTTGATCCAATTGCTCTTAGAATTCCCAATTGCTGAATCCTATCTTCTACTTGAATAAGTTGAATATTCACCAATAGGAGAACACCAGCAAAGATAATTAGTGCCCCAAACAGGTTGAAAGCGATTAAAACATCAGCAAGAATTTCTTCAGAAACCTCAAGTATCAATGCACGAAAAGCTATGATAATCAACCCATTGGATCCTGTTGGATCTAGAAGTTCTTTAAGTTCTAATTCTACTTGTTTAGCATATTCATTATCTACTGGATTTTCTTCGTGATTAGCACTTAGTGCAATATTAATATCAGTACAAACATCAGGATCTAAACCAAGAATTGACCTTATATTGTCAATACTTGTCCAGAGAGCTCTTCCTCCGAGCTCCTTTCCCTTACCTAAATCTGATAAGAAGTCTACTACTTTCAAATCATAGGTTTTGTATTCATATCTCAGGGTGCCAGTTTGATTGAGTTCGCCTATTCTTATTTTAATAATGGACCCAACAGTAACGTTTAGGTCTTCTTGTAAATCAGATCCAAGAAGAACATGAGATTCATTTGAAAATATGTCTGAGAGTTGAACTTGAGAGATTTTTGTTTCATTCTCGAAATGAAATTGCCCAAACACTGGATCTTCATCCAGTTCAACACCGACAAAACTTACACCCTTTTCTAAATCTCCCGTTTCTAAATTGTAAACAGCAACGTCCTGCGTTACTCTCGCATTTATAGCTGCGAATTCGATATCCGAAGCATATATCTGATCAATAATGCCTTCATAATCTTGAATTGGAAAACCAAATCCACTAATAATTATGTCATTTTCTCCTATAGCATCTGCAAAAAACTTCAATGCTTCAGTTGAAAAACTTGTGATAGTAATCTGAACTCCCACCATTAAAGAAACGCCAAGGGAGATAGCAATCAAAGTACCGATGTTCTTTCCAAGTCTTCGTTTGAATGTTTTTTGGAAAAGATTTGTAATATAACTCATAGTTTTAACCTTAACTTACGTAAATCAATGAATTTACTATATTTTCTAACTATATAAATGGTTATTTTTGTAAAAAATAGATATCATATGTAACTGTTTTAGATACTGCTCAATATTCAGATACTTTTAAAAATGCCACAGATGGTTGTTCATAAATTGGTGAATTTTGACATGTTTGGAAAAAGAGAATCCTCTTTAATGGAACTTGGCAAGAGCTCAAAGTTCGCTATAGCATTTTTTGTTTCTTTTGCACTTGCAAAATTGATAGGTCTTGCTTTTACTAAGATATTCACCAACACATTATCTGAAGCTGATATGGGTCAATATACTGTTATCGCTTCAGCAATTGCACTATTAATTGGATTCTCATCGTTTGGTTTTACTTCTTCAGTCAACCGATATACCATTAAGTATAAGATTTCGAAAGAACTTGATACTTTCAAGAATTTCATTTTCACAGGAATTCTAATTTATATTATTGCAGAAGTGGTTGTAATTGTATCAATTCTTATAGTGTTTTTTGTTACAGGACAAGGACCGTGGTTTCTTCAAGTAGAAAATTACCTTATTATCATTCTGTTGATAGCTCTCATTGTATTTGCCCAAATTTTTAGTACAATATGTTACACAATAGCCACATCATTACAAAACAGTCGATATTATGCTAACATCATTATAGCAAGAGTCTTACTCCAAATACCCTTCGGCATTATCTTTGTAATTTTCTTTGATTTAGGATTATTTGGTTTAGTTATTGGTTTAGCAGTGTCCGAAACAATTGTAGCCATTTATAGCATTTTTCATATTTTCAAGGATATTGGTATTGGTAGATTTTCCCTTACTGAGTTCAAGAAGATAATGATTTTCTCACTTCCTTCATACTATGTTGGTATTGTTTGGCAAGGCTTCAACATATTAGTCTTATTGCTTGTTGAATACTTCTTCCCCCTGACTGGAACTGAGACAATTGCTCTTTATAGGTATGGTGCTTTACTTGTAACAAATTTAATCTTAGTTGCAGGTAATATGGTTACTATGGTGTATAGACCTGTGATTTACAGATTATTTGAGCGAGAAGAACATGATCGAATTCAACTTGTTTCTCAAAAAATCCTCAAGATATTCCTTATTATATTAGCTGTTTTGAGTATAGCTTTGTATGCATTTTCTCCTATTCTAATAATATATTTCACTAATAGCAATTATCTTCCAAGTATATTCATTATTCCTTTCCTACTTGGAGCCGTTGTTTTCAAATATCTTCAGGGTATACTGGCTTTTGGTCACAGTTTGTACTTCAAGCTATATTGGAATGCTATTTTTGTAACGATTGCATTTGGAGCTGCATTTGTTATTGCTTGGTTTGTTATTCCTTTGAACCCATTACTTGGATTAGCAGCTGCTTTCTTTGTAATCAGAGCGGTTTACTCTGCAGGAACGATTCTTATATCCCGACGATATTACAAACTGAAATATGACATAAAGGGGTTGATTCATTTAGTTGTTATTTTCTTGATCTCAGCTGGTGTTGGAGTAGTTTGCTATTATCTTGCTTTTGATTTCTTGGGGATTTACAACGTTACTCTATCTTTCTCAATCTCACTAGTTCTATTTGTTGCTGGTATTTTGTTAACTAAGCAAATAAGAAGAGATGATATAACCTTCTTTACTACCTTATTCAAGGAATATTTCAAGAAATATAAAAAGCCTAAAGATAAAACTGAAAAAGTTTCTGATACAATCGAAGAGGCAACAGATCTTGATTAATTTCACTTATTTTTATCCCAAATCGAAACATCTAATCCTGTTAGGTCTGCTAGTTTCCTATTATGATCTATGAAGTAATGTTTCAATTCCTCTTTTATTTCAGGAGAGATTTTAGTGTATCCAGGTTTTTTTCTCTTGATTGCAAGAAATTGTATTCCTTTATGAATTAGAGATTTTTCATGAAAGATTTCTGAAGACTTTCTCAATAAACGAGGTATTCTAGGTATTATTGTTATGTTCCTTATCTCATCTTGATATTCAAAATTATTGAATGATACTCTTAGAAATTTGAATAATCCTTTCATATTCTCTACTGGATTCCTTACAAAGTCTTCAAAGATCATAAAATACATCTGTTTCTTATCAAAGAAATTTAGGTATCTTTCAATCTGTTCAGCGTAGATGCTTCTCTTTAGATATCCTTTCCAAACATCTTTCTTTAGACGTTCAGGTTCTTTTCTCACTGCTTTATCAAAACTATAATTTTCTCGCCCAGACTTGACAGCATGCCAATAGTTTGAATAAGATCTACTTAAAGGGTTCCGAAAAATCCATACTAATTTTATATCAGATTTATACTCATAAATTCTTTCAGGAACTTTTTCTAAATAACTGTATGTTGGAGTCTTTTCACCGATTATGTTCTCTGGATTGCAGTCTTTGAAAATACCCTCATACCACTGTATACCTTTGTTGTAGTTTTCTTCATTGTTAAAATAATGTACTTCTTTCAAAGGGATACAAATCTGTGGATTGTGTTTGAGTTGAAATGCCAGACTTGATGTACCAGCTTTCATAGCGCCTACTATTATGAAATCAAGTTTTTTCATGATTATCGCTCTAATGGAATTTTTTCTCTTCCTTCAATTTGTAGTAGTGATCTTTATCACGATACTTGAAGGTTTTAGCAGGATGTCCTCCTGCGATTCCACAAGCTGGTATATCTTTTATCACTACACTGCCAGCTTGAATAATTGCACCTTCACCTATTGTCACACCACCAGCAATAATACATCTAGCTCCAATCCACACATTGTCTTCGATTACGATTTTCTTTCGTATATAGGTCTCATCATATGGTATCTTTGTACTTTCATAGTTGTGATTTCGAGTGAGAAAGAGTATATCAGGACCACTGTGAAAATTGTCACCAATGACAACCTCACCATCACCTCTGATTGCTACTCCGTTAAAAGTTACATTGTTACCCAATGTTGTATTTTTATTAACATTTGATTTGAAATTGACACTAAGTCCATCACCAACTTCTAGTGCAACCTTCTTCACTTGAGATCGATACATTCGGCGCTTAGTATTTCTTAGGACTGTTTTGACTACCCCATAGATATTAACCATATATAAACACTCAAACTATTTATTATTCCTAGATATTTAAGCCTTTTTTCTTTTGATTACACTATGATAAAAGACAAAGAAGTTTATATATATATGTAGATGAGTATCTCACAATTATGAAAGATAGATTGCTAAAAAAAATACGAACCCTTCCTAAGAAGCTTAGAGAGAAATTATTTTTTAGTAAATTAACTCATAAGCAAGCTCTAACATATTGGTCTGAACCCAATGATGGTTCTAATAAACCTGAAGGATATTTACAACTAGAAAAAACAAAAAGATCTCAACTACTTCTGAAGCTTCTTGAAATTGCTGACATTCCCAAGAACGCTAAGATTCTAGAATTAGGACCAAATGCATGTAGAAATCTAAATTTCTTGTACAACAATGAGTATGTAAACTTATTTGGTATTGAAATATCAGAAAACGCTTTAGACTTAGCTAAGAAGAGCTTTCCAAGTCAAATTAATAAAATTACTTTATTAAATGCACCAGTTGAATCAATTCTACCACTATTTTTTACAAAGTTTGATGTAATTTTTACAATGGCGGTATTAGAGCATATTCACACTAAAGCCTCAAAAGAAATATTCAAACATATTTCTAAATTGACTAATATTCTAATTACAATTGAAGATGAATTTGGGGTTTCAGAACGGCATTTCCCTCGCAATTATCAAAAAATATTTGAGTCCTTGGGTTTTAACCAAATTCATGTAGAAGAAGATGTAACAAACCACCATTTTAACAAAAGTTTCAGAGCTAGGATTTTTGTAAAAAAAGAACATACTTAAGATCTTTGCCGACAGAGAATAAGAGAAGGAATTTATGATAATTTTTTTCGCATTTACTTCTCAAAATTTCATTTTAGTTATTTTAGCATGTTTTTGGTTTTAATTACACAAATTGACTACCTCTATCAGTTATATCCTCTTTATCCAAAAATTCTTAAGATAAGAAAACAAAAATTGCCTATGTCCGACATTTACCATACTAAATCACCTTTTATCGGAGAAAAAGTGAAATTACGTCCTTTAGAAAAAGAGGATTTAGATGACATTATGGAACATTGGAACACATATGAATCTAGAATAGGTTTAGGTTTGTTAATACCTATGTCCTCAATGATGGAAGCTGAATTTATTGAAAGTGCTCATAGTATGGCAAAAAGCGGAAAAGAGTATGTTTTGGCAATTGAAGAAATTTCAACTGGAAATTTCCTTGGAACTTGTGGAGTAGGTAAGATCAATTCTGTAAGCAGATCTGCTGAACTAGGTATTACCATTCACAATCCAGCTAATCACAGCAAAGGTTATGGTACTGATGCTATGAAGTGCCTTCTGAAATTCGGATTCAATATTCTCAATTTCCATCGTATAGAACTCTGGGTTATGGAGTATAATGAACGAGCTATCCATGTTTATAAGAAAGTTGGATTTAAGGAAGTTGGAAGAAAAAGAGAAGCACATTACTTACAAGGTAGTTATCACAATGTAGTGGTAATGGACATCTTAGAAGAGGAGTTTAGGGAGAAGTACAAGGACTAGCCGAAACTTACACAAATCTTATAATTAACTAGTTTAGACACATCCTATCTCAAATGAATGAAACTGTCAGTGAAAAAGCAGAAGAAAAGGATTCTATCAAAGTTTGGGTGCTTATTTCTGCAACAGGAATTGGAGCATTTTTAGCTTCTCTCGATGGGACCATTGTAAATATTAGCTTACCTCAAATGATGGAGAGTTTAGATGTAGCACAGCATCAAGTACAGTGGATTGTTCTAAGCTATCTACTAACCATGATTGCATTTACAACAGTTTCTGGAGACTTGGGTGACAGAATTTCAAATAAACTGATCTTCCAGATTGGGATGGTCATTTTTTCAGTAGCATCACTATTATGTTTCTTTGCGAGATCTCTAGGTGTTTTAGTCTTGTTTAGAATCTTACAAGGGATTGGAGCCACAGGATTAGTTGCCAATGGAATGGCAATAATTACCAGGTTCACATCAAGAGAAAACAGAGGGTTAGCAATAGGTTTGAATTCTTTACTTATTGCATTAGGGATTTCATTAGGACCTATTCTCGGAGGTGCGCTAACCGAATTTCTTGATGGTGTTCTTAATGGATATTCAGGTTGGCCTTTTATATTTCTCATCAATGTACCAGTTGGTTTAATTGGCTTTTTCTGGGTTCAGTACATTATTCCTCCAACTCCCCCTCTTACAGATAGTCGTCGTAAAGCTGATATACTTGGATCATTATTCTTGTCCGGTTTTCTGTTCTTGCTGGTATTTTGTTTCAGTGTTTTTGCTAGTATATTCGATCACACATATTTTGGACCGAATAAATCACATTGGCCTGGAGGTGTAGTAGTTCCATACTTTAAAACGGAAGTTGGTACGTTTGGACCTTTTGCAAAGCTTCTATCAGGATTAAGTTTGGGATTTAGTATTATCTTTTTGATAGCTTTTATCTTCTGGGAAAAACATACCAAACATCCTGTTATTGATTTATCTATGTTCAAAAATAGAAGGTTTACAGTAGGTATTTTCTCTGGGGTGTTAGCTTATCTTGGTCTATGTGTAATCATATATCAACTTCCATTCTTTGTTCAACAAATTTTGCACTATACTACATTTCAAACAGGAGTTGCTATCATGGGTACGCCTATAGGAATGGCTCTTGCAGCAGTCCTTTCGGGTGCGGTATCAAACAAGATTGATGTTAAATATCTTTCCACGGCTGGCATAGGTATCATGATGTTATCACTCGTGTTGGGTGCATTGTTTATTACCGAACAAGTACCAATTTATGTAATTATAATTATAGCAACAATCATTGGGATATCACTGGGCATATTTATTGCACCAAATAATACTTCTGTAATGTCATCAGCACCCGAAAAGAAACTTGGTATAGCAAACAGTATGTTAAGTCTCTCTACCAATGTCGGTTTCAGCTTAGGGACAGCATTAGCAACAGCTGTTTTTGTTTTTTCACAAAATAAATATCAAAGTATCAATGGTGGAAGAATAGAAGATGTTATCAATTATGTACCAGCAATGAGGGTGTTATTTGGCGTGTTCGCAGGATTCATGCTGTTCTCAACAATATTCTCTTATTTTAGAGGACCAAAACCAAAAATAGAAATAAACAAAACTTGAAATCAAATCTTACAGAAATTGGTTACAAGCTTTATTGTTTTGAGAATATCATCGATTAACAGTAATCCTGCGTTAGCATGTATGTATCTACATGGAACAGAAACAACTCCCGAAGGAACACCTGCACGTGTTTTAGATATTGAACCAGCATCAGTCCCACCATAAGTTGGTTTTTTGTATTGCCATTTGATATCGCCCATTACTGCCGCTTGCTTAATCCTTTCAAGTATTTTCTTAGGCACAATTAACGATCTATCTGCAGCTGTAACAGCTGGTCCATCACCAAGGCTTGTAACTATTTTTTGGCTCGGAACACCAGGAACATCACTTGCGATAGTATTTTCAAGAGCTAGAGCTATACTTGGTTCTAAAGTATAACCGGCAACTATTGCACCTCTTGTACCTACTTCTTCTTGTACTGCGAAATTTATCAGTAATGTATGTGGTATCTCTACTTCTTTTAGCTCTTCAAGTACATGCAAAATCACATTACAAGCTGTTCTATCATCAAAAGCTTTACCAAGAATTGTTTCCTCATTTAGCAGGATACACTCAGTATAAAAAGTACCAACAGAACCTATGTCCAAACCCAAAGCTAATACTTCTGCCCGATTCTTACATCCTATATCAACGAACATTTCATTAATTTCAGGAACTTTATCTCGCTCATCAGGTTTTGTTACATGTGGAGGAGCTGCCCCTACTACACCTATAATTCTTTCACGAAAATCATTTTGGAATTGTAGTAAAGCTCCTAACATGAGTCTTTTATCAATTCCTCCCAGGTTTTCTATTGTAAGAAAACCTTCTTCGTGAACATGTGATATCATAAATCCTACTTCGTCTACGTGAGCATCAAGCATTATTCTTAATCCGTTTGGATTTGTTCCCTCTTTTATAGCTAAAACATTTCCTAGGGGATCAATCCATGCTTTATCGACACCAAGTTTTTCTAACTTCACTAAAACATAATCAGTAACTTCTTCCTCATGTCCTGGGACACCAATAAGGTTACTTAACTCAATTTGAGTTTTAATAACACTGTCTCTATTGACCATTTTAATTCCAAAAATACTATGAGAGATTTTTATTAAATGTTTCCGTCCAAATGTGGATTATGAACGTATATATTTGATAAGTAGTAAACTTTATTTAATCCAACCTTTCAGTTTCGTTGAGTACTATGAAGATTATTGTGTTTATAGACCAAATCGTAAGCACACAAGTCAAGCTTCAAGGTGTGGATTTCTTTGATCCCTCCAAGGTTGACGATGTTGACTTGGTTATTAATCCTACAAGCAAAAATGCTATTGAAGGAGCACTGAAACTCAAAAACACTTTCGATGCTGAGAAAGAAGAAGAGGAAGAAGGTGCTAAAGTAACCGCAGTGTGTGTAAGAGGTTTGAAACCAATCAAAGCTTTAAGAGAAGCTATTGCAATGGGGTGCACTGATGCAATTGAAATTGCAGATGATACACTCTATACAGAAGATCCTTTGCTTTTAGCGAAAATTTACGTTGGAGCATTGGAGAAAATTGGTGATTTTGATTTAGTTTTCCTAAGTGCTGAAGAACAGTCTTCTAGTTCCTATGCAGTAGGAGCTATGTTAGCAGAAAAACTTGGCCTCCCAAGTGTTCTTTATGCAGAAGAAATAGAAAACATTGACGGTGGATTTAGAGTTGGACATGTTCTAGAAGGTGGAAGAAAAATAGTTGAGGTACCACAAAAGGCTTTGATTAGCACAAGTGATAGCCAATACTTCACTCCTAGATATACATCCATGAAAGGTATTCTAAACGCTAAACGAGCAGTAATACCTACTTGGACAGCAACAGATTTGGGATTGAGTGCAAATGTTGTTGGTAAAGAAGCCGCATCGTTACAACAAGTTTCCCTAACCAATATTGTGATTGAAAAGGAAAGCTATATCATTACTGAAGGAGAACCTGAGGAAATGGTAGACAATCTTCTTTCGAAATTAAAAGAAGATGAGGTAAAACTAGGAGCGTGAAATAAATGAAAATATTAGTATTTGGACAAATTAGAGATAATGCAATTGAAGAAAACGTTCTAGGTATTCTCAACAAATTATCTGAAGTTTTTGCAGATAGTGAAATCAGTTTAGCACTCCTAGCTAATCAAATTAATAATGATTGGGTTGAAGAACTTGGAAAACATGGAGCTAAGAAAGTTTATACTGTCGAAGCATCAGAATTAGAGAATTATCTCAGTTACCCTTATGTAAAATCTATGCTTGAGATTATTGAAAAAACTGAACCTTCTTTGGTTCTAGCAGCTGGAACTGTCTTTGGAGAGGATCTTATTCCAAGACTTGCTGTTCATCATGGAATATCCTGTGCCCAAAGAATTGTTGACATCTCTTTAGATATCGATAACATTCTTTTCCACACTCCAGTTAGAGATGATCAAGCCATGAGAGTTACTAAGCTAGTAGGAGCAATTAAATTCGCTACTACAAGAACTGGAGCCTTCTTCATAAATGAAAATCCATCAGGTAAATCTCCAGAAGTAGAAAAGGTAGAAGTTACTTTTGAAGCAGAAGATATGTTAGTAAAACACATTGAGATTAAGAAAGCAGAACGAACTGTAAATCTTAAAGACGCTAAACTCATTGTCGCTGGAGGTAGAGGAGTGGGAGGAAAAGATAATTTTCAGATTTTAAAGGATCTTGCTACACTGCTAAATGGAGAAATTGGTGCAACAAGAGCTTGTACTGATCTTCATTGGATTGAAGAAACTTATGAAATCGGGCAAACTGGTCAATCAGTATCTCCTGACATTTACATCGCTGCCGGGATTTCTGGTGCTCCACAACATTTGAGTGGAGTTAAAGCTAAGACTTTAATTTCTATCAACAAAGATGAAGGTGCTCCAATATTCAATTATTCTGATTATGGGATTGTTGGAGACTTACATGAAATTCTACCAATACTTAAGAAGAAGTTAGAGTAAAACTTCTCTTTCTATTTTATTTTTTATGTTCTAAATCCCCAATACTTATAAAATTAAAATTTGCTATCTATTTGTGAAGGGAATATTCAGAAACGAAAGAGCTACAGAAATAGCAAACGGTAGAACTCCTATCAAATTCTTAGATAATGCTAAACTTATTCTTCACTTAATTGCAGGAGAATCTTCTACAATAGATAAGAATTACAACATCGAGATTATTTCTAGAAATCCTAAATTCCTTAAACCTATCAAATATATGGGGATGGAACTTAGTCATACGTTTGATGGGTTCCTTACTTATACAACTGATTTATCTGGTGTAGCTAGATCATATGTCCATCTTTACAGAAAAGGTATTATTGAAGCAGTGGAAGGAAGTCTCTTGAAACCTATTGCATCAAAATTAGAAATCCCAAGTGTTTCGTTCGAAGAAGAAATTCTTAAAGCTCTCCCCGATTACATTGAAGTGTTCAAAAGAATTTCAGTGAATCCTCCTTTCAGTCTATATTTGACTCTAGTTCAAGTTAGAGATTATGAGATGAAGTTAAACAAAGATATTCTTGGTGTTAATCCAGTTCCAATCGATAGAGATGAATTGAAGTTTCAAGAGATTTTTATTGAGGATTACTCACAAACCGAAAACATTCCTCTACTTGTTCAACCCTGGTTTGACGAAATATGGACTGCGTGTGGAATGTTTAAATCATTCAATTATGATGAAGATGGTAATTGGGGATATGGCTTAAATTCAGATAAATAGTGTCTGTAATTTGCCAAGTAGCATTATTTATAAAGCGATATTTTGAACTCATTTCATAATGTCAGAAGAATATGATTTCGATGTTGCAATCATAGGAGCTGGTCCAGCAGGTATTGCAGCAGCTTTAACACTAGCAAGAGCTGGTATAGAAACTGTTGTTCTTGAAAGAGGTCAATATCCTGGTTCAAAGAACGTTAGTGGAGCCGCACTTTATGGTCCTGTATTGCATAAATTAGTCCCAAATTACTGGGAAGATGACAAATCATTTGAAAGATATCTAACAACAAAAAAAATTACTCTTCTTTCTGAAACACGTTCAGTTACAATTGATGCTGATCTGAGGAATTTTGCTCAAACCCCATACAATGGTGTAACTGTCATAAGACCAAAATTCGACAGATGGTTAGCTGAAAAAGCAGAAGAAGCAGGTGCAATGATTCTTCCAGATACAATGGTTGAGGATTTGGTTTGGAAAGATAAACAAGTTGTTGGAGTTAAATCAGGTGATGAGGAACTTAAAGCTAAATTGATAATTATTGCTGAAGGAGCTAATAACCTCTTAGTTGAAAAAGCTAATTTAATGAAAAAACCCAAAGCCAAACATTATGCCTTAGGTATGAAGGAGACCTATGAATTATCAAAAGGTAAAATCGAAGAGAGATTTCATCTAGATGAGAACGAAGGTATAAGTAACGAAATTCTTGGTCATACTAAAGGTATTCCAGGTGGAGGTTTCTACTATACTAATAAAGAAACTGTCTCTTTCGGTTTGATACTCAACATGGATGTCTTAGCTAAGAAAAAACTTGAAGCACCAGCTGTTTTTGAAGAATTTAAAAACCATTCATATATCAGGAAACTTCTCAAAGATGCAAAAATGATTGAATACTCTGCCCACATCATTCTAGAAGGCGGATTTAAATATATGCCAAAATTATTCGGTAATGGAGTATTAGTTGTTGGTGATGCCGCGGGTATGACTCTTAATGCAGGTCTTTACATAGAAGGAATAAATTTTGCCCTACAATCTGGAATAGTTGCTGCTGAATCAGCAATTGACATTCTTAAATCTAATACATACACCAAACGAAGCACAAAGATTTATAAGAAGAATCTAAAGAAAAGCTTTGTTTACAAAGATTTGAAGACATTTAGAAGAGCAGGTCATTTTCTAGAAAATGAGCACATGTATACAACTGCCCCAGATCTTGTTACTGTATTAATGGAAAAATTACTGAGAAATAATGGACAACCAAGAAAAAGAATTGTTATGACAGCTATTTGGCACATACTCCGAAAAACACCTCTTTGGGCTATGTTCAAATTGTTAATAGGAGCGGTGAGATCACTATGAGTAAAGCAAAACAATCCAAATCTATAGAAGAGAAATTAGATCTAACAAAGTTTACATCAGATCAAAATTATGCACACATAACTATCAATCCAGAAATATGTAAATCAAAATGTACAACATACCAATGTGTATACGGATGTCCAGCTAGTTGCTACAAATTTACCGAAGGTGACGAAGCAGAAGGACCAGTTTCTTTTGATTATATTTCTTGTCTTGAGTGTGGTACTTGTAAACTTGTCTGTCCCCATGAGAGTGTTGATTGGCATTATCCTAAAGGTGGATTTGGCGTAGAGTTCAAACATAGTTAATGCTATTATTCTTTCTTTTTTTCCATCCTTAAATATTCAAAAATATCCATTTTCTCAACGAATCCTATAAGTGATGAATATGAAGGTTGAGAAGATTCAAGCAAAAACTCTTGTTAGAACAAGTAATAGAAGCCCTCACCATATCCACATGAATCTCTATCAAGGTTGTTATCACAATTGTGCTTATTGTAATGGAACTTCAGATAACTATCATATGCATGATGATTTTGGTGTGACCATTAAGGCAAAAATCAATGCACCTGAACTATTCGAAGAATATCTTGTTAAGAAAGGATTAGTCCCTTTCAACAGAAACGGAACAACAACCTTGGATGAATTTATTGAATCCAAGAACAACTCTCTAACTAAGTATCAGACACCAAAATTCTTACTCAGCCTATTTGGCAATGTATGTGACATCTACCAACCAGCTGAAGAGGAACTGCAGCTTACGAGACAATTATTGCTAATAGCCTACGATTATGGAATACCAGTTAGGTTGCTGACAAAGAGCGATTTAGCCTTAAGAGATCTTGATATCATCAAGAAGATACATGAAACCTCTTTTGCTCGTGTTGCTTTCACTGTTACTCTCATGAACGAAAATGATCAAAAAAATATCGAACCAAATGCTAGCTCTACTTTTTCAAGAATTCAAGCAATCAAAGAATTTCGGAATGCAAGCATACCTTCTGGAGCATATATTACCCCAGTTATTCCTTTCATAGGTGACACTGAGGAAAATCTTGAAAATATTTTTGCTGAACTACACAGAGTCAATGCAGAATTTGTCATAACAGGCGGTCTAACCCTTAAACCCCGAAGAAATAAAGATGTTTTTATGCAAGTTATTCACGAAAACTATCCCTCCATCTTTAACAAAATGCTTGAACTTTATTCTAACAATATCTCATACGGACAACCTGATCCTGAAATTGCACACAATTATCAACTTCTCAAACCTGTTTCAGAAGGTTATCATCTTGCAAAAAAGCATAGAATAAACTTTTTTGAACCGAGATACATTCCAAATGTTAAATTCCGAAAGAATCTAGAAACAGCAACTTATCTGGCAAGAATAGGTTTTCTCATGAGAGAAGTGTTCTTTGAAAGAATATCAATAGCTCATCAATTCCGACAAGCTGCAGCTGAACTAGAGTGTCTGGAATCAGATATTTTAAAGATGTCAGATTCACAATTACAGAAACTGCCCATATCTCAAGCTGTTATCCCAACTATTAGGGAGATATTGGTTGAGGGAAAAAGTACATATCTTGAAGACAAAGGAGATTTTGGTGAACTTTTGTATAGCAAATAACACCCTTACTTACTCAATCGGCCATTTCTTTGCGATAGATTTTTGAATAAAGATAATTTATACATTCTTGAGTTTAATGAGCGGGATTGAACAACTTAAAGAAATTATTCCAGATGTTATTGCAGGTTTTGTTCGTTATGCTGATTTTAGCATGATACCTGAAATTTCTCCTCTTAAAAATAAAAATACACTCTTGCCTATACTTAAACGTATGAAAGAAGGAGGAGCTAATGGATGTTTATTCTATCTTTATGATGAAGATATGGCTCAATTTCTAAATACCGTAAATGCAGAAATCAAAGACTTTCCCATTATGATTGTAGTTCGTTCTGCAGAAATAGGAAAAACCACTACTTTATTGCAAAACTTAGAATTCAAACCACTTGTTATTTTCTTAGATTATGCTATTGCAGATCAAAGAGATAATGAGATTGTTAACAAGTACTTACACACTTTAGCAAAATATACCGAACATTTTGGTCTTTTCAGTATAGAACCTATTGGAACAGTGTCTTTTTTCATTACGCAGAATCCACTTATCAACATCTATCTAATTCCCTTCAACATGTTAGGATTTGGTGTTCAAAACAGAAGTTTGCTTGAAATGATTGTAAACTCATCAGAGAATGTCTACTTGACAATGAATCCTCTTGCTCAAGGTAGAATTAAACCAAGACAAGCCTTCGATTATATAACTACTCATAAAATCCATGGATCGATGGTTGAGATTGCAAATGTAGATATTAATTTAGAAGCAATCAAGTTTGCAAAATACTTCTTCGAAACACATGATTTCTTACAAATAGCTTTAGAGTTTGAGGATCACGCAGAAGTATGTGAAAACTGTGGGATAGGTATGTATAGATATTTTCCACCTTCTGGTGGTAGTGGGTTCTACTGCCCTCAGTGTCAAGCAACAAGAAATCTACCAAAATAATTATCTAACGGGTGAGTAAGATGAAATCATGTCCTTTCTGTGAAAGGTCTATTCCAGAAATTTCTGTTTTTTGTGCTTATTGTGGTAAAAAGGTTAAAGATATTGAAGTAAGCGAATCAAAACAATCTAATTTTGAATCAGGCTTTCAAAAATCTTTGAAGAAAATGAAGAAGCAAGTATCAACCTTTGTTTCAGGTTTAAACACCAAAGTTGAGAATTCTGAATCTCTCTCTTTTGTTAATAAACAAAGGATTCTTGGCATTCTCAATCAGCTTCAGATTCAAGACCAAAGAGAACTAAGTGAAGATAAAGAAGAACTAGCTATTTGGGTTGAGAAAGTAGAAGAAGCTATATCAGGAGACAAATGCATTATTTGCTTGCAAGAATTCGAAGTTAAAGAAAATGAAGAGCTAAATGTTATTTTATGTCCTTCATGCAATTATGCTGGCCATCCAAACCATTTCATAACTTGGTTAGACACAAAAAACAACTGTCCTATGTGTAGAAGCGAGTTAACTAAAAAGAGCTTATTACGTGGTCATTTAACAATCAAAGAAGAGCAATTGACTTTCATACAAGATTGAACCTTCAAGAATTATCATTGGGAGTTTTTCTTTTCTCTCATTTCCAATTTGTATTTTTTCAGGAGATTTTTATATTCTTCTGCTTTTTGTCCCGGATCATCAGAATAAACAATTGGACCTCCAACACAGATCATTGCATTGTCATCAAAATTGTAAATTACACTTTTTACGATCAGGTGTTCGCTCCCATAAATAGGTGTTAAGGCAAGGATTTTCGATCCTATTGTTTCTTTCATTTTCCTAACATCTTTAACATCGATATGCTCTGCATTCCCTATCCAAAATCCATCTACTTGAGCTTTCTTACATCTCTCAGCGACATATAGATAGAGAGGTTGTTCACTTATGGTAGCAATCTTATAGAACATAGATTCTGGATTCGATAACAAGGTAAGAACAATTATTCCTAGTTTTCTTTGTTGAGCAAGAAGTGATGCCTTAGCTATATTAGCACTAAAAGGAGAAAATGTAAATGCATCAAAATTCTCTTCTTTGAACCAAAAAATCGCGGAATCATTTGAGGTGTCAATGTCACCTAGTTTATGGTCAATTATTGAAAGCATATTATTCTGGTGAATCAGAATATTGATTGATCTTATTTCATCAGATGTTAATCCGATTAAATATTGTCTATTAAGCTTGATTGCACAACTGTAAGGAGCAACATTTTTGATTATCCTTTTCATGAAATTAACTCTATCATCATCTAACATTACAGACCTTGAACGTTGAGATGGTAGAGCTGGATCTAAACTCACACAGAGCAAACTATCTTTGCTCTTAGAGATTGCAAGATATTGCTGGAGAAACTGTGACATCTATTAATTCCCATGGAGTTCATAGGAATCAACGTTTATAATTTTTATTTTTGTTTTCTCCATCATTTTTTTGCAGTGAAATGCAATAAAAACCCCTTTTTTCCTAAGAAATCGCATGATTTATAACTGAAAATTTCTTTACTGAATTGGAAGATACGAGAATGAATCTCGAACACTTATTTACAATAAGAAGAATGTCCAAAAATCTTATGGAGGACATTTTCGATTTAGCTTCTTCTATAGAAGAAAAACCGGATTCTTTTGCTGAAAAATGCAAAGGAAAAATACTAGCTGCTCTCTTTTTTGAACCAAGTACCAGAACAAGATTATCCTTTGAAAGCGCTATGTTAAGACTTGGAGGACAAATTCTTGGGTTCTCAAGTGCAAAAGTAAGTAGTTCATCTAAAGGAGAGAGTATCGCTGATACCTTTAGAATGTTAAATCACTACGCGCACATAGCAGTAATTCGGCATTACATCGAAGGGATTGGAGAGATTGCTAAGGAATTTGCTACAATCCCAATGATATCTGGAGGTACAGGAACACAAGAACATCCGACTCAAGCACTGCTTGATCTTTATACCATAAGGAAGGAACTAGGAAAGGTAGACGATATAACGATTGGAATCATGGGAGATTTACTCTATGGAAGAACAATACCCTCTCTTCTTTTTGGTTTAGCTAAATATGATAATGTGAAAGTTCATCTAATTTCTCCACCAGCACTACATATACGTAAAAATGTAAAACTGCGCCTGGAAGAAAATGGTCTTGCTTTCAGAGTAACAGAAAATCACAAAGAAGTAATAGATGAACTAGATGTGCTGTATGTGACACGCTTACAGAAAGAACGATTTCCTGACCCAACAGATTATGAGAGACTAAAAGGAGCATATCAGATCCGTAAATCTGATTTGAGAAAAGCAAAAGATAGCATGATAATTTTGCACCCTCTTCCAAGAGTAAGTGAGATTCCTTTTGAATTGGATGAACTAAAATATGCTAAGTATTTTGACCAAGCAAAAAATGGAGTATGGGTACGAATGGCTCTAATTCTTAAATATCTAGGAGTGGATTAAATGAATGAAGATAAGAATAAATTGATTGTAAGAAAAATAGAGAATGGAACAGTGATTGACAGAATTCCTCCAGGTAAAGCTTTGCGCATACTCGAGGTTTTAGGAATAGATGCAAATTACCCATATACAGTTGCACTCGCTATACGTGTTCTTTCCAAAAAAATGTCTCTTAAAGATGTAGTAAAAATCAAAGGTAAGGAATTAACAGAAAATGAAGTTCATAAGCTCTCATTTATTGCTCCAGGAGCATCTGTAAATATCATTCAGAATTTCGAGGTTCAGAGAAAAATACAGTTAGAAATTCCTGACCATGTTGAAGAATTTATCAAGTGTCTTAATCCAAATTGTGTTTCTAATTCCCATGAACCCATAACCTCATCATTTGATATAATTTCTAAAAAACCTTTGATTCTTAGATGTATCTACTGTGATAGAGTTATGGAGGACAAATATCTAAGTGGAAAACTATAGGTAGGTACCAATGTCTTTTCTGTAGAAAAGATTCCCTTTTATTTGTGTAATCTTCCTATCATTTTCAATTTTAGCAGATTCCAGGTCATCTCCCTTTGTTACAAGAGCTATAGCTCTACTGGATGTTGTTCTGATGGTGCTTTTATCTCGATAAACTGAAGCATAAAAAATATCCTTATTTATGGCTGGATCAACCTCCACCGGTTCCTCTTTTACAGGATTTTGTGGATATCCTTGAGGAACTAGATAAGTACATACGGTAGCTTGTTTCTGAAACTCTGCTTTTGATAAATTCCCGTCTATTATTTGAGAAGCAATTTGCAGGAAATCAGTTTGTAATAATTTTAGAACATTTAGTGCTTCTGGGTCACCAAATCTTACATTATATTCAATTAAAAATATACTATCTTCCGTTTTCATAAATTGTCCATACAGAATCCCTTTGAATTTTTCACCTGTGTTCTGATTTAATGCTTTCAGGGTTTTCTTTATTATATTCAGCGCATCCTTGTAATCCTTCTTTGAAAGGAATGGTAAATTGTGATCAGGAAGACTATATGATCCCATGCTTCCAGTCAAGGGTCCTTCCTCATTCTCGTATGCTCTTTTATAATCTCTTACCAAAGGCATAGGTAGAATGTTTGAACCATCTGTAAAAACCTGTAAGGAGAATTCTTTACCCTTCTTCTTCTCTTCAATCAAGTATTCACCTTCGCGGTTAATTAAGGTTTTAACGTACTTTGTTGCTTCATGAATATTTGTTAAATGATCACCATAAACTTTTACACCCTTACCCCCAGTTAATCCATCGGGTTTGATGACAAAATCAGTTCCAAATTCATCTACAGCAACATCAAGATCCTCAACTGATTTACCAATCATATAAGATACATTTCCAGGAACATTATAAATGTCCATCAAGTAACGAGTAAAAATCTTGCTACTTTCAATTTTTGCTACATTCTGTCGAGGACCACATGTTGGAATCCCTAGTTTATCTTCTAGATAATCAGTAATGCCATTTGCAAGAGGATTTTCAGGACCAATGATCGCAAAGTCTACATTTCTGTATTTCTTTAATTTCTCAAAATTATTTAGATCTCCAATACTAAATTTTTTTGATAAATCTGCAATACCAGGATTCTCTCTAGACATATATGAAAAAAGTTTGGCATCATTCTCTACAATCTTCATTGCAATGGAGTGTTCTCTTGCCCCATTTCCTACAAGTAATACTTTTAACCCCATGTTTAGACCTCTTCATAGTGGCTTCTGCTTACTAATTCTCCATTCAAGTATCTTATCCGTATTTCTTGTGCATGTTCAGTAGGATAACTACCTGAAAGACATGCAGTACATAAGTCAGAAAATCCGATAGATTTTTTCAAAGATTCAATGTTTTGATAGTATAATTCATCCACATCCAGAATTTGTTTCATTTCTTCAATTTTGTATCCGGAAGCGATCAGTTCATCATCAGTAGGAAAATCAATTCCATAATAACAGGCAAATCTAATAGCAGGACAAGTGACAGCTAGATAGATCTTTTTTGCACCTAGTTTTCTAAGGTCCTTAATGATTTTCTGGCTTGTTAATCCTCTTACAATGGAATCATCTACAACAAGGATATTTCTATCTTTAATGAAAGTTGGAGTGTAGAGATATTTTCTCTTAGCTACGCTTGTTCTCTCTTCCTTACTTTTCATAATGAAAGTTCTCTGAAGATATCTGTTTTTGATAATTGCTTCTCTAACCGGGATGTTGAGAACCTCTGATAGACCTTGGCTTGCAGGTCTAGATGTATCTGGAACAGGTACAATGAAATCAATTTCAAGTTCAGATTTCTGAATTCTATGTCCTAACTCTCTACCAAGTTCTAACCTTACATCATACACTAACCTCTGTTCAATATATGAACATGGATGTGCAAAATAAACAAACTCAAACATACAATGAGCATGATCACGTTGAACTATACTGGTATGTTTAACATCGTTTTTATTGATAAAAACTAATTCACCAGGTTTAACATCTTCGAATTTCTCTATTCCTAAATTTTGAAGAACGACGCTTTCTGATGTAACTAGAGACACATTTTCAAACTTCCCCATTACTAGAGGTCTCAAACCTCTTGGATCTCTAAATGCAAACAATTGATCATTAAGAATACCAATAATTGAATAACTTCCATCTATTGATTCCATAAATGCTCTTACTGCCGCTTCAATATCTCCTTTCATTTTATTAATTTGCATCCCTAAGAAATCAACAACAAATCTAGCATCTGATTCGTATGATTGTTGTGTTAGAGAGGAGAGATTGGTAACATTTCCATTATGTACAATCGACAAGCTTCCAGATTCTGTTTCAAATGAGAATGGTTGTGCATATGTTTCTATATTGGAACTATCGGTTCTTGTACCAAAAGTAGGATATCGTGTTGCACCAAGTAGAGATCTAGTTTCTATTTTCTCATCTATTTCAAGTAAATCGGGATAACTATCTGATTTAGAAGTAATCAGACTAGCTGTGGATTCATCATACCAAGCTAAACCACTGGCATCCTGACCTCTGTGTGTGAGCATCTGAAGCAGTATTCGGCCTTGTCCCAAGGTTGTTAATCCTTTGATTCCTAAAACTCCACACATTTATTCCACTATCCTAGCTTTATTACTATATACCTGTATTTTCCCTAAAGAGAAGAGTGAAATTGCTTTAGGTAGTAACACATGTTCTTCTCTCAAAATCCTATCAGCAAGTTCTTTCTCTGAATCCTCACTGTATACCTCAACACATTTCTGCAGAATAATGGGTCCTTCATCAACTGTTTCAGTTACAATATGAACAGTACAGCCTGAGATTTTCACACCAAAGTCTAATGCTTGTTTTTGCGCTTTTAGCCCAGGAAAAGAAGGAAGTAGGGAGGGATGTATATTGATGATTTTGTTCTTATACTTAGATATAAAATTCGAGGATAAGATCTGCATGAATCCTGCGAGAACTATGAACTCAATTTTATTGTGTTCAAGTATTTCTAAAATTTCGCTCTCTTGTTCACAATAATCAAGATTCTTTTTATCGACAATAGCTGTTTGTTTGTGACTTCTTTGAGCAATTTCTAATCCTTTTGCTTCAGGATTGTTTGATAGTACTAAAACAATTTTAGTTTTCCCCAAGCTCTTCTCTTCTTCTGCTTTCAGAATAGCTTCAAGGTTTGTTCCTCTTCCAGATATTAAAACAGCTGTTCTCATCATCTCACCTCGTAAATATCACATTATAGTCTTGAATTTTAACAATAGGATCCGTGATAATCTCACCGATTATTAGCGAATCAAAGTGTTTTGAAAGAGTTTCGAGAGCTTTTTGAGCATTATTTTTGGAAACAATGACAACGAAGCCTATACCCATGTTGAATATGGAGAACATTTCTTGGTAGTCTATATTCCCTACAGATTGAATCTCATGAAATATTTGTGGGATGTTGCACCATTTGTCGATTTGAAAACCAAGATTTGTTATTCGAAATAGTTTCTTAAAACCTCCACCTGTGATATGAGCAAGTCCATTTATTTCGCAATTTTCTGATAAGTCTTTAATTGCTTCAGTGTATATTCTTGTAGGAATTAGCAATTCCTCTCCTACATTTGTTCCCCATGGAAAACTTTCATTGTATTCATATTTAATAGATAAAACTTTTCGAAGTATAGTAAAACCATTAGAATGAATCCCACTACTTGTTATCCCTATGATTACATCTCCAACTTTTATTTTAGAACCATCTACAATTTCTTTGATATCAACTATTCCGAGTGCAGTACCAGCAAGATCAAAAGAATTGATGTTAGTTGATAGAAGCTCTGGTATTTTCGCCAGCTCACCTCCTATCAGAGGTATTTTTGCCAGCTCACAACCTTTCAAAATTCCTTGCATGATACCATCTATAACATCTTCTTGAAAGTCTGAAACTGCTAGATAATCAACAAAAGCACTTGGTTGAATTCCCATTGCTAGAAGATCATTAACATTCATTGCAACACAATCTATACCCACAGTATCAAACTTTCCAGTTTTTTGGGCTATAAGCAGTTTAGTTCCAACTCCATCAGTTGCTAAGGCCAGTCCATAATCTCCAAATTTAATCAGATTAGCATAATGACCTTCTTTAGATACAACATTTCCAAGTTCAAAGCTACTTTTCACATACTTGTTGATATTCTTCAAAATCCTAGCTTCTTTAGATAAATCTATTCCAGCCTCAGCATAAGTATTAGGTATATTCTTTTCAGTCATTGAATTCCATCTCCCATAATTATCTTACATTATTGAAATTGATAAGCTTAAGAATTCGAATCGATAGATATGCAGCATTTTCTCCGTTATCAATCCCTACTGTTGCAACAGGTACCCCTTTAGGCATCTGAACCATGGACAATAGTGCATCCATCCCATTCAATGCTGCCGACACTGGAACCCCTATTACTGGTTTTTTTGTCAAAGATGCTACAACTCCAGGTAGAGCTGCTGCTAAACCAGCTATGCAAACGAAAATATGTGCTTTAGAATTTTCTACTTTAACTACTAATTTATCGTGATCTCTATGAGCAGAAATATAGCTCACTTTGAAATCGATTGAGTGTTTTTCCAAAACACTTGTAACTTTTTTAACTATTTTTTCATCACTTTTGCTTCCCGCAATTATTTCTATCATATTATTCCTCCATAAATCTTGAAATCGCTTTTGACCAGCTTTCCCTTAGTTCTTTCAGATCAATACTAATCTCATCATCAATTCTAATTTCAGGTGTAGAAATTGTTTTTCCGAGAATCTTATAATCGTCATCTTTCTTCAAATTCTCTTTAATATACTCTAGTTTTGATTGTGATATTTCTACAACATATCTAGTTGGAGCTTCTGCAAAAATAAACTCTTCAATGGATAGATTCTCCTCTTCTAGAACATTGTTTAAAGATAATTCCACACCAATATTTTTATCAAAAGCCATTTCAATGAGAGATGTAATTAGCCCCCCATTTGATATATCGTGGCAACTTAAAATGAGTTTTTCATTATTTAATTTCTCGATAATCTGCCTTGATTTCATTTCTTTATCGAAATCATAAGTTGAGATTTTTCCCTCTATTTTACCATGATTATATCTCAGATATTCAGAACCATTCAAGTTTCCATCATTAAATCCAATCGAGATAATTATGCTATCTTCACTCTGAAAACTGTTCTTGATAAGTTGATTTGGCTCTTCAATTATTCCAATCATACCTATTGTGGGTGACGGATTAATGCGATCCTTCTTTCCAGCAATTGAAGATTCATTATAGAATGAGACATTCCCACCAACTATCGGTAATGAAAAATCCTTAGAAAATTGTCCCAATCCTTTTACAGCTTCTACAAATTGCCAATACGAATCTGGGTTTTCTGGATTACCAAAATTTAAGCAATCGACAATAGCTAATGGTTTGGCACCTACACATACGAGATTCCGCATCGCTTCTGCTGCATTGTTTGCAGTTCCATTGAATGGGTCTAGATAAGTCATGAAAGAATTACAATCCAAAGATAGGGCTATGTATTTTTCATTTTCCAATTTTAACACAGCAGAATCAGATCCTGCAGCGATTACTGTCTGAGTCTGTACATGTTGGTCATATTGTTGATAAACCCAGGATTTATCTCCAATATTTGGTGAAGACAATAGCTTCAAAATCTCTTCTTTGATATTTGGAGAGATTGGCACAGTGTATGATATCTCATCAGACACATAATCAGGAATTTCAAGAAGTCTTTCAGGTTCTGGGCAACCTTCAACAACTAGATCTACTGGCAATTCCACGACTTTATTTCCCTCAAAGAATGCGATATAATGACTATTGTCTGTAACCTCTCCTATTACTGAAGATTGTAAATCATATTTATCCAAGATTTCGCACACTTTTGATAGTTTCTCAGAATCTACAATTGCAAGCATTCTTTCCTGAGATTCAGAAACAAGGATTTCCCAAGGTTCCATGTTTTTCGCTCTTAAGGGAATATCTTCTAATCGTATTATTGCACCAGTTCCTCCTCGAGAACACATTTCAGTTACACCGCAACTCAATCCACCTCCACCTAAATCCTGCAAACCAGCAAGTAGTTCTTCTTCTACTAGCTCAAGCGTAGCATCAATGAGGATTTTTTCCATTAGTGGATCCCCGATTTGAACTGCAGGTCTATCTTTCTCGCTTTTATCACTTAGATCCTTTGATGCAAAAGAAACACCATGAATTCCATCTCTTCCAGTTGACGAACCATACAGAACGAGGAAACTTCCAGGTTTTGATGCAATACTTCTAACTACTTTTTTCTTATCTATTACTCCCACACACATTGCATTAACTAAACAGTTTTCTTCAAAAGGTTGAGCAAATTCAACTTCTCCTCCTAAAGTTGGTATTCCGCAACAATTTCCATAAAATGAAATTCCTCTCACTACATTTTCAAATAGATGTTGAGACCTCTTAGATTCTAATTCTCCAAATCGAATAGAATCTAATAGTGCTACTGGTCGACATCCTTGAGAAAGTATATCTCTAATTATTCCACCTACACCTGTTGCAGCACCATCATAAGGTGAAATTGCTGATGGGTGATTGTGACTCTCCAAACCCAAACCAACTAAAAATCCATCTCCAATATCAATTAAACCTGCACCTTCACCAATTCCCAGTTCTAAGTATGGAGCTTCTGTATTGAATAAATGAAACCACCTCTTAGATGATTTATAGGAGCAATGCTCAGACCACATTGCTTCAAATACAGCTATTTCAGCTTCGTTTGGTTCCCTTTCAAGAGAATCTTTAATTGTACCATATTCTTCAACAGTTAGCATGTCAATTCCTCTTTTAAATTTTCAAAAATTATTTTTCCATCTTCTGATCCTAAATACAGAAAGCTGGCTCTTTCGGGATGGGGCATCATGCCTAACACATTGCCAGTTTTGTTAACTATCCCAGCTATATTTTCCAATGAACCATTTGGATTGCTTTCCTCATTAATTTCCCCCTGTTCATTGCAATAACTAAAGGCTATCTGATTATTATTTCCTAGCCTCTGGATGTTCGCTGGTTCGGAATAATAACGGCCTTCATAATGAGCAATTGGGAGCTTGAGTTTTTTATTTTCCATGCCTTTAAGTAAGGAGCATGAAGTTTGTTCAGTAGAGATATTTACCCACTTGCAGATGAATTTTGTAGAAGTGTTTGTAGTAAGTATTCCAGGCAGTAATCCTAATTCACAGAGTATCTGAAAACCATTACAGATACCAATTACAAATTTGCCTGATTCAACATACTCTGGAAGTTTTTTTGCTATAGGTGAATGAGATGCTATTGCACCTGGTCTTAGATAATCACCATAAGAGAACCCTCCTGCAATTATCAAAGCATCAACTTCTTCTAGAAGTTCAGAGTTATTGGGAAAGATGTACTCATACCGAAGTCCCAGTGAACTTAAAACCCTAGCTACATCTTGTTCGTTATTTGTTCCTGGAAATTTAGTTATACCAATTTTCAGTTATATCACCCTTCGTTAGATGTCTCGAAATATTCCATGGATAACTTGGTTTCTTCAATCAAAGGATTTGAGAGAATTCTGTTGGATATTTCTTGTGTTTTTTTGTAAAGTGATTCAGAAGGAACGGATGAAAACTTGATACTAGCGTTTTTACCAAGTCTAACTGATTCAATATTCTCATATTCATTCCGTTTTAATGACCTAAAAGTAACTTCACCGGCTGGGTCGAGAACTGAATCCTTTAGAGAAATCCGAATATTGGTTTTGGTGTTGAACTCTATATTAGGAAGTTCTGTGATTGTTTCCAATCTTTCAAGTATATCCTTATAGTGTTGAATGACATCTCCAAGATCTTTTCGATATCTATCCTTATCCTTAATTTCCCCAGTATTAATTTCCCATAACCTCATTGTATCAGCTGAAATTTCATCTGCTATAATCAGTTTACCCTCATGACTTCTACCAAATTCAAGCTTAAAATCCACAAGTACAAGTGAGATTGACTTGAATATATTTCTTAGAATATGATTCACTGCTAAAGTAACAGCTTTAATTATAGTTGCATCTTCACCCGATAGGTAGTTCATCAAGATTGCTGCTTCTTCTGTAATTAATGGATCATGTAATTCATCTTCCTTCAAAAAGAACTCAACTAAAGGTTGATCGAAGTTTGTTCCAATCTCAATCCCATATCTTCTACAAAAACTTCCAGCAGCTATATTTCTACAAACTATTTCTACGGGAATTATATCGACTTTTTCACAAAGTAAATCTCTACTCGATATACTCTTGAGATAATGTGTTTCTATATTATATTCATTCAAAATCTCAAATAGTTTTGCAGAAGTTCGGCAGTTAACTTCACCCTTATTCAGAAGTTCTTCTGTTTTTTCTCCATCAAATGCAGAAATCGAATCTCTAAAATGGATTTTAACTTCCTTTTCATCCAGAAGTTCTATATCTTTTGCTTTTCCAGAGTATCTCTCCAAATTTTACACCACTTTGCATTATTTTGCAAATTAATGACTTTTTGAAACTGGGAATTTTAGTATGTATAGTTTTTAAACTTTCTGGATAATACTATTAAAAAACCTATAGAATCAACTTAAGGGTTTATGAAAATACACAAATATAAAAAGATAAGTTCTTGCACAGTAATGCAAAACCTTTTCAATGATATGAAAAGGACTATATTGAAAAACAAGTGATATTATGTCAAATGCAAGCACACCTGATAGTTATATTGATGCTCAAGAGAAACTAATGACACTTAATCTTCTTCAGATGGCCTTTAAAAAATTCGACACTCTTGAAACATGCAGATCATTTCTTCAAGAACATGGGGTTGAGGTTTCTGTTGCAAACCTTTCTAGATATATCAACGGGAAAGCAATTCCAAAATCAAAACTCAAAAATTCTTTGCTCAAAGTCCTGATAGACAACAAAGAACTTGGTTTAACAATTAAAGAGCTCATAATCAAACACTTAGATATCAAGACCGATGAAACAGGTATGATTACAGTAAACAATACCTATTTGCTAAATGACTCAAAAACCTTGAAAGCGATTTTATTTCTAGCAATCCAACAAGGCATTATTCCAAGAGAGGTTGATAAAGTGATAACTGCTGAAGTTGATGGAATTCCAATTGCAATGACTCTTGCTCATCTTCTTAACATTGATTGTGTTTATGCAAGGAAGAAGAAACCCATTGGTACCTCTGAGTTTCATAGTGAGGATATTATTTCAGCGAATACTAGTAGAATGGAGACAATCTATTTTCCAGATAAATTCATCAGAAAGAATGAGAGGGTTATAATCATCGATGACATTATTCGCTCAGGTGCAACACAAACGGCACTAGTTAATCTTGTAAATAAATGTGAAGGAATTCCTCTAAAAATCATCATACTAACTGGTGTTGGAGGACACTGGGAAAAAACTACTAAATTAAAGTTTACTGATTTCAAAACTCTAGTTACTCTAAAATAACGGCAGATGGTGTTATATGATTCAAGAACTGATAAAACAATATGATTATGAGAACATTAGTGTAGGAGTAATTGGATCCCACTCTGCTCTCGATATATTAGATGGTGCAAAAAAAACAAGATTCAAAACCACAGTAATTTGCGAAAAAGGAAGGGAAGAGCCCTATACAAGATTTGATAGGATCATAGATAATTTGATAATTTTAGATAAGTTCTCGGACATATATTCAATCCAAGAGGAATTAAGAGAAGAGAATTGCATTTTCGTACCAAATCGTTCTTTTGCCGTGTATTGTAATACAAACCGAATTGAAAAAGAATTTAGAGTGCCTTTGTTCGGTTCAAGAGAACTCCTAAAAGTTGAGGAAAGGGTAGGACTGCACAATTATTATGAAGTACTAGATGCAGCAAAAATAAAATATCCTAAAACTTTCAAAAATCCAGAGGAAATTGATTGTCCAGTCATATGCAAAATGCCTCATGCTAAACTTGAAGTTGAAAGAGGTTTCTTTGTAGCAAAAGATAAAGAAAATTTTTTTGAGGAATTCAATAAGCGTGTCGAAAATGGTACAATAAGAAGAGGTGATCTTTCTAAGGCATCGATAGAAGAATTCATTTCTGGTGTTACATTCAATTTCAATATCTTTTACTCCCCGATATATAATCGAACAGAATTAATTGGGATAGACCGTCGTTTTGTTACAGATCTAGATGGAATTGTACGTTTGCCTGCGGAACAACAACTTCAACTAGAACTTGAAGAAGAAATGAAAGAGATAGGCAACTATGCTGTTACTTTAAGAGAATCAATGTTAAGACACGTATTTCCAATGGCAGACGACTTCGTTAAAGCAACAAAGAAACTCTATCCTCCGGGCATTATTGGCCCATTTGCGCTTCAAACCATGATAACTAAGGATTACGAATTCATAGTATTCGATGTATCCATGAGAATGGGTGGTGGAACAAATAGTTTCATGGGGACAGGCAGTCAATATTCAGCTGTTTATTGGGGAGAACCAATCTCAGCAGGTAAGCGAGTTGGAATGGAAATAAGAAGAGCCGTTGAACAAAACAGATTGCAGTATATTGTAACTTGAGAGTACTAATAATCGTAAAAAGAAAATGAAGAATATTCAACATTCAAAGGATTACACTGAAGAATTCTTCGAATGATGTTGAATGTTAGACTAAAGAAATAAAAACAGTTTCAAAAACTACGATGTGAATAACTTGATAATCTCAACCATAGGAAGTCATTCCGCACTTCAAATATTATTTGGAGCTAAACAAGAGAATTTCAATACCAAAGTATATTGCTTAAAGGACCGAGATAGTCTTTACCGAAGATATCCCGTCGCAAATGAAATAGTCACACTTGATTCTTATGAAGATCTTCTAGAAATTGCTGCTGATTCCCAAGAAATTTTTATTCCTCATGGTACTCTGATTGCGGCTCTAGGAGACAAATTAAGGGACATTTCTATACCTATGTTTGGAAATAGAGAGGGGATGTTGTGGGAGATGAATCGAGCAAAGAATCAAAAACTTCTGGAAACTGCAGGAATTAGAGTTCCTCGAACACTGAAATCTGATGATATCACCGAGTTAGCGATCGTGAAATTTCCAGGAGCTATGGGTGGTTCAGGGTATTTTGTTTGCTCCTCCTCTGATGAATTCGATACCAAAATTAATGATTTAGTCTCTCAAAATAAGATCTCAGATTATGACATTAAAAATGCCCAAATTCAAGAGTATGTAACTGGAGTAACTATGTATCCCCATTACTTCTATTCTGGGATCTATGAAAGAGTTGAGATGCTTGGAATAGATAGGAGATATGAAACCAACGTAGATGCGCTAGGTCGATTATCTCAGAACGATCATCCAGTTGAACCCTCATATAAGGTAGTTGGGAATCAACCTTTAATTGCAAGAGAATCTCTATTACCACAAATCCTAGAACATGGTGATAAATTGAGGGAAGCTTCAACAAATCTTTTTGCACCAGGTTTGATAGGTCCATATTGTATAGAAATGGCCATTACATCAGAAGAGATAGTTGCTTTTGAATTTACTAGCAGAATTGTAGCGGGTACAAGTTTGTATGTAAACGGTTCACCTTATTCAAAGATCTTATTCAATGAAGAAATGAGTATGGCTAAGCGTATTGCAAGGGAGATAAAAATGGCAATGGGGCAAAGAAGGCTGCAGGAGTTCCTTACATAAAAGGTGATGAAATGGATAAAATCGGAGTATTTGATTTTGGTGGCCAATATTGCCATCTTATTGCTAGAAGGATTAGAGATTTAGGTGTTTATGCTGAGATAATCTATGAACCTTCTCAGGAGTACAAAGGTTTCATTTTATCAGGGGGACCGGGTAATATCTCTGAAGAAGAAGCACCCCAATTACCAGAAGAATTCTTCAATGAGGTGGAAGTACCAGTTCTTGGGATATGTTATGGTCATCAAATGATTGCACAGACTTTTGGAGGAAAAGTTGAAAGAGGGAGAGAAAGAGAATACGGGAAGAAAACAGCCATTCTTGAAAACTCTTCTTCTTTGTTTAAGGGTTTGAATAAGGAGGAACAAGTCTGGATGTCACATTATGATCAAGTTACGATTCTACCTGATGATTTCGATGTCATTGGTTCAACTGACATCTGTGGAATAGCAGCATATCAAAACATCCACAAAAATATTTTTGGGGTCCAATTTCATCCAGAAGTCATTCACACTATAAATGGCACTAAAATTCTTAAAAACTTTTTAGATATTATTGGATGTAAGAGAGAATGGAAACTAAGTCAATGGGTGGAAAAGAAAATACACGAACTGCAAACAGAGATAGGTTCTAACAGAGTAATCATGGCAGTTAGTGGAGGAGTAGATAGTACAGTAGCTGCTGCACTTCTAACTAAAGCTAAGATAAACGCTCATTTCATACATGTAGACACTGGTCTCATGAGATTGAATGAATCAGAGGAAGTAGCAAAAATTTTCGAGGATTTGGGCACGGAAAACCTTCATATTGTAGATGCTAAAAAAAGATTTTTTAAGAGATTAGAAGATATCTCTGATCCAGAATTAAAGCGGAAGATAATTGGAAACCTCTTTATCGATATTTTTGAAGAAGAATCTGATAGATTAGACAATTTTGATTTCTTAGGACAAGGAACAATATATCCAGATAGAATAGAAAGCGCTCAACCAAGTAAACATGCAAGTGTAATCAAAACCCACCATAATGTTGGTGGTCTTCCTGAAAGAATGAAGTTAAAATTAATTGAGCCTCTCAATGAGCTTTACAAGGATGAAGTCAGAAAAATAGGCGAGATGTTAGGTCTTCCAAAGAGATACATTGATAGACACCCATTCCCAGGTCCGGCTCTTGCAATCAGGATCTTAGGCATAGTTACTGAAGAGAGAGTGGATATATTAAGAAAAGCTGATGCGATTGTTACACAAATCATAGAGAATAATGGTATTTATGATTCTCTTTGGCAAGTTTTTCCTGCACTCATCCCTGTTAAATCTGTAGGTGTGATGGGAGATAAAAGAACATATGAATATATCTTAACCATTAGAGCTGTTGAATCAGTAGACGCGATGACAGCTGATTGGGCAAGATTAGATTATGATGTTTTAGAAGAAATATCCACAAAGATCATCAATAAAGTAAATGGTGTGAATAGAGTCCTATATGATATCACCAGCAAACCCCCAGGTACAATTGAATATGAATAAAATGATAAAGGTTAGAAAAATGAAAGCAAATTTGCAAGAACTGACAAAGCAGATTATTAAGCAGGGAATTTTGAAGTTTGGCGATTTTACCTTGAAATCAGGTAAAAAATCCTGGTTCTATCTCGATTTAAGATTGATATCATCTTTTCCAGATACTTTTAATTTCGTAATCAAATGTTATAAAAAGAAATTAAAAGAAATAGGTAAATATGACGCTGTAGTAGGTGTAGCTGTAGCTGGTGTGCCTTTTTCTGCTGTTTTGGGTTACACTTTGAACATTCCCTCCTTAATTATAAGGACGCAAAAAAAAGATCATGGTTTGAGGAATAAAATTGAGGGGTTTCTTCCAGAAAAATCAACTATTGTTCTCATAGATGATTTAATAACGACAGGTTCTAGCAAAATTCCTGGCATACTTGCATTACGTGAAATGGGATATGTTGTAAAAGATATGTTGGTTTTAGTTGACCGAAGCCAAGGTCATAGTGGTCAAATTGATCAACTAGGAGTAAAACTTCATTCATTTGCTTCAATTGAGCAGATATTTACAGAAAGCCTACATCTTGATGATGACATTTTAGATGAGAAAACAAGAGAAATTATAGCTAAAAATCTTAGAACCGATTAAGCAAGATACCTTCATGAACAAATCCGTTATTCATTGAACTGTTTTTGGAATTGCGCTGCAATTTCAGCTGGATTTTCTGAATAGATAATAGATCTTCCAACATTTATCATTAAGTTTCTATTGAATCTTCTTATGATATCGTTCGCATCCCCACCTTGAGCACCAACTCCGGGAACAAGTAAGAGCATATTTTCATCTATCGAATTTTTAATTAGTTCTAAATTTTCTAATGTAACATTGCCAGTTGCACCAATTACACAAGCATCGGAACCATATTTTTTACATTCTTCTGCAATGTGTTGATACAGAGGTTTCTTCTCTACTACTGCTATTTTCTGAACTATAGCTTCTTTATTGGACATTAGTGTTAGTACGATAATCCCTAAACCATGTTTATGTGCAGAAATAGTTGCTTCTTCGATATTACCAGCAAATGGGGAGAAAGTGAAAGCATCAAATCCTTCTTCCTTGAACCAGAATATTGCAGAATCATTAGTAGAACCTATATCGCTTAGCTTATGATCTATAATGGAAAGCATCCCATTACTATGTATCATTTTATTCAGTTCAATAATTTCCTCCAATGGTAAACCAATAATATATTGTCTATTAATTTTTATAACACTTGTATATGGGGATACTTCTTGAATTATCCTTCGCATAAACGAGATTCTATTATTATCTGGCATGACATTTAATCTACGTTGTTTAGGAATTGCTGGATCAACCCCTACACAAAGAATACTATTTTTTGATTCAGATACTTTCCTGTATTTTTCTACAAATTTAGGAACAGAATTTGTCATCAGATTAAGTTTTCAAATGTTGTATATAATTCTATCTCTGACAAATTTAATAATCTGCTTTAATAAGCATTTGAGAATTCTTAATAACGTATTTTAAAGACCCAAAAAGCATTCTATCTTGAAAAGGAGACCACCCAGCTTTTGATTTTATCCATTTTGAATCAACAGTGAATGGAGTATAAGGATCAATAATCTGAAAACTTTCTTCTAAAGGTTCATTTTGGATGTTCAGTAGTTTAGAAGGAAATGTAGAGAAAGCTTCAATTGCCCTTTCCCATTCCAATTCTCCAGAATGAATTAGAGTAAAAACAGCTGGAAGTAATTCTTGAACACCAGGCATTCCGCATGGTTTTTCATTTTCCTTTTCAGAAATGGTATGAGGTGAATGATCAGAACTTACCATATCTACTATCCCCATCGATAAGGCTTCTATTAATGATTGATTGTCATATTCTTTTCTAAGAGGTGGGTTTACTTTTTTGTAGTTTTCATCCAGTTCTGAGAATTGATTCAAGAAGAGATATCTGGGGCAGGTATCTGATGTTAAGTTAGGGATATTTGCAAGTTCTAGTAATTTCAAGGAGAGAGAACTACTTACATGAGTCACATGAAGTTTCAATGAACTGTAGTCCTTTGCCCACTGAAGGATTTTTTGAAGTGCAATTGCTTCTGCTTCAGGGGGTCTTTTCTTATAATGGCTCTGCTCAGTTGCTCGTTCCTCTAATATTCTTGGGTCTTCAGCATGGAAGATGATTGGTTTTATAGTGCCTGATTCTTCCAGTTTATTTAATGATGCAGTGATTTTATCTTCATTAACCATTAGTTCCCCAAATGATTCAGACATAAAAACCTTGTAAGCATCACAATAATCATCTAACGAATCTATAGATTCTGCATTCTTCTCGGTTATTGCCGCCGCTATTAGGATATCTACAATATCTTGTTTTTTGGTAATTTCACGTTTTTGTTGTAGGGTTTTCACTGAGTCAGTTATTGGATTTGTATTAGGCATATCTAAAACTGTTAGAACTCCACCAAACAGAGCAGTTTCTGCACCGGATAAAATGTCTTCTTTATGTTCAAATCCAGGTTCTCTGAAATGGACATGTAAATCAATTCCAGGAGGAATACCAAGATAATCTCGGCAGTCTATCTCTGGATCTGCTATTTTGAATAGTGCAGGATCATAATCAATTTCTACATCCTTTACTTCAAAATCTCTTTTCTCATTATTCCAGATTTTTAGATTGGAGAATACTATCATGCTTAAATCCTCAATTTTTCACCTGTTTCCAGCCTTTTATATGTACCGAAATCACTTATCTGCTCAAGTTGTTTTGTGTTGAAAACAGGACCATCAACACATATTCTCCAACCGGTTGGATCTACTGCACAATAGGAGCAGACTCCGAACCCACAACGCATATATCTGTCTGCAAGACTCATTTGCATATCGATGACCTTTGGATATTTCTTTCCAATATTGAAAATTACTTTCATCATTTTTTCAGGTCCAGCAACGTACAAAACTGAGGGAGATGTACTTTCTTGCAGAAATTTCTCAAGATCCACAGTAGGAAACCCTTGGTATCCATAAGATCCATCATCTGTACAAACATGAAAATTAACTAGTTCTTTGTCGTGAAGTTCTTGAAACCACTCAAGATACATCAACCTGCCTTTAGTTCTTGCTCCCTCAAAAACATGAATGTTTTGAGCTTTTTCTTTTTCAAGTAGAGTTGTTGTTAAGAGCTTTAAAGGAGTCATTCCAAAACCTCCCCCAATCAACAGATGATTTACATCTTCAATAGGTTTGAAAGATTTTCCAAAAAAACCTCTGATACCCACATAATCACCAATTTGCTTATCTATCATGGCTTCTGAACCAGGACCCATCTTGGCTATCCCAATTTCCAGAATATTTTCTTCAAATCCTGCAATTCCTAGTGGAAATTCATCTACTCCAGGTACCCAAAGCATAATGAATTGACCCGGTAATGCTCTCTCAGCTTTAATGGGTAGTTCTATAAGAAACTTGTAAGTGTCTTCACATTCTTCCTCTTTAGCAATTATCTTTCCCATTAGCGGTTTGTCATTTGGAATTGTTAGTTTTGTCATTTATGTGCCCCTCCTGTTATTTCTTGAATAGAAGTATATGCATGTTCTTTCATATATTTCTTAATCTTCATTTGGAAAAATCTAATCATATTTTCTGGATATGCTACACCCAAAGAGGTTCCCATCTCAACAGCTGTTGCTCCTGCAAGAAGATATTCAATTATATCCTCACCCCGAGTAATTCCACCTACACCAATTATTGGGATTTTTTCCCCAAAATGTTCATACAAATCATAAACATAACGAACACCTATTGGTTTGATAGCTGCTCCAGACAGACCTCCTCGTTTGAAACCTAGAACAGGCATTTTGGTTTGAATATCAATTACCATGGCTTTCAATGTATTAATCGCCACTATTGCATCACTACCACCTTTAATTGCAGCATCAGCTATTTCTAAGATATCACTTACATTAGGAGTTAATTTAGCCCAGAGAGGAATTTCCGTTTCCTTTCGAAGAGCTGAGATGATCTCTTTTACTGCAACTGGATCGGTTCCTATTTGGGTACCTCCTTTTTCAGTATTAGGACAACTCAGATTAACTTCAAAAGCAAGGATAGGTAAATCTTGTAATCCTTTCACAACTTCAACATATTCTTCTTGATTCTCACCAAAAACTGAAACAATTGTTGGGATTTTATTCTCAATGAGAATGCCAATATCCTCTCTAAAAACGGAGTATCCAGGATTTGCCAAACCAACTGAGTTAATCACACTTTTAATGTCCTTTAATGCAAAAACACTTGGATTTGGATTACCACTTCTGCTTCTAGGTCCAATACTTTTAGTTATTACTGCACCTAGACCAGCTTCATAGACTCTTTGAAGAGTTGAATAAGTCGTCCCTAGAATACCTGAAGCTAATAATAATGGGTTTCTAAGTTTCAATGTTCCGACTCTAGCTTCCAAACTCATATTGGAAAGATTGAATGTAACTTGAAAAGCTTTACTGAATTTCAGATATTTGATATAAGATTTCATATGAAAAATTTCTTAAACTCTTAATTTGGAGAATGATATAGAGGACTATAGTTCACCGGTGGTTCCTTGGCTAGAATTGCAATAATCTCTGACGTTCATGCAAATATATATGCCTTAGAGGCAGTTTTGAAAGATATACAGAGAAAAAGAAATATTGATGAGATAATCTGTTTGGGGGATGTAGTTGGTTATTATCCCTATCCTAACGAATGTATCGAGCTGATTAAAGAGCAATGTTCTCTTACAATGTTAGGTAATCATGATGCAGGAGTAATAGGAGATGAACCTTCTTTCTATTTTAATCCTACAGCTTATGAGATGATCACTTGGACAAAAGATAACATAAAACCAGAACATATGAAATGGTTAACTACTTTGCCAAGAAGGAGAACAATCGAAAGAAATGGTAAGAGCATCTACCTTGTTCATGGCTCTCCTTTCAAGGTTTTTGACTACATGGATTCGCATTCTGATAAACATTGGAACATAATGCTAGGTGAAGCTTTTGAGAAGATACAGACCGACGTTTTAATTGTAGGTCATACTCATGTTCCAGTTAGGAAGAAGTTTAAGGGGAAACACTTCTTGAATCCAGGTTCTGTAGGACAGCCGAGAAACGGGACTCCTGGTGCATTTTATTCAATTATTAATACAAATCCCTTCAACAGTTCAATTGTTCACTTAAAATATGATTTCTCTCCATTACAAGAAAAAATGGAGCAACTAGGTTTACCTAAGACTTTAAGCGATAGACTAAGCCACGGAGTTTAACAAAATAGTTTATCCATAATGGAAATCTAGATCTATATCTTCATCTTCCAGTTCTTTCAGGTCTTCTTCCATCTTATCAGTATATAAGTCATATAGAATTACTAAGGCAACACCTTGATGGATACCTGTATGTACTGAGAGTTTCTTATAACTCATCTCTGGATCATCTGGAAGAATTTTCTCTCTCACATATCCTTTTAGGTTATTGTAATTTGGAATTGTTCTAATTCCATCAATTAACTCTTGCAGCTTCCCCTCAAATCCTTTAAAATTAATATTTAGACGTTTTTGCATCTTTATTTTATCGAGAATGTCTTCGTGTTCTTTTTCGTCTTTTAGAAGCTCCTCTTCGATGCTTTTGTCTTTATCCCCAATGTAATTGTATAGTGTATTCAAACAATAACCCCTTTACCTGAAAGTCGGTACTTAATGGAAGGTTTTGAGTATAAAATCCTTTTGTAATACGGGTTAATCAAATAACTATTTATTTTATTGAAAAGGTGTTTTTTAGTTCGAAAGATAATTTGTTGAAGATAAGTTTCTTTTCATTTCTGCGAAATCTCACTTGGTCACTAAGACAATTGGTTCTACATTTCATTAACATCTTACTAGTATAGGTGTACACTCCAATAAATAGAAACTAATAAGAGAAGTTGATTAATTAACTGAAATTTATCGGACTGAATTTCATAGAATTCCGACATAAAGGGCGGAGTATACATCACAAAAACGTTTTATTGAATTTCTATCAACTAGACACACTTGGGAGTCAAAAAGGAAATAATAATATCAAATGTATATTTCATCAATAATTTGTAAGTTAAGAAAATAAAATGTAATATAGAATAGGCAAATGCTTTAAAAAATCTGATAATGGAAAATAGGTTTCCATTTTTATCTAGTTAAACATTTTAGTTAAGGCAATAGGTGTACAAAAAAGGAAAAGTTTGATTAAAAAAAGAGATAATCAAAGCTTTTTACAGCCAATTCTTAGCTCTTTCAATAGCCTTTTTCCATCTAGAAAGCAGATAGTCTCTTTCTACTGACTCCATTTTAGGTTTATACTCTTCTTCTACCAGGAAATTTGCACGGATATCATCTAAATTCGTCCAATAATCCACAGCTAATCCTGCTAAGTAAGCTGCACCTAAAGCAGTTGTCTCCTGTACTGATGGTTTTTGAACGATCACGTTGGAGATATCGGCTTGGAACTGTAATAAGGGAGAGCACCTGGTTATTCCACCATCAACACGAATTACGTTAATATCTATTCCTGCCTCTTTACTCATAATCTTAAAAATATCTTCAGATTGATAACAAATAGATTCAAGAGTAGCACGGATTATATGTTCGCGTTTTGTTCCCCTTGTTAAACCTAATAGTGTTCCTCTTGCATAAGGATCCCAATACGGAGCACCTAGTCCAACAAAAGCAGGAACGAAAAACACACCATCTGTATTAGGAACATCATTCATTATTTCACCTAATTCTTTTTTATCAGTCAGTATACCTATTCCTTCTTCTAACCATTGGATCGCGGCTCCAGTTATGAAAACACTTCCTTCTAAGGCGTAGTTTATTGAACCATTAACATTCCAAGCTATAGTTGTTAGTAATCCTTGCTTAGATTCTATGGCTTTTTCTCCAGTGTTTAGAAGCATGAAGTTACCAGTTCCATAAGTATTTTTTACAGAACCTTCATCAAAACATGTTTGACCAAAAAGTGCAGCTTGCTGATCTCCCGCATTTCCAGTAACGGGTATTTCTGAAGGGAGAATCTCTTTCTTTACTGTCCCAAAGGTTTCTTTGTCACTACTTGGACGAACCTCAGGGAGTATTTCTAAGGGAACGTCTAATATTTCTAGTAGTTCTGGGTCCCATTCACCTTTATGGATATTGAAGAGAAGTGTTCTTGAAGCATTTGAATAATCTGTTATGTGATTTCCAGTTAAATTCCAAATTAACCAGCTGTCAATTGTTCCTACTAGGAGATTTTGATTAGTACAGGCAGATCTAACCTTACTACTCTCTTCTAAAAGCCATTTGATTTTTGTACCAGAAAAATAAGGGTCTAAAACAAGTCCGGTTTTCTTTCTAAAAAGATCTGAGTAACCTTCATTCTTGAGCTCATCACACAAATCTGCTGTCCTTCTACACTGCCACACAATAGCATTATGAAGTGGAAGACCTGATTCTTTATCCCAGGCCACAATAGTTTCTCTTTGATTTGTTATCCCAATTGTGCAAATGTCCGATGATACTAAATTAGCTGTTGCTAAGGATTTTTTAATCGTCGTAAGAGTTTTCTCCCAGATCTCAATTGGGTTATGTTCAACCCAACCTGCATGCGGGAAGAATTGTTTATGTTCAATGTAGTCTTTTGATACTTCTTTTCCTTTTTTGTTAAAAATCATTGATCTAGTACCAGTTGTCCCTTGATCAATACTCAAGACATATTGCATGGAGTAAACTATTGAATGGATTTTAAAATTGTTTAGGTTTCATTTAAGAGTTTCATGCTTCTTACCATGCTTAACTCCGCGAAAAATCCTTCGTTCTTTATCCATCTCCTTGAGAGTTTCAGCTCCTTGGGTCGAATAGTATCTTCCTCTCCACGAAACTTTCTTTCCTCTTATTCCATATATTATTGCAACTGTTATTACAACGAAATTTACTAGTTGTGTTATTGGGTAAAACAGTGATATCCACCATTTCATATCTCCCCTTTTGTAGAAATAGAAGTGTATGGTAGCTGCATAAGCCAGATACAGACCTACATTTACAATAATACCAATTGTATAATCACCCCAAAAGAAGTATTGCCCCTGATTGAAGAAAGATTGAATAAGGAAATAAGGCGAAAATAAGAAATACAACAACCATAAAAGCATAAATCCAATTCTCCAAGGAGTTAGGGTTACAATTCCTCCCCAAATAGCTCTCCTAAATGCTCTAAAGAATTGACCAAAGCCTTCAGGGTACATTCTTGTTTGAACTAATCTGGTTCCATCTATAAAACTCAAACCAAGCTCCTTCTCTTTACACAACTTAGCTAATGCAACATCTTCAACCAGAGAACTGCTAATAGCCATATGTCCTCCAAGTTCCTCATATCCCTTTCTTGTAAAAAGCATATATTGGCCCGAGGCTAAGAATGAATCCTTATTGTATGGATTGCTTATATCATCTCTTGGTCCTCCACATAAGAAACTCAAAAAATAGAGATATGTTGGGAAGAATTCATAGAAATTGTAAGCTTCAAGATAGGGCAGCATTGAAAAAAGTACTACATCTGAACCGAGTAAATGTGAAACTGTTATTTTTAATGAATCAGGAGTATGTTTTGTATCTGCATCAGTAAATAGCAATACTTCACCTTGAGCTTCCTGATAGCCTACGTGACAGCCATATGATTTACCGATCCAACCAGTTGGAAGATTCTCATCAACGATAACATTAACTCCATATGATCTAGCAATTTCAACAGTCTTATCCTTTGAACCACCATCAACAACTATTATTTCATAATGAGGATAATTGAGTTTTGTCAAGCTGGTTAGACACTTTCTGATATTCACTTCCTCTTCTAACGTAGGAACTATAATAGAAACAAAAGGAAGTTCAGATGCACTTAGATCTAAAATTTGCCAGCCACTTTTGCTGTTCTGAAGGAGTACAAAGAAATAAACAAAGCACACAAAAACTAATGCAATGTATAGAGATTCAAAGAACCAACCCATTGTGTTCACCTTCTCAACTGGATTGGATAAGTATGTGGTAGCTTATTTATATATCTTACCACTTGTTGGTTTTTCACATACCTACTTAATTAATCAAACATTCGTTTCAGACCATCTTTTAACGTAAAAAGACGTAATCAATAGAGAAAAACTAAAATATAAAAATGAAGAAAATGTAGGAAAAAAGATTTCCTAAGTAGTTTGTATAGGTCCTTCAGGGGTCATATAAACGGTATGTTCATGCTGACTAACGAATGATCCAGGAGTGTCAGATAGTACATGATATTGATAAAGAGCGCCTACATTTTTAAGCTCTCTTAGACCCATTTTAGCTTTTGCTGGACCTAGTGCTTTGTAAATCCATCTTATTGAAACAGGTAATCTATAGTATTCTCTTTCTAACATTCTTCGAATTTGTTTTGCAGCATCAGTACGTAATGGGAATCTTCCTTCAGCTAATCGAACGATATACAGTTTGGTTCTATCTTGATGTGATTCTCCTGCGCCAGTTGTTGCAAAAGTTTCTATCGCGAATGCTTCATCTTGAAGAATTAAATTACCTTTTCTACCTCCAACGTTTGGAATTGATTTAGGACCATGCAATCTATATTGCATGAGTAAATGACCTGAGAGTTCTTTCACGGTACTGAAGCCATAACCTTCAATAATATTCTCTATAAGATCACCCAATTTTCCTGTATAACCACCAACACGGATTACTTTTACAGCTGTTTCAGTTGCTTCTTTACTAGCTTTAATCAAATCATTATGAACATCATCAAAAGCTACAGTCAATGCAGTATCAGCAATAAAACCCTCGTATTGGACTCCACAGTCGAGTTTTACAACATCTCCTTCTTTCAGAACTAATTGATCTTCCCAAGGACTAGTATAATGAGCAGCATGATTATTAACTGCAACGTTAAGAGGAAACGCTGTTTTCATACCTGCGTCTGCAATCATTTTATCAGCAGTTTCGCACAAATCTAATGCTTTAACTCCCGGTTTAGCCATCCCTTTAAGATGTTGAAGAATGCCTTTAGCAACATCCCCAGCTTTTTGATATTTTTCTAGAGGTGTTAGTTCTTTTTCTTCTTCAGCTTCTTCTTTGACTTCTTCTGTTTTTTCTTGTTTGACTTCCTCTTTAGTCTTCTTTTTTTCAGCCATTCGTTTTCACCAGAATTGAAATCTACTCCATTTCAATATATTTAACTCTGATGTTTTAACACTAAAAATAAAAAAAAGAAAAGTAGGAAAAATTAGAATGGTAGAAAATTAGGGAAACCAGCCATAATGCTGATTGTAGCACCAAGGAAGAGCAAAACAACTAGAATCCATCCCGCAACATTCTTATTCGATCTGAAGCTTGTTTGTCCATCCAAAGTATACATTCTCTTAATCATCACTATGGGTCTGGGTGTTCTTCTGTACCATCCTATAATTTCAACTTGTGATCCTATTACTTTCTCTACCCTGAAAAGAGCAGTAATAAACCTCATGAAGCCAAATAGAGGATCATAATCTAAGGTAATAATACCAGTTGGATCTTGTAAGACCACATCCTCACTGAAATAGTAACCTGGAGTACCTCTACCAATTATTGTTCCCTTCAAACGAATTGGTTTTCCTCTGAAAGGTGATGCTTCTGCATAACCATCATCAGAAACATCCGTAACTGCATGCATTATAGGTACCAAAGGTAAATCCTCATAGAGTTTCGGATATCGTATTCTTACTCTCCAAATCCACAGTAATCCAGCTAAAGCTAAACCTGCACCTACACCAATCCACACCCAATTCATAGTTACTGTCCAGATATCATAATAATCAAACAAGTACAAGAATACACCTACACCTGGAAGTGCAAATGCTAGAATTGGTGCGATATAGGATAGAAATATATCTATCAAAAACTCATCCCATAGAGTTTCTTTAATCTGATCTTCACCTAATTTAGGAAACGCTCTTGGAATATTCATTTCTTCAGCTAAATCATCTAGTGCAAGAAGCCTCTTTGCTGCTAGTGGATGAGTAGACTGTAATTCAAGAAAACCAGCCCATGGACTCTCCAAATCCCAAGCAGCAGCTCTTACAACCATCTCTGGATTAACTTCTCCAACTTTGGCATTAGCTTGTGCTGACATAACCAAGCCTTGAGCAGCTTTAATGTCAAATATGTTTAATGAACGGGTTGTATTTGTGAAGTTAGAACGAGAGTAGGCTCTGGTTCTTGTTCTTCTATCTACGCCTTTGTCGTTCATTGTAGTAGCATAAGCTGCCTGGGTCTGAACCATACCATAAGCTATTTTGACTAAAGCCGTTGAAAGACCCTTTGGATTATTTGTTTCTTGTCCTGAAAATCGATCAGCATAATACTCTCTGACTCTACTAAGGAAGAGAACTAGAAACTGACTTACGATATAAAACAGATAAGAAACGATCATAGTAACAACGGCAGCAATAGCAATATAGCCTGCAGCTTTATTGTCACCACCACTAGATCTAAGTCCTACCCTAAGGAATCCTCTTGAGAAGATATAGAAAGTGTAAAGAATCATAGGAACAGCCGCTGCGACAGTCATAAAAATGAAATCGCGATGAGCAATGTGTCCCAACTCATGGGCAACCACACCTTTTTGTTCTTCAGGTGTAAGCAGATTGAGTAATCCATCTGAAATAACTATTCTTGCATTCTTTTTGAATCTACCATAGGTAAGAGCTGTAGGCATCTGATCATGAATCATCCCAATTTTCTTAATTGACAAGTTTTGCAATTGGCTCTGATCTGCAATTAATTGTGCGAGATGAGGAGGTAATTGCATGGGATCAATCCATGTCAGTTTGTATAACCATCTGAAGTTTAAGTCTAGAAGCCACGGAGATATTAGGAACTGTAAAAGAACAATTCCAATTGCTATTAATATTGGAAATAATACTATAGTGAAGAAGATATTTGATGCCAATACAAATTCTCCATAATAATGAGCAAGTAGCACAGCACCGACAACAACCGCATAGACTAAACCCCACAAGAATGCTAGAGTTAACATTCCTCTGAAAATAATTTTGAATTTCATGTTATCAAGATAGATAGGTACAAACTACTATATATGAATTTTTTGTGTCATACAGTCATGTTGTGGGTGTTTTATAGAGGTCGTCATAAGATCTGGAAGATGACTGGCTTACAGCTTGTACTCACTCTAAGGGACAATTCACGTGTCCTCCTACTCCGCCCCGCCCACACTCAAAGAGTGCTTACGGATCGCTTGTTAGTTCCTCATTCATAGATGGGAGTATAGGAATGGATTCCATCTCTCTTGTACCTTGACCACAATCTATGGTGGGATGTGGTCGGCAAAGTCTACACGAGCGGTAAACCCTGTTCCTATACTTTAAGATTATTTGTTCTATATAAACCCAACAAAAATGTAACATGACTGGATGACTGAATTTCTTTATAATTTCATTTTTGATGAAAAATAAAAAAGAGAGAAGAATTTTAGTTCTTTCTTCTTCTATTAATAAAATACATACCTGCAACAAAGAATGTTAGTAATGATAGAAATGCATAACTACCTTCATCAGTTGGAGTTGGGGTGGGAGTGGGAGTGGGAGTTTCAGTTGATGGAACATAGAAAGGATAAGTGAAATTAGAAGTCCTTGTTCCTTCAACACTAGTTAAAGCGGTTCCACCACAAACAAAACCTGATTCAATTCCTAGAAGTGCTAGAGTTGTAGGTGCAATATCTCTTATACTTGTTGCGCCTATTGTGGAGTTTTGCGTAATACCAGGACCAGCTATCATGAATATCCCTCGCATTTCTGGATTGTCATTCAAATACCCATGCATACCCACGTACGGTGAACCGAAGTGTCTTGACATTCCTTGGTCTAACCATACGGAGATATTGACACCTCGATCTGGGTGATTTAGATTAATAGCATCATTCTCTTCATTTACATAGACAGTTTGGATACCAGGAGCCCCTTTTAGATAGGAAGCAAATTCCTCAACTTTGGAAGTATTAGTTTCATCCATGAAGTAAAGTAATTCAAAGGCTGCGTCATGGGCGATGTAAGGTGTGAGAGAAGTATTGCCTACTGCATCAAGGTAAAATTGTTTGTCTTCTAGGAAATAGTAACTATCAGTTACAGTAGCCATTCCATGGTCAGAGGTTAAGATTACAACGGTATCCTTTAACAGATCATTCTTTTCAAGTACGGAAAAGAATTTATCTAAAGCAGTGTTTATAGAATGGAGGACAGCTTCAAGAGTTGATGAATCTACACCAGAATAATGTCCAGCTGCATCAACACCGGGTAACCACGCATATGCAAGTTCTATATCAGGATGGCTTACTATTGTTTGTGCAACTGTGTTAGCTATTCCGAAATCAGTTCTCTTATCTTGTGCTCCAAACCAGTCATAATCATATAAATAAGTAGGGCTAATTCCACCATAGTCAGTACCTTCATCAACATATGGCCATGCGAAAACAGCTGTATTTACAGCATTTTCTTCAGCATGGATGACTGAAGGTTTTGATGTGAGTAGATGTAATCCTGTATTTGTATTTCTATATGGATCAGCAGCATCAGAGAACAGAGAATACGAATAGTTGTCTGCCCAATCATAGAATGTGTTTCCGATAATTCCATGCTCATCAACATGATTACCTGTGATCATAGATACATGATTAACAGCTGTAACAGTAGGATTCGAAGAAACTTGATAATCAGCTACAATACCTTCTTCCATGAACCATTGAAAAACAAATTCATCGTCAACCTTGGGAAAGTAATCATAGCGGAAAGCGTCTATACTGAATACTACTACCCTATTTATCTCATTCACTACTGCATTCAATTCAGTAGTTTTTTCATTTTCTATTGCAGTAATTACTGATGAAGATACTAAAAGAGTACCTAACAGTAAAATAGTAAATAGAGCTTTTGAAAATATTTTTGCTTTCATTTAACTCAAGAGTCTTATAGTATCGGTTATTATATTTCTTTCGCAAAAATGACCAATTCATCTAGTTCATTCAATATAATGAAAGAAGTTCAATCATTTTACCAATTGTTAATGATGCAGTGATTTTCTTTCTTCTGGTTCCTGGAGATCCTTCAGATCCAAAGTAAATAAACTTAACATCAGCATTTTGAGCAGTTTCTGCATCTACCCATGAATCACCAATAAAGATAGTTGACAACTTGTCTTTCTGGTATTTTTGCATTAATTTGTAAATCCCCTCTGGATCAGGTTTACTATTCTTTACATCATCTCTTGTTAAAACGAACTCGAAAAGATGATTGAAATTGTACTCCTGTAATGCATAGTCTGTAATCTTTCTGGAGTTGTTGGTATAAATCACTAAAATATGTCCTTTGTTCTTTAATTTTTCAAGTGTTCTTATCACATCATCTTCGACGAAAGCTTTCTCATATCCCTTAAGTTCGTATTCTTCAACTAAGTTCCAAGCTTTTTCATATTCTTGTCCTGAAGAATCTTTTTCTTTGATGAGAAAAGTTAGTTCAAGAATAGTATAAATTGTACGCCTGATCTTCTGGTACTCTTCTTCTGTTACAATTTCTCTTAGAATCTCTCTTAGTTTATCTCTAATACCCATATAATCAATATCTGACTGGATTAAAGTACCATCCATATCAAATATCATTAGAAGATTTGAACTATCCATAATATCACTTTTATAGATTGGTTTAGATTATTAACAATTTGGTTATTTACAGAAGCAGAACTATAGTTAATCTTTTATTTTTACATCTGAATTATATGTTGGTGTTCCTTTGAGTACGAAGAGTCTTGAGTTTGAATTCATTCCTTATGAACCTATTTTCTCTAATCTAAAAGAGACCTACAATCAATATTCAAGATTGTATAATGATTTCACAAAGGCTGGAGAGGAAAATGTTGCTTTCAAGGTTCTATCTTATCATTATGCAGGGATGTTATATGTAATTAAAGGCGATGAACTTAATACTAAGAAGAAATATGATGAAGCTCTCAAAAGTTATGAAGAGGGATTGAAGCTCATTAACCGCTCTAGAGCATCAAGAGGACGAGAGGGAGATAGAATTTTCAATGAAATGGTCTTGTGGATTAATTACTGTGAAGGAATGCAACGTATTTGTCAAAGTTACATTGAAGAAGATACTTCTAGGAAGCTTAGTCTTTTAGAAGAAAGTGTCACTTTCCACAATAATTTTTACGAAACTCGAAAAATAAATGATGATTCTATAAGTGTAATAGCTGCTGAAGCAAGATCCTGTTATACTCAATATATACATAATCTATTTAGCTCAGAATTACATAGTGACAATACAAAACAAGCTAAAAAATACCTTCTCAAAGCTAGAACTGAGATTATGAAAGCCAATTTCATTTACAATTCTCTTAATGAGGAATTAGAAGAAATTCATAACAAGATTGATGAAATAACCAAATCACATATAGTTGCTAGAGCTGAGAAATACTGGGATCAGGGGACAACTCACATAACAGAAAGCAATTTTAATGAAGCTCAAAGAGATTTTGCTATAGCTTCAAAATACTACATTAGAGCAAGTGCTATCTGCGCTAATTTTATGGAACAACGTTTGTATTTAGCACTCTCCAGAATAACAGAAGCTAGTCAATATGAAGCAGAAGCTAATGAAATGTATAAGAGACAAGATAAACCTAAAGAAGCAAGTGAATTATTCAATCAAGCTGTAGATATCATAGATATTGCTTTAGGACTTTTAACAAGTATCAAAAGCGAATCACTAATAAATAATATGACTGCTCAAAGATCCTTTTACGAAGCTCTTGCTTTTGAAACTGAAGGGATTTTTCTATTTGATAGTGAGCAATTTGACGAAGCTCTAATATTCTTCGAAGATTCTATGAAGAAACTTGAAGAAACACAAATTAGTGCATCAGAAGGAAATATTGACCAATTGCTAGAATTTGTTCGAACAGCAAAAAGTGAAGTCGAAGGTTACATTTCTATGGTCCGAGCAATGATATAGTAAAAGAAGATGAATTAATTGCATCTCATTTTAGTTCTTTACAGAAACCTTTATACTAAATTCAAGCAATTTCTATTTGAAGAATCATCAATGATTAAACAACGGTCTCGGATCAAGTCGAAATGACAGCTGATGGGCGAATTGAGGTGGTTCTTCTTTATCTCATTCTATAACTGTTTCAATTATCTCGTTATATTTGTAAAATGAGAGCCTTTTATGCCCTGTAGCTGATACTAAACCCAGAGAGTTTCCTCCAGATAAATCATCTTGCAATGAGAAATATACAAAACCTTTGAACACTGTCTGATTTAAAACAAGTTCTAGCAAATTAGCTAGTGCTCCAGCTTGTATCCTTTCTCCGTACATTACCGCTGAAATACCAAATTCACATATCCACAACTCTTTGGTTGATGGTGTAGTTTGGTCTAGAAATGGTGTTAGATCTAGTTCACGGGCATGGATGATGTAATAATCAATTCCCACAAAATCTACTGTAGTATTTTTCCAAATAGACTCAAATACACTTACTGTGTGATTAAGCAGACTGAAATCATTATATGAGAGGTTCACTCCGATTTCAGTATCATTTGAATAGGAGTGTATTACTGAGACTGTATCTTCTATAGCATCTGCCCACCCATCTGGGCTTGGAATATTTCTAACATATGCTGATGAGAAACCATAAGGTTCAGGATAAATTAACAGAAATTCAGGATCACATAATTGTATTATTTCAATTGCTTGATTTTCAATTTCGGCGATATAATCTGTAAAATTAACCTGTTGATAATTCCAAGTTGGGAATCCATATCCATAGGTTGATAACATGATCTTAAAGCCATTTGCTTTTAGCTCGTCTGTTATCCCCTGTAATTCTGTACTATGATCATAGAGTAATTCAGATTTGATGTCCATTCTAACAGTTGTTACATTCAGATCTATCAATAAATCTAATTCTTTTTGAAATTCTTCAAGATAATTGTCTGGTAGAGATTGCTGATAAGTAACTGTTTTCAGAGAAACACCGAATTCAAAATCATTTCTTTCTGGATATACAGGGTTGTAATCTTTTGATGTGAACTCTCCAAAAGAAGCCATTGTTCCAATATTCAGAAGAGTAAAAACAATTAGTAATATGATGCCCATTGCATAAATTCCTTTAGCACCATTATCTAGAAAGACTTTAATTTGAGGTAAAATAGGTGGTTTTTCTTGCTTAATTTGATCAATCTCTTCTGTAAAAACACTCTTTTTGGGTTTTTCTTCTATTTTTGTCTCCTTCTTTTGTGATTCTTTTTCGGATTCAACAATTTTCTTCTGTGGTTTCTTCTTTTTCTCAGCAACTTTAGTTGGTTGCTTCTTTAATTTAATTGGAACAGCAAATGGAATAAGAATCAAGACAGGATAGAAATAACCTACAGCGCCATAGAGAAAAGCTTCGAAAGATGCAAATCCTATAGATGGAATTATCATAAACCATTCCAGAGCTTTTGGAAGGATGAATGCTGTTTGAGCTTCTACAAAATTAAGTAGAAGCATACTTGCTTGTAATGCAAGAATTGTGAATAAGACATTTATTATTTTCCCCCATCTTGTAGCTTCAATTTTTCCTTTCAATGAAAGAATAGTAACAATTAGATTGTTAATAAAGAGTAGAAAACATCCTACTATTGCCCCCCAGATAAATTCAGTTGACAAAGATAAATTAAACCATAGAAAAATCAGAACCGTACCTGTTAACATCACCCCAGCTGAACTCAGATTCCAAGCTTGTTTGTTTAAATTGGGTTTAGCAAACGATTCATAAATTAATTTTCCTGATACGCTTGCATTGTACAGTAATGCCATGTATGCAAATACAATTGATGCTTCTGGAGGTAAGATGGACATTCGTTTTCAACCTCAAGTAACTAGGACGTTTAAATAACTTACCATTTCTGGTTCTCAAGTTGTTAACAAATCATTCAAATCATATAGCGAGCCTCTGAAATCTGGTTCGGTTTCCTCAGTAATTGTTTCTTCATTTTCTGCAGCTGTTTCAATCAAGAAGGTCTCATAACCATATTTCTTTGCATGTAGATCACGGAAAGCATCGTTCCCGATCATTAGGGAATTTTTTGGATTTATTCCCATATCTTCAGCTATGTTCAACCAATAATACTTGTTATTCTTACAATAATAACTATTTTCAGCATGAGTAATAAGATCAAAGAAATCCTCAGAAATATCCCCCCACATCATCCTTTTCTGAACTGCAACAAATGGAAAAACAGGGTTTGTTGCAAGTATTATTTTTGTTTCAGGATGATGCTTTTTCAAGTTCAAGAGTAACTCTTTCGCTCCGTCCATTTGACTTATCAGTGGTTGAATTACATTGTATCCAGTTTGATAGAATTCGAGAAATCTTTCGGTTATCTTGTTGCACTCAACATCAAATTTTGGACAAAAATCTTGTAAAAAGTCTTCTAATGTTGTAGTTGTTTCGTTATCACCATTCTCCATAACATCTGTTGAGTTTAACAATTCTTGATAAAAAGAATCAGGATTGGGAATCAAATCAATAAAGAATTTTGCAGCTGCTCCCAAATATGTTTTGATAAATAAGTTTGGTTCAAAATATATCAAAGTTCCATCTAAATCAAAGAGTAAAGCTTCGTAGGTCATTGTATCATATCCTCATCTTAGAAATTTGTAGTGTGTATCTAAACAGATACCTATGCATCCAGGTCCAGTATGTGTCACTATAGTCATTCCAAGGTCATTTATTGCTATATTACAATCTTTTGGTCTGATTTCGTTTTCAATATATTCTTTCAAATAATTAGCAGATTCTATGTTATTTGCATGCATTATATAAGCATTGAATTTTTCTGGTTTTCCAGTTTTTTCATATGCTATCCTGAAAGATTCAATAACTGCATTACGATGTCCTCTAACAGTTTTCTCGACTTCCATTTTACCATCGATGAAGCATATGACAGGTTTCATGTCAGCTAATTTTGCTATCCAATACTTTGACTTACTCAATCGCCCTCCTTTGTGCAAATAGATCAAATCTGGAACTGTAAAACCAACTTCTAGTTTGTCTTTATATTCATCAAGTTTTACAATAATTTCTTCAGCTGTTTTTCCTTCTTTTGCTAGCTCTGATGCCATGATAGCTAACAATCCAATCCCAAAAGTAGCCAATTGTGAATCATAGATATGAATTTTTGCTGGGTTTTCAACTCGTTTTTCATACATTCTTCTAGCATTAATTGCTGTGTTGAAGGACCCCGATATTCCAGATGAAATTACTATATTCAGTACTTCATCTGCTTCCTTACCTAGTTTTTCAAAAAGTTCATACTGGTGATGTAAAGTAGGGTTAGCAGTTTGTGGAAGTTTGTCAGAAGCAAAAAACTTTTCGTAATATTGCTCGATATCTATATCCACGCCCTCATAATATATTTGATCGCCAAATCTAATTACAGTAGGTACGAGGGAAATCTCGTATTTTTTCAGCATTTCGGGTGAAAGATCGGCAGCACTATCAGTCATAATTTTAATAGTCATGTTTGAAACCTAAAGGAAAGAGAAAAAGAGATAAATTTAAACTTTGCTTGAAAACATATTAATATTCCAGATTTCTGGTCATAATCAGAACAATTGTTCCTGGACCAGTATGTGATGTTATAACACCACCAATGGTAAATATATCACCAATATTTAATTCTGGATATTTCTCTTTTATCTTCTTAGCATAAGCTTCTGCTTCAGACTTTAATGCAGCTTGAGTAAAATGAAGTGTGAGTTTACTTAGGTCTTCTTCACCTAAATCCTCTAGCAGCATTTCTAAAATGTTATCAACAGCATTATCAACCCCAGTTACACTTTTTAGAGCCACAATTTTTCCATCGTCTAAATGAAGTATAGGAGTCTTTGAAAGAAGTGATCCCAGATAGTATTTTGCTCTACTTAACCTTCCACCATCAAATAACCATCTTAAGTCTCCAACTGAGAAGTAGAAAAAGCAATCATTTACTCTCCACTCATCCAATTTCTTAACAATGTCTTCAGCAGTCAAACCTTGTTTTGCCAAGCTGGCAGCCTTTAATACCATCAATCCGAAAGGAGTGCTTGCTGATCTTGTATCATAGATAATGATTTCAGCTCCATCTGGATTAGTACGATCGTACATTTTCTTAGCCATTCTTGCACTCGCAACTGCACCGCTAATTTCACCCGATATATGCATAGAAATAATCTGATCGTGCTTCTTTCCATGTGTTTCATATGCTTTTAATAAATCTGCTTGGGTTGATTGTGATGTAGTAGGATGTTCAGTTGTTTGAGTTAGTTTGGAATAGAATTCGGAAGTTTTGAGGGTTTCTAATTCTTTATACTCTTCTGTACCAAACATAATTTGCATGGGAACCCATTGAACATTATATTTGTCATATAAAGTCATATCATTAGGAAAATTCAAATCTGCGCTTGTATCACATATAATCTTAACAGTCATATCCTTCTACTAAGAACTGGTTTTTTTTAAATATTTGCTAGTTATATCATGAGATAATATTAGCTTCACAGACAAAAGATACAGAAGAGCAAAATATTTAAGTTGGCTGTATAGAGCATGTTTAGAAATCTAAGGATTAAGGAATCTATGCAGCTAAGAATCAAAACAAAACTTGCAGTATATATTACGATAGCTCTATTTGCTAGTTTAGCTTTAACTCAATCTTCCCATCATAATTCAGTGTTTGCTAATACAGAACAGGAAAAAAGCACACTCAACACTGATGTTTTACCTAAAACAAGTCCAATAAACGATTCTTTTCTACAGAGACCTATCCTTGATATTGCAAAAACCGTAAATGCAACTACCGTCAATCCTGATGAGGATGTTTGGATTAGAGTCAATGTAACTCTCAAAAACATTGGTAATGCAACAGCTTACAATTTGACTTCAGTTGATCCCGATTTTGGAGATTGGGCAATTTCTAGTTTAAATGTTACTCAACAGAAATGGGTTATTGTGGAGGTAAATGCAACAACTTACTATTTTTACTATTTCAAACCATTAGTTGAAGGTAATTTTACGATAGAGCCAACAGATATTGTTTATGTTGACATAAACGGTACTGAATATCATGCGCAATCTCAGAGATTTGTTATCCTTTCTATCAAACCAGAAAGCCTTGAAGTTATTGATGCAGAATTATGGTTGAATATCCTATATTACAGTATCATAATTGCTGGAGCTCTAGGTGCCATTGTCTTGTTTGATCTCTTTGTACTTAAACGACCTAAGGACGTCAAAAAGACCAAAGTAAAAGTAGTTAAGAAGAAAGCCACCTCAACTCAACAGAGCAAAAAACAGATTAAGAAGAAGACCAAGAAGAGAAGGTAATCTTTTCTTTAACAAATCTCATGATGTGGTTTTGTCATCTTGTCATAATAACAAGAAAGTTTAATATCTTTCTTAGAGGTCAGCATATAGAAACATGCAACTGTTCTATACTCACTCTGAGCGGATACATCACATATCCTCCTACCCCGTTCACCTTACGCTTGGGTAAGGCTTTCGGATCGCTTTTAACTAAAATGTTGTATGCTGCATTAACATCAGCATTAATCAAGTGTCCTCGAGCAGATCTGAACAACCCTCGTTTAACTCTTTTCCCCACATATCTGGTTTGAGGAGCGTATTCAGGTCATAATAGAATAATAGTTTGTTCTTCTGTTTGAGGGAGGTTTTGATGAGAAAATTTGCGCGATTATAGAGATTTTTGACTTGATGACAAAGCTTGCTCAATACTGGATGATAGGATACTTCTACACATTCCACTCGCAAGACTTGGGTCATCGTAAGTTCATCCTTTTTTTCCTATAAAAACTCCAGTAATATTTTGTTCCATAGGTATGTTCGCACTGATTCTTAGTTCATTTAAGATGATGACAGCATGATAAAAATACTTTAAATATTACTTAATCAAATTGAGTTTGATGTCATTAAAAGATATTCTTGAGATGGATTTAAAGTACCTTTTAGTAGGTGGAAAAGGAGGAGTAGGCAAAACAAGCGTCGCTTCGTCTCTAGCTATAGCTTTAGCAGAACATGGACGAAGAGTTCTTATCATCTCAACAGATCCTGCGCATAGTGTTTCAGATTCTTTTGAGATGGATTTTTCCAGCGGTGAGATTACAAAAGTTAAGGGGGTTGTAGGAGATTTATTTGCTCTTGAAATTAATCCAGCTACAGCAGGTGAAGAATTCTCAAAAGCTATTGGTCAACCTATGGGAACAGATCAATTCCCACAATTTGGAGCTATACCTGGTTTAAGTGAATTACAGCAAGGCTTAGGACAGGATTTACAATCAATACCCCCGCCTGGAATGGATGAAGCCCTAGCCTTTGGAAAAATACTTGAGTATGCAGAAGATGACAGCTACGACACAATAGTTTTGGATACAGCTCCAACAGGACATACACTAAGATTACTCAATATCCCTGAATTTTTAGATTCGTTTTTGGGTAGAATGCTTAAGATGAAAACTTTCCTTTCTAATGCAATGACGATGATGAAATCTCTTTTTGGTGGTGACCAAGAAAAAGATAGAACTGTAGAAACGTTAGAAGCAATGAAAGAGAAAGTTCTAATTGCTAGAGATAAGCTAATGGATGAAACAAAAACTCAATTCGTTAAAGTTCTTATTCCAACAATGATGAGTGTTTTTGAAACAGAAAGATTAGCTGAAGAACTCAATCAACATCTCATACCACATAAGTTCTCTGTTGTTAATATGATAAATCCCCAAAACAGTGATTGTCCGTATTGTATGCACCGACATAATGAACATCAAAAAAATATCGACTATATTAAGTCAGCTTTTCCTCTGGATCAAATTACAACCATTGAAGCTTTTGATAGAGAAATAAGAGGAATTGATATGTTAAAAGAGTTCAACTCTAAACTTATCCCTGAGTGATTGTATGAGTTTGCATTCTGATGCAGTAAAGCTAAGTGAGGATGATTCGAAGATAGCATATGCAGATGCACATTGCCATCTTGTACCTGAATGGTTCACAATGGAAGAGATAAAAGAAATTGTAGCTGCATCATCCAAAAACAAAGTAGATGTAATTATCAATAGTGCAACCGACCCCGATCATTATGAATTTGGTTTAGAAACAGCTGAATTTGAAAGTATTTTCTTAACAATAGGAATAGAACCTACTAAAATCACAAATAAAAAGTTCAATGAATTTACTAGTTTCTTCAAAGAACATGAATCAAGCATAGTTGCAATAGGGGAGATAGGTTTAGATTTTCATTGGATAAAGGAACAAGAACTAAGAGCTGAACAAGAGAAATTTTTCAACATTCTTATCGATTTTGCTCAAGAAAATGACAAACCAATAGTAATTCACTCGAGAGGTGCTGAAACCAGAGCTATTGAATTACTTAAGCAAAAGGGTGCAGAAGATGTTCTAATGCATTGTTTTGGGGGGACAGAAGAACAAGCAAGAGAGATTTCCAAATTATCCTGGTATGTCACAGTTCCCACAAGTACTATCTATAGGAAAAACTTCCAAA